>PBOU01000035.1 GCA_002724415.1 Planctomycetaceae bacterium
AACAGTCTGTTTGACCACCTGGGTGATTACATGCCCCTCGTGGCCCCTCTCCCCACATCCCAATCGACCCACAAAACAGGGCCATTCGCTTGATCAGACAGTAGAATGAGGCCCCAACTCGAGGCGCAAATATTCTAAGGAGCCGGGATACGTCGGTCAACTACCTGACAACCCGACACTGGATGCAATTGGCGCAGCACACCTGGACCGGAACGATATGCTGCAGGACGGCAATTGACCTAACTGAAGCCAGAAAAGCAACTTACGTTGTTTCACTTACAGCGGCTAGTCCGGAAGACGTCAAACGTCCGCGCGCACAGCGAAATCGGCAAAAAATTACCCAAGGGCGGATCGGCCGAGTAGTCTCGACCGTCCGCCCAGTCCATCACTGGACTCTCTAAGCAGGGGGCGCCACAGAATCCTTGAGCCCCTTCAGCGGGCGTACCTTGACGATGGTCTGAGCCGGCTTGGCTTCGCCCATCTTCGTCTCGCCCGTGAACGGGTTGGTCCGTGGACCAGCCGGAACGGCCGCCTTGACTCGGGTAGTGACCTTCATCAAGCCAGGCACATTGAACGGGTTCCCGGCATTGAGCTCGCTTCCGATCAATGCTCCGAGCGCCTCAATAAAATCACTGACCTGACCTTTGGACAGGCCCGTTGATTCGGCCAAGCTCGACAGAACTTGGGTTTTAGTCATCGCCTTACCAGCCATGTGTGAGCTCCTCTCTCATTGTCTCGACATCCGTGTGGGCTGCCAACGCACCCCACATGGTGGCGTAGTAAACTCACGAAGCCCGATGTTGTCAACGAATTCTCGACGTTTTTCCACGACTTTAATTCGGTTGGCTCCATATTCGGCCATTTCAGCCACGCAACACCTCTCGTGCTGAGGCTCCTGAATTCGCCTCATTTTTCACGCCCGACGGACTTGCCCAGCGCGTCGACTCCCGTCACCTTGGAGTATTCAGCACCCCGACAGCAGGAGAAACAGCATTGAGAATCGTGGCCGGACAGTATCGACGCCGGAAGATTCTCTCGCCACCGGGCAATACCACCCGGCCGATTCCTGACCTGCTCAAGGAGATCCTCTTCCAGCGACTCGGTGACCTGGATCTGGTCGCCGGCCGCAAGGTGGCCGACCTGTTTGCAGGGACCGGAACGATCGGCCTGGAGGCTCTCAGCCGGGGAGCTCGTTCGGTCGTTTTTGTGGAAGCTGAACGGCGGGTCCATGAGGTGCTCAAGAAAAATGTCGAACGCATCGGCGTCGTCGACGACTGCCTGTGCTGGAAGACCGATATGCTCCGTTGTTCATTCCGGCCAAAAAACGTTGACCACCTGCTGCCCTTTGACCTGGTCTTTTGTGACCCCCCTTTCGCNATGATTCCCCGCCTCATCGATCGCTCACCACTATTCCGCTCGCTGCAACGACTCGCTCGCAAGGACACCACCAGCGACGAGGCGATCCTGGTTCTCAGAACACCGACCGAATCATCGTTCGACATACCCGATGACTGGAACAAGATGGACTGCTGGACAATCCAGGATATGGACGTGCACCTTTATGCCCGATCCACATCACCGGCCGATCCAGCGAACCGCTTTCCTCCCCCTGATGAAGACATCCCCGACAACCAAGGTGACTCACAATGAACGTACTGGATCGATTTCGACTTGATGGCAAACGCCTGTTCATCACGGGGGGCAGCCGTGGACTCGGACGCGAGATGTCGCTGGCGTGTGCGGAGGCCGGGGCTGACGTGATCCTGGTCGGTCGCGACTCCGAGAGTCTTGAAGCGACTGCCGAGGACATTCGCGAACGGGGACAGCAGGCGATCACCATCAANTCCGACATCGGACAACTCGACCAGTGCGAGGCCGCCTGCCAGTCGGCGCTGCAGGAACACGGTCCCATCGACATTCTGATCAACAATGTCGGCGGCCGCCGGATCGACATCCCCACTACCGAGATGCCGCTGGACGAATGGCTGAGAATCCTCGATCTCAATCTCAACAGCACCTTCCTGTGCACCAAGCTGATTGGCGGGGCGATGGTGGCGAGGGAAGGCGCGGGCCGAGTGATCAACATCGCGTCGATCTCGGGCATGGTCGTCAACCGTGACATTGGCGGCCGTAGCTACGAGACTTCCAANGCGGCAGTGATCCACTTCACCCGGGCGACAGCCGCCGACTGGGCTCCTCACGGCGTCACAGTCAACGCCATCTGTCCGGGCGGTTTCATGACCGAGCCGAACGTCAAATGGGCTGCCCAAAATCCGACCATCATCGAGACATTCAAACAACAGGTGCCCGCCGGCGACTTCGGACAACCCGAGGATCTCGGACCGCTGGCCGTCTACCTGGCCAGTGACGCCTCCCGCTATATCACCGGTGCCTCGATCGTCATCGACGGAGGTTACACGCTCTGGTAAACCCCGTCCGGGAAACGCTCTTGGTGTCTCTGGCCAGCTTCGACTAAGCTGCCGCGGCGTGCTGCCCCCGTTCGCGATCCGTTTCGGCCGCCCCGATGCCAACCGTTCCCGTTTCNGATGGCAAAACACTGCGTGCCACTGGCCCCGTGGCNTTTCTGGCGTCGGCGTTGCTCGNCCTGGGCTGTGGCTGCGACCACCCGGTCGCCCAGGCACTGCACCCTGCCAACGTCGCCCATGAATTGCGACCACACCGACTCTGGAGAAAAAACCAGAATCGTCCGTTGAGCGAAAACGCCTACTTCTCGGTTCCGCCGTCAGCCGAAATCAACTCGGCGGCTCCGGCAACCAGCAATTCATCGGCAACCGCAACACCAAGTGACTCGGCGGCATCGCCGGTCCCGGCTTCCATCTCGGAGCAAGATTCCACTCGCTGAGTGCCACCGGGATCCAGCACAACACCGTGTAGCCACAGGCGGCCGTCGGTCTCTCCACTTCGCACACCAACCGGAGCGTGNCAACCGGCACGCAACCGGGCCAGCATCGCACGCTCAGCCAGCGTTGCCCGTCGGGCCGNCGGGTCACTTATCGCCTCCAGGCGACCAATTGTCGCCGGATCATTGTCACGGCACTCCAGCCCCAGGGCCCCCTGCCCAACCGCGGGCAAGACAATCTCGGGATCCAACACCGCCGTGATCCGGTCGGACAATTCCAACCGGTCGAGTCCAGCGACGGCCAGCACCACCGCGTCAAACTCCCCCTCGTCGAGTTTCCGCAACCGGGTTTCCACATTGCCACGAATCCCGGCCACCTCGAGATCTGGTCGACGGTGACGAATCTGCGCCTGTCGTCTCGGGCTGCCAGTCCCAACACGGGCGCCGACCCCGATCGTCTCCAGGCCGCCATCAAGAGCCTCGGGCGAGGCGACCGGTTGCGAGACAACCACCGCATCACCGGACTCCGCTCGCCCGGGAACACCTGCCAGCACCAGCCCGTCGATGGCCACCGTCGGCAGGTCCTTCAGGCTGTGCACAGCCAGGTCGGCTTCACCGTCGAGAACCGCCTGTTGCACTTCCCGCGTGAACACGCCCGTCCCCCCCATGGCATCCAACCGGCGAACCCGGTCACGATCCCCCTCGGTGCTGACCTCGACCAACTCGACGATCACACCAGGCTCGGAGAGCCGCAGCAGTTCAGCAACGTGATGAGCCTGCCAGAGCGCCAGGCGACTCGCTCTTGTGGCGATCCGCACCACCACGGTGCCATCAGGCTCCGAATCAGTCACGCCGATTCTCCTTCGGCAAACTCGCCATCGTCAGAATCGACGTCGGCTGCACTCTCACCCATTTCCACCGGGGGAACATCCTCCGATGGCCGTGTCACCACCGACTGTTCTCCATCTCCGGTCAACCGGAGAGCCAGGGCCTTCTGCAATGATTCGGGGGTCACTTTCTGGTTNTCGGGCACCAGGACACCACAGGAAATGCAGAACTGAAAGGCCTGGTCGATCGTGATGTTCAAGTCGACAATTTCATTCTTGGGAACGTTGAGCGTGTAACCGGTCACCGG
Source organism: Planctomycetaceae bacterium (assembly GCA_002724415.1). Classification (GTDB taxonomy): domain Bacteria; phylum Planctomycetota; class Planctomycetia; order Planctomycetales; family Planctomycetaceae; genus UBA8437. The sequence continues at coordinate 3,996 of PBOU01000035.1, forward strand.
CATCGGCGACGTGGGAACCAGGATCGTGACCAGCGGTTCTCCAGCCGCGGTGGTCATCTCCAACATGCTCTCGCCGGTCACAAAACCCAGCGACCAGATCCCCCGGCGAGGATACTCGATCGCCACGATCCGGTTGTACTCGATCGTCCGCTCGGTGAAGAGAAAATCGGTGACCTGCTTGACTGACGAATAGACGTTGCTCACCAGCGGCACCCGTCCGACCAGTGCCGACTCGAACTTCCGCACACCCCACGCTCCCAGTCGATTCGTGACCAGTTGCCCGAGAAAATACAGGACGATGACCAAAATCGAGACGGCAAATGCACTCAGCAGCAACTGCCCACGGAAGTGCCGGAAACGGGCAATCACCATGTAGATCCCAACGGCACTTCGGGGCATCTCGCCNGCGGTGGTGTTCCGAACGACAAACTGGTGATCAGCATACGGAATGGCCCGCTCGACATTGATCACGACATAGACCTGGTCCATCTCGGTCAACAGCCACTCGGGCACAANAGCATCCACTCCCTCCTCGCGCCGCCGCTTGGCGATCGTATCGAACAACTCGCTGTTGACTCGATAATTGGTCCCACATCCCTGCAACGGCGGGGCCCCCTCCACGACGTGGAGGTCCTTCACCGGCTTCGACGAATCGATCACTTTTGCGATGGCCCACTCCACGCCCACGCTGGTTGGGTGGATGATGTAGGTGTTGACCCCTTCGGCCAGCCACAGCACGATAACCACGGTCAAGATCGGCGGCAGGCTGATCGAAAGTCCCCGGAGGAAGAACCTCGTGGCTGCCGATCGCTTGCCCGACCTGGTCGAGGGGCCGGTGGCAGGGACATCATCGGTGGAATTGTGAGCCATCGCCGGATTGCCAGAATTTGAGTCAATCAACCGGTGAACAGGTGGGACGATTGGCAGCCACCGGCACCACGGCCAGGACAGCCACGCTGACCCGACCGACGCCTCCCTGCTTCAGTGCCCGGGCCGCCTGGTGGACCGTTGTGCCAGTTGTCAGGACATCGTCCACCAGCAACACGTGAAGCCCTTCAAGCCTGGCACGCCGCCGGACGCGAAACGCACCGTTGAGATTCGCTCGGCGACTGGNGGCCGACAGGCTCGACTGGTCGGGCGTCCGACGCGTCTTGCGGAGTATATGCCTGCCCAGCGGCACACGCAAGTAGCGGCCCAGCACCACCGCCAGCGTCTCGGCCTGGTTGTGCCCCGCGGTGATCCGCTTCGTCCAGTGCTGTGGAACCGGCACCACCAGACGGGTCCCCAGGGCTGCCAGCGACTCACCCCGACACTCTCCGAACCACTCGCCCAATGCCCAGGTCAACGGCTGGGCGATGGCCCCCTTGCCCCGGACACACGCCTCCCGCAACCCACCCTCGTAGAGCCCCAATCGTTCCACTCTCTGAAAAGCCTGGGGGAGGTGCTGGCAGTGTGAACACCCCGTCTCGACATCAGCCTCCACGTGCGGCCCGGCCGGCTGACCGCAACGGAGGCAACGGTTTCGCTGGTCGCAGCCCACCCGTCCTCGACAGCCGGTGCACAACNCGCCCCGCCCATCCATTCCGCACAACGGACAATGACGCGGATAGACCAGGTCGGTCAGTAGCGACACCGCGTGCGCCGCACGGCGCGTCCAAGAGCGTTCCANCGGGGCCCCTCCAGTCGGCCCCGTGCTTCACCCACCCCATGGTATTCTAACCACGGTCAATCGACACCGCACACACGGTAACTTGGTGATTTTCACTCCCAGNTCGCTACAGTGGTCGCCGTGACTCCCTCTTCGCCTCCTCCCGCAAAGCCAGTTCCTTCCCGCACGGTCATCGTCGGTGGAGGTCTGGCGGGCCTGTCGGCCGCCGTCGGACTGGCAACCGCCGGACAACCGGCAATTTTGCTCGAATCGAGGCCCCGGCTGGGNGGCCGTGCCGGTTCATTTCGCGACAGTGNCACCGACGAGTGGATTGACCACTGCCAGCACGTCGGGATGGGCTGTTGCACCAGCCTGCTGTGGCTGATCCAGACGGTCGGACTGCAGGAGTACTTTCGACGGGACACGACGTTGCACTTCGTCTCCCCACCACATNCGGACCAGCCCCCGACCATTCACCCGCTGCGAGCCTCTTGCCTGCCAGCCCCGTTTCATCTGCTGCCNGGACTCTCCCGGCTGAATTACCTCGACAGACGATCACGGCGAGAAATCCGCCGCGGACTGCTGGCACTGGCCCGCACCACCGACCACAACCTGGACCAGCCATTCGACCGGTGGCTGGGCCATCACGGACAATCTCCCGAATCAATCAGCAACTTCTGGGAGGTGATTCTCGTCAGCGCTCTCTCGGAATCACTCGATCGCATCTCCGTGGCACACGCNCGTCACGTCTTTGTCACAGGATTCCTTGCACACCGACGCGGCTGGGAACCGGTCATCCCCCGTGCGCCACTCGAACAGATTTATGGACAACGACTCTCTCTGTGGCTCGCCGAACGCGGTATCGAGGTCCGCACCGGAAGTGGTGTCGACCGTGTCGAGATCCACGACGACAAGGTCACGGGTGTTCAACTGAGAGATGGAACGCCCGTCACGACCGACCAGGTCATCCTGTCCGTCCCACACCACCGGGTGGCCAATCTGCTGCCCGAATCGCTNGCCCGCCATCCGCAGATTGCCGCNCTCGAGCAACTCGACACGGCCCCGATCGCCGCGGTCCATCTCTGGCTCGATCGTCCCCTCACGGACCTGCCGCACGCCGTCCTCGTCGGACGACTGGGACAGTGGTTGTTCCGCAGGGAATCACCGACAGCAAACGGCGACTACGTGCAGGTGGTCATCAGTGCCGCGCGGCACGTGACACAGCGAGACCGGCAGGACGTCATCGACGAGGTCACCGNAGAACTTCGTGGCGTCTGGCCGAAATCTGCCGGGTTCCGGGTCCTTCGCAGCCGGCTGGTGATCGAACACCGNGCCGTGCTGTCACCTCGCCCGGGCAGCGAGNCCTCCCGTCCCGGGGCAATCACACCCTGGCCCGGACTGTTCCTNGCCGGTGACTGGACGCAGACTGGCTGGCCCAGCACGATGGAGGGTGCGGTCCGAAGTGGACTGACCGCGGTTGAAAGCCTGCTGGCGGTCCGAGGGACGCCCATTCAACTGCAACCTCCGGCATTGCCAGCAGGACGACTCGCCCGATTCCTCCTGCCGATAGACAGCAGAACCACCCCGCAACCGACCGCCCCATGAAACGAATCCTTCCGATCATCGGCCTGATCGCGGTCCTGCTGATCGTCGGCACCGTCGGGTTTGGGGTGATCACCGGCAAAGGGCCAATCGAGTGTCTCTACCTGTCGGTCATCACGCTGATGACGGTGGGCTACCGCGAGCCGGAACCGATCGAAGAGGGTGGCATGATCTTCGTGATCGTCTACCTGTTGAGCGGGGCCGGCACTTTCATGTTCCTGATCACCTCGATCGGACGATGGATCGTCTCCGATCAAGTCCGCCACGCGCTGGAGTACAGAAGAATGCAGCAGACCATCAACAATATGTCCGGGCACCTGATCGTTTGCGGATGTGGACAAATGGGCGAGATCATCTGCCGGCAACTGGTCAATCAGAAACGGCAGTTCGTCGTCATTGAGAACAGCCTCGACAGGATCCAGGAACTGTGCATCCCCGAGAGTTGGGCGTACCTGCACGGCGATGCCACCGATGACGGGATGCTCCAGCGAGCCGGCCTGGCCCGGGCCGGTGGACTGGCCGCCGTGCTCTCCTCCGACGCCGACAACCTCTACGTTGTCCTGTCGGCGAATATGGACAACCAGCCGCTGGCGATCGTCGCCCGGGCGGCCGAGGAATCCGCCGCCCGCAAGCTTCGACAGGCTGGTGCCCGCCACGTGATCAACCCCTACCAGGCCGGCGCGGTNCGCATGGCCAGGCTGATGCTCCACTCCGGGCTCGAGAATCTCATGGAAATCGTCGATGGGCACCATGCCGACCTNGAACTGGCCGAATTGCCCGTCACCGAAGACGGGCCGCTGGCCGGACGGGAGATCAGCCAGAGTCCCCTGCCGGAACGCGGNCTGACGGTGATCGCCATCCGGCATCCCGACGGGTCCCGGCAAATGCCTGTCGGCGGCACCGACCGGATGACCACCGGAGATTCGATCCTGGTGGTGGGCCAACAGGCCGCGATCCAGCAATTCCTGGCCGAGCCCTCGTCATCCAATCCCTGAGGCCCTGCAGCCGCCTCAGGCCAAACTGTCCAGGCAATCCGGGTCGGTGTGGTCCAACTGCGGCAAATCACCGGGCGGATACAGGTGATTGTATTTCAGCCCACTGCCAGTATTGAACAACACAATTCGTTCATCGGCTCCGAGCCAACCACTCTCATGCAACGTCTTGGCGGCCGCCCACACCGCCCCGGCCTCCGGACACAGGAACAGGCCCTGCCCGGTCGACATCTCGCGGACCCCCTGCAGCAACTCCTCGTCGCTGACTGAAATCGCCGTGCCGTTACTCTCGGCCAGCACCCGCAACATCAGAAAATCACCGATCGCCGCCGGCACCCGGAGCCCCGAAGCCACCGTGCGAGCGTTCTCGAACAGTTCGGCCGAATCGGCACCCGCCTCGAATGCGCGAACGACCGGAGCACAATGCTCGGCCTGCACAACCACCATCCTCGGCCGCTGCGAGCCAATCCAACCCAACCTCTCCATCTCATCGAACGCCTTCCACATTCCGATCAGCCCGGTGCCCCCCCCGGTGGGATAGAAGATCACATCGGGCAATTGCAGGCTTCCATCTCCGGCTGCCGCAGCCAGGTCGAACGCCAACTCGTAGCCCATCGTCTTCTTGCCCTCGATNCGGAAAGGTTCCTTGAGTGTCGAGAGATCAAACCAGCCAAAACGATCCTTGCCCATGCCAACCANCTTGCCACAGTCACCGATCAGGCCATTGACCAGGTGCACCCGGGCGCCTCCGACAGCCGACTCGATAATATTGGCCGGTGGAGTGTCGTCGGGCATGAACAGCACACAGTCCATTCCCGCCGCCGCCGCGTAGTAGGTCGCCGCCCCGGCGGCATTGCCAGCCGAGGGAAGTGCGACGGCGGTGGCTCCCAGGGCCTTGGCGCGGGTCACCGCCGCTGACATCCCGCGTGCCTTGAAACTGCCGGTGGGATTGAACGACTCGTCCTTGACCCAGAGGTTCGAGAAACCTTCGAAAACACCGTCCGCCCGGCAACGCAACAATGGTGTCTGCCCCTCACCCAGGGACACCACCTCGCCCTGGTCGGCTGCCGGCATCACCTCCAGGAATCGCCACATCGATCGGGTCGACCGCTCGTGGACCACGTCTGGAGTGAATGACCCAGCCAGGCTCTCCAGGTCGTAACCGACCAGCAATGGCTTGCCGCACGAGGTGCACAGGTTCTGCAAACAGTCAATCGCGTGGTCGGCACCGCAGGCGGCGCAATTCAGGCTGGTGTGCACGGCGGGTTCGGCTTTCTTCGAGGAGGACCAGGTCGGTCAATTCGATCAGGCCATCCAGCCTATCGAGCGAACCAATCAACGGCGAGTGAACAAGATCACGTTGCGGGATCAGGAACCGGCTGCCGCGACCAGTTCCGAGATCCAGTCACCCACCCGTTCCAGAACCACCTGGCGGTCTTCAGCATCAACGGCGATCGACTCCAGTTGACTCACCAGCGCCGATCCGACAATCGCTCCGTCAGCGATCCCCTTCAACGACCGCACGTGCTCGGCCTGGCTGACACCAAAACCAACCGCCAGGGGCAGGTCGGTCCGGGTTCTCAGATCCTCCAGCTGCGCCGAAAGTTCCGACGGCACCGCTTCACGAACTCCTGTCGTCCCGGCAACCGAGATGCAATACAGNAAACCGGTGGCCATCGCGAGAATCGCGTCCAGGCGGGACGGGGGCGTGGTCGGAGCCACCAACTGGATCAGGTCCAGGCCACCGTCGGCAACCACCGCGGCCAATTCCGATGCCTCGTCACCGGGCAAATCGGGAACGATCATNCCGCTGAATCCCGCAGCGGCCGCCTGCGAGACAAACTCGGTCGGATCCCTGCGGAACACGATCGCGTACGAGACCATCGCCACCAGGGGGGGCGTCGACTCGCGATCCAGTTCCCCGAACCGCAGGAAAATCTCATCGACCGTGAGACCACTCTCCAGGGCTCTCTGGTAGGACGCCTGGATCACCGGGCCATCGGCAATCGGATCACTGTAGGGAAACCCCACCTCGATCAGGTCAACGCCGCGACGCGACAATTCCCCGATCACAGCCAGGGTGGTGTCCAGGTCCGGATCACCAGCNGTGACGAACGGCATGAACGCCATCCGGTTCTCCGTACGGACCGATGCAAAGCGGGCAGCGATGGGGGACGGGTTGCTCATGCTGATGGCTCCTCGCAATCCGGGTCGGACCGCTCGAGCAGCCGGGACACCTCGGCAACGTCCTTGTCCCCGCGTCCCGACAGGCAAACAACCACCACCTGTTCCGGGTCCATCTCGGCGGCAACCCGGCAGGCATGCGCCACCGCGTGAGAACTCTCCACGGCCGGAATGATTCCCTCGGCCTGTACCAGCCGTTCGAAGGACGCCAGGGCATCGCTGTCGATGACGTTGGTGTAATGCACCCGTCCGGTGTCTTTCCAGTAACTGTGCTCGGGACCAACACCAGGATAATCCAGTCCGGCCGAAACGCTGTGCACGTCCTGGGTCTGCCCGTCATCGTCCTGCAACACGTAGCTGAAGCTCCCGTGCAGGACACCCGGNCGGCCAAAACTCAACGGGCTGGCATTCTCTCCGGCATCGGGGCCGCGGCCGCCGGCCTCGACCCCCTCCAACCGCACNGCCTCGTCATCGATGAACGGGTAGAACATCCCGGCGGCGTTGGATCCTCCCCCGACGCAGGCCACCACGACGTCGGGCAGCCTGTCAAAATTCTCCAGGCACTGGCGCCGTGTTTCTCGGCCAATCACCGACTGGAAGTCGCGGACCATCATCGGAAACGGATGCGGCCCAACAACGCTGCCGATGACATAGTGAGTCGTCTTGACACTGCCCATCCAGTCCCGCATCGCTTCGTTGATCGCATCCCGCAACGTGCACGATCCGCTCGAAACACCCCGCACCTCCGCACCCAGCAAACGCATGTTGTAGACGTTGGGCTGTTGGCGACGGATGTCCTCGGTGCCCATGTAAACGACACACTCCAGCCCGAATCGGGCACAAGCCGTCGCCGTCGCGACCCCGTGCTGCCCAGCCCCGGTCTCGGCAATCACCCGGGTCTTGCCCATCCTGCGGGTCAACAACAACTGGCCGACCGTGTTGTTGATCTTGTGNGCGCCGGTGTGGTTGAGATCCTCCCGCTTCAGGTAAATCCGGGCCCCCCCCGCCTCGGCCGTCAGTCTCTCTGCAAAATACAACGGGCTCGGACGNCCAACGTAGCTGCCCAGCAGATGTTCGAACTCNGCAGCAAATTCCGGATCTTCCTTCGCCCTCAGGTATTCATCGGTCAACTCCTCCAGTGCACGCATCAGCGTTTCGGGAACGAACCGCCGACCGAATGGTCCAAACCGACCAGATTCGTCGGGGACGTGGCTGCTAGCGGTGGTCATCGAAAGCTCCGCGGCTCGGGAACGAGCAAACCCCCATTATTCTGGTCGACACCGAAACGGTCAACGGCCTCGAACCCAAGTCGCTTGGCCGGTTTGACACGCAGCCACACGNCTCACATCATGGCCGCCTACCTTCTCACGAGTTCCATCACGGTTCGATCGNCTCATGTTCCAGATGCAGATCCCCTCCGACGACAACGCGGTCGCACAACTTTTCCAACGTGGCGAGGCNGCAATCCCCGGTGGNGTGTGCTCAAGCACNAGGAGGAACAAGGCCTGGAACTCNCCGGTCTACGCCCAGAAAGCCGCCGGCAGTCGGTTCTGGGATGTCGCCGGTCGTGANTTCCTGGACTTCTCCATGAGCCACGGAGCGACACTGTTGGGCCACGCTCCTGAGTGCCTCCGNGAGGCGTTCCAGACCTCCTGGGAACACGGTGTGCTGTGCAGCATGGACACCCCGTTTCATGTNGATCTCGCCGAAGAGCTCTGCCGAATTGTCCCCTGCGCCGAACGGNTCCGTTTCACCAACTCGGGATCCGAAGCCACCCTGCACGCATTGCGNTTGTGCCGGGCCGCCAGCGGACGCGACAAGATCATCCGCTTCTTCGGCCATTTCCATGGCTACCACGAATTCACCTACATCGCCGGGCACCCTCCGGCCGATCAACTGGATGCCCGGCCGCCCTACCGCGAGAGCGCGGGGATTCCCGAGTCGATGGCCGAGTTGATCATTCCGGTCGAGTACAACAATCTCGAGGCGCTGGAAGCGGCCGTGACAGCTCATGCCGGAGAAGCCGGCACGCTGCTCATCGAACCAGTCGATTACAACTGCGGCTGCATCACCCCGGCTCCCGGTTTTTTGCAGGCGGCTCGCGAACTCGCTGACCAGCACGACCTGGTGCTGTTCTTCGACGAGGTGCAGTCGTTCGCCAAGGCCAGCCCCGGCGGAGCCCAGCAGGATTTCGAGGTGACACCCGACATCTGCACCATCGGCAAGTCACTCGGAGGAGGCCTGCCGCTCTCGGCAATCGGCGGCAAAGCCGAGTTGATGGAACTCTACGCTCCCAGCGGCCCGGTCGCACATTCGGGAACGTTCAATGCCCCACTCCCTTCAATCCTCGGCGGCCTCGCCTTTGTCGATCACATCAAGCGACCCGGATTCTGGAAGACCATAGGGGGACTGGGAGACGTCCTGTTTGCCGAACTCGACGAGATCGCCCGCCGCAGCCCGCTTCCGGTTCGCTTCCAGCACCACGGCAGTCGTTTCGGAATCATTTTCGGCACCCGGGACCCGGTCACCAACTACACGCAGGCACTGGTCCACGACCCCGAGACGATGATCGAATTCTGTCGGCAAACCACCGCCCGTGGAGTCTACTTCCACGATTACGGCGGTGGCCCCTGTCACCACGGGTACTCGCTGGCACACTCCCTGGAAGATATTCACCAGGCACTCGGCGTAATCGACGACTCGTTGCAAGCCATGGGCTGATCAGACGTTCCGCGGATCAGGCTAATTTTTGCCACGAACCTGCTACATTGGTTCCATGCCAGTCAAGGTCCGTTGCCGCCAGTGTGAGAAGGTCTTCGCCGCGCCCGATCGGGCCCGTGGAAAGGCAATTCGTTGTCCCGGTTGCCAAGAACCGGTCAAGGTTCCCGCCGGCAAAGAGAAAGCCCCGGTCGATTCCGCAGCGGACGGGGACACCGTTTTCTCGTCGTTGGATCTCAGCAAGGCCGAGGACACCACGGCCCGACTCTGTCCCAAGTGTGCCTCGGAAGTCAGCGCCGATGACCGGACCTGCCCCAACTGCCACGTCGACCTCCAGACCGGGGCCGTTAGTGCCCGGATGCAGAAGCGACTCAAGCGGAAAGGCCCCAACCCGGCCCTGTTCTACAAGGCCGCCTGGGTCGACTCGTGGCACTTCATGCTCGCCAACCAGCGACTGGCCATCCAGACCTGGATCGTCAACATCGGTGTGGCGCTGATCCAGTGCCTGATGGTCTTTGTGGCGTTCTGGATCGTGGTCACCTTTCTGCCGGCTCCGCCCAACGAAATGGCCCAGGCGGATGTCGCCGAGGACAAGGCATACAAGGTCCCCCTGCTCTCGGAACTGCTGAAGGAGGACGGCTTCCAGATCATGAGCGTGTTGACCGTCATGATCTACATGATCGTCACCGGTTGGATCTGGACGATGGCGGTGCAGATCACCCGGACCACGTTGGCCCGCAAGGGCCGGGCCAAACGACTCTCATTCCAGGTCGTCGATTCACTGGCCAATGGATTCAAGATGTATTTCTGGGGAGTGATCTTCCCGTTACCGGTGATGATCTTCGCCGGGCCGGTGATCCTGCTGTTGGCGGGCGGTGCCGCNGCACTCACGGCTGGCAATATGCCCGGGGGAGCCGCCCTGATGGCCATTCCCGTACTGGTGATNGTCGGGTTGATTCAACTCCTGGTCCTGCTGTCGATCCCNTCGGCCCTGGCTCACATGGCCCAGAAACACACCTACAAGGCGTGGTCATTCCCGCTGATGGCATTCACGGCTGTCCGAAACATCGTTCCCAACCTCTACCTCCTGCTGGTCGGGCTGGTGTGTATCATTTTGCCNGCTGCCGTTGTCGGAGGTGGAATTGCCATCGTCCAACTGGTCCTCAAGGAGAGTTTTGGACCACCACATCTGCTGGCCTGGACAAAACTGATCGACTTCAACGGGGCGTCGGAAGGAACAACAGCCAGCGTTCCCTTTCCCTGGAAACCGGTCGGTTGTTACCTCGGGACAATCGTTGTGGGATCGCTGGTTGGTGCCTACGGGCTGATTTTCTGGATGAGAGCCGTCGGACTCTACGCCTATTACTTCCAGCAAAGACTCAGCCTGGTTCAGCGNACCCANCCGGGACAATTGGCCGGTTTCTGGGCTCGCTACATCGCCGNCCTGGTCGACATGGTGATCATCGCCTCGGTGGGCNTTGTCTTCGAGCCCATCGAGTTGTGGAAAATGAACGAGAAGGGCANGCTGGCCGCGGTCCTCCTGGGNGGGCTGGCCGTGTTCTTCGTCAGCAAGTTCGGCTTTGGTCCCGGCCTCGGGTTTGCCTACCTCGCCCTGTTGCCCGTCTGTGGATTCAGCTACTTCGCCCGCTCGGAATCCTCCAAGGAACAAGCGACNCTTGGCAAGGAAGCGGTCGGCATCAAGGTGACCGGTCCCAACGGCGAACGGCTGACCTTCGCCAAGGCAGGGATGCGAGCCTTCCTGAAGCTGATCCTCGGAGGTGGCGTGGCCTCTTTACTCGCCGGGTTCACTCCAAAAAAACAGGCCTTGCACGACATGATCGCCGGGACGCTGGTCGTCTTCCGCGGTGATCTCGATCGCGAATAAGCCAATCTCACCTGTCGGTGTGGGGCACCGTTGACACCCCTCCGGAGCGATCTACAATTGTGGAACAAGCCGCGNCAAAGGCCTGATGGGTTGCCCGTCGGGTGCTCCGCGCGGCTCGCCGGGTGGCCGGGCTGGCCGCCGCCTGACCGGGTTCCGTGCTGACGGATCCAGTCGAGTTCCTGGTGACGTTCCCAGGAGCTTGCACACCCCCGTCAAAACCCCCGTCAAAACCCCCTCAACTAGCCTCAACACGCCAACAAAAGCCATGGCCGCCAGAAACTCCAAGGACCTTTTCGACGAAAGCACGATGAGCTTCGGGGATCACCTCGAGGTTCTCAGGCTGCACCTGCTGAAGGCCATCTTCGGGCTGATCATCGGCGTGGTCGTCACGCTGGTCTTTGGTGACCGACTGGTTGGAGTGATCCGTGCCCCGATCGACGACGCGTTGCGTGCGCAGGGGATCTCCAGCCAGGACGACATCGCCGGCTTCAACTTCTGGGACCAGATCCAGGCNTGGGCCACCGGCGAACCGATCTANGATGGGAAATCCCGNATCACAGGCGAGGGCGTCCGGGCGTTGGCCTCTTTCCCGTCGCTCCGGGAAGTCGAGTTGTCCGGCACCACCGCCGCAACCGTGGACCTGCANGCCCTCGACAAGGCCCGTCCCGATCTCCTCATCCAGGCCAACGCGGTCTCGGTCGCCGGCCTGGCCGACCTCGTCGAATACGGCGTCCGGTGCCAGCTCAACGCACAACACCAGGTCGTCTCCGTCGCCCTCAGCGGGCCGGAGATCAACGACGACCACCTCGAACGACTCGACCCCAAGCGGCTCGACGTCCTGACCACACTCGACCTCCGAGACGCCAGTATCACCGACGATGGGCTGCAACACGTCATTCGCCTCGAGGGGCTGCGGCAACTCAATCTCACCGGCACCACAATCACCGACGACGGGATCGAGACGATCACCGCACTGGGTGGNCTCAAGACGCTCCTGGTCTCCAGCNCCGAAGTGACCGATGACGGTCTGGAAACAATCTCCGGCTTCGATCAACTCGAAGAACTCAACCTGGTCGGCACCTCGATCACCGACCTGGGACTCCAGCACCTCGAGGGCATGGATTCGCTCACCTCGCTGGCAATCTCCGGCGAGGGGATCACCGACGTGGGCCTGGCGGCTGTCGTGTCTGGGTGTCCGAACCTGGTCCGACTCGAACTCGCCGGCACCCGCATCTCCGACACCGGCCTCGNATCACTCAAGGCACTCAAGGCACTCGAGACGCTCAACCTCAACATCGACACCGACTCGGGCAGCCAGACCGGAGGCGAGTCCTTCGTCTCGGCCAGTGAACAGTCCAGCGTCATCGTCTACGTCCGCCCCACTCAACTCGCCGACGTGCTGCACCGGTCCGATCCCGATCGATTCCCCAAGCTCGAGACCGCGCCCAACGAGAGACCCGTGCCCCTGCAACTGGTCGCTGACGAGTTTGCAATATTCCGNACCACCGCCGACCGCATGAACAAGCCGATCACGCTCAACGTGCAGGAAGCTTTCATGACCTACCTCAAGGTCGCGTTGATCGGCGGCGTGGTCCTGACCAGCCCGTGGATCTTCTACCAGGTCTGGCTGTTCGTCGCCGCCGGGCTGTATCCCCACGAACAACGCTACGTCTTTGTCTTCCTCCCCTTTTCGCTCGTGCTGTTCCTNGGTGGCATCCTGTTCTGCTTCTTCCTGGTCTTCCCCTTTGTGCTCACCTTCCTGCTGGGATTCAATGACTGGCTTGGAGTCAGCCCNCAAATNCGNCTCTCCGAATGGATCTCATTCGCCGTGATGCTGCCACTGCTGTTTGGTGTCAGTTTCCAACTGCCATTGGTGATGCTCTTCCTCAACCGGCTCTCGATTGCCGACACCGAGGTCTACCGCAGCAAACGCCGCGTCGCCATCCTCGTCATCTCGATCCTCTCGATGATGCTCACACCCGCCGATCCAGCCAGCATGGTGCTGATGATGCTCCCCCTGATCGTGCTCTACGAACTGGGCATCTGGCTTTGCCAGTACATGACCAACCGGAATCCATTCCAGCCGGCCACGATCTGAAACACGACCAATCAACCCCGCCCCCGCGAAGGACATCACCCATGACGATCCCGCACCAGGCTCCCCGTTTGGCTTCTCTCGCCGTGGCCGGATTGATCGGAGCAGTCACCGGGACCATGGTCCTTGGAACCGGTGCAAATGCCAGGGACACCGACCGGAAATCCACGCGGGTGTACGAGTTGAGAACCTACACCACCGCGCCGGGAAAACTCGACGACCTCCACAANCGATTTGCCGATCACACGATGAAACTCTTCACCCGCCACGGCATGAAGAACATCGCCTACTGGACTCCCGACGACCCGAAGCTCAAGAGCAACACGCTGGTCTATGTGCTGGCCCACAAGAACCGCAAGACGGCAGCAAAGAGCTGGAGTGCATTCATCAAGGATCCCGAATGGAANAAGGCGTTCGCCGAATCGCGAAAAAACGGTCCCATCGTCACCAAGGTTGTCTCGCGATTCCTCAACCCGACCGACTACTCGCCAGTCAAGTGATCTCCCGATGACCCCTCCCACCCTGGCCTGGCGCGGTGACGCGGCCACCGGTCACCTGGAATTGCTCGACCAAACTCTGTTGCCCCTGGACGTCCAGCAGCGTCCCTGTCGGCAACTCGAGGACGTGGTCGAGTCGATCAAGAGCCTGAGGGTCCGCGGGGCCCCGGCCATCGGAGTCGCCGCGGCCTACGGCGTGGTGATCGGACTGCAATCGCAACGAGAGAATTCTCGGGNTGAGTTCGACCGGCAGCTGGCCCGGGTCACCGCCACCCTGGCCGACAGCCGNCCCACCGCAATCAACCTCAACTGGGCGTTGTCCCGTCTGGCCGACACGGCCGCGGCCGACCAGTCGCTCCAGCCCGGCCCACTGCACGACCTGTTGCTCGAGGAGGCCAGGGCGATCCAGGACGAGGACCGCCACATGTGCGAATCCATCGGGCAACACGGGGCCGGCTTGCTGCCCGAAGGGAGTGGNGTGCTCACGCATTGCAATGCCGGCGGGCTGGCCACAGCCGGTTCAGGCACCGCACTGNCAGTGCTGTTCGCCGCCGCCGACCAGGATCGGGCGATCCACGTCTACGTCGACGAGACGCGTCCGCTGCTACAGGGAGCCAGGTTGACCACCTGGGAACTCACCCGCCACGGNATCCCCACCACGCTGATCTGTGATTCGATGGCCGCCTGGGCCATGCAACAGGGCCGGGTCCAGGCGGTGATCACCGGAGCCGACCGCATCGCTGCCAATGGAGACGCGGCCAACAAGATCGGGACCTACGCACTGGCTGTCCTGGCGAAACAACACCAGGTGCCCTTCTATATCGCTGCGCCACGAAGCACCTTCGATTTTTCCATTGAAAGCGGGAACGAGATCCCGATCGAGGAGAGAGCGGGAACGGAGATCACCCAGGGATTCGGACGCCAGACCGCGCCAGACGACGTCGACACCTGGAACCCCGCATTTGACGTCACTCCAGCCGANTTGATCACCGCGTTGATCACCGAGCGAGGAGTGATCCAGCCGGTCAACCGGACATCAATCCAACAGATGTTGGGCAACGACGGGGCCTGATCATGACGATCCGTTCGGTCCTGGTGCTCGGCGACTCACCGCACGCGTCCGGGCTGCTCGATCGCATCGNTCGCGACCCNCTCAGTCGNATCCAGACCGACACCGGTGAACTTCCCGACCTGGTGATCCTCGCCGGCCCNGGCGAGGACCACCTGGCAGTNGCGTTGTCGCTGCTGGAAAGTCAACGGCCCCTNGTCATCGTGGNNGGACCACACCTGGACACGGCCGTTGTCCACCGGATCGCTCTCGTCGCCGCCGACACGAACTCCCAGGTCCGCTGCTGGCTGCCCGCGATTGCCGGACACCCTCGCAGCGAAGATCCTCCGGGTGAGACATCTCCGATCAGAATCGATCGAGCCGACAATCGACCGGCCGAGCCCCTGCTCTTTNCCGACCTCGCACTCCTGGGACGGCTCGCCGGCCGATTCGACCAGGTCACCGCCACTCTTGCCGCAACGGCCACAGTCACTCTCGGTGCCGACAACGGAACGACCGCCACCTGGACGCACCGGACCACCTCCGACTCGCCGACCGCATCGTTGCACCGGGGCGACACCCCACTCGAANTGACCGGNCTGTCAACGGCCGATCCGGTGACCCAGAACGAGTGGACCCGGATCGCCACCGGATCAACTCACCTGGAACTTGACGAACTCGTCGACCTGGTCGAGACCTTCGCCGCGATCCTGGAATCCGCACGGCGNCGGCGTGCCATCGACCTGCACCACGAACCGACATCCGAACGAACGGTCTTCAAGAGCCAGATGGCAGCCGTTGGCTGCTTGCTGCTACTTCTCACATTGCTGGGCCTGGTGGTCCTGCTGGTTCTGGGGGCAGTACTCGACCCCACCGGGACCCGGGGTGGACGGGCCGAGCAGGTCGGATTCTTGCTCAAAGACGATGCATTCCAGTCCGGGTCACGTGNTCTCTCACAGGACGGGGCTCGACAACTCAAACAAATCGCCGGACGCATCCGCNACGTCCGCGTGCCCATCGTCGTGGCCACCACTTCCAACGCGGCACTCGATGAGGGCCGCCGATCCGAGATACANAGCCAACTCGANCAACAGGGAATCCAGGTCACCCCGGGACGAATCGTCATCGACACCCCACCGGCCGCCTGGGTGCAGACGTTGCTCGGTATCGCCCGGAT
The DNA here is from genome assembly GCA_002724415.1 of Planctomycetaceae bacterium. Lineage (GTDB taxonomy): Bacteria > Planctomycetota > Planctomycetia > Planctomycetales > Planctomycetaceae > UBA8437. The sequence continues at coordinate 19,842 of PBOU01000035.1, forward strand.
TGCCTGGATCGCACCACTGGTCGTGTTCCTGGTCCTCCAGGGACTGATCCTGGCCACCCGCGGCAAACCGGNGCCCGGAACCACCCGGGTGGACTGATCAACACCTGGCGAGGTGAGAGCNGATCCCAATCGTCAATTGGGTCTCGACAGCCCGCACTCGCCTGTCTTATAACCTCGCGGTTCGAAACGGCACGGGGTTTCTCACCCAACGGCGTGCCATTCCGTCTACACGCTCGATCCGGGAAGTTTCTGATGAACCGTGCCGTTTTTTGCACCGGTGGGTTGATAATGCTGCTGGTACTGGCCGGATGCCGGTCCTCCATATTTCAGCCCGACGTTGGATCCTCCTTCCACTTGCCCGGCTGGGCCGGCGGCAAACCGCAGGTTCCCAGTCCCCCAGATTCACTCGATGGTCCTGANGCTGGCCGTGCCGCTGTCGACACACGGATCGACGAGCAACTCTCCCCACAATCCACAGCAACCCGGCTCACCGCCGGTCGNGATGCCTTTCACAAGGGACGACTCACCGAGGCCGCNGGCCATCTGCAGGCTGTCCTGCAGAANCAGCNAAAACACGTCGAAGCCCACCACCTGATGGCCATCATCACCGAGCGACAACACAACTACGAGGCCAGCGACCAACACTTCGAAACAGCGATCGCAGCCTCACCGGACAACTCCAACCTGCTCAGTGATTTCGGCTACTCAAAACTGCGACGCTTTGACCTCGAGNCGGCCGAATCGCTACTGAATCGTGCTCTCACAATCGATCCCAANAACTCCTTCGCNCTCAACAATCTTGGCACCGTCCAGGCCCGACAGGGCCGGTTCGATGATGCCCTCACCACTCTCAGGCGGGCTGGCTCCGAAGCNGAAGCACAGGCAAAGATGGCCCAACTCTTCCCCAANGGCCGCCCCGCCATTCAGAGTTCTCCGGCGACCACCGCGGCAGNCAACACTGCCGNAATCACCCCGGTCACAGCGGACTCACCCCGGTCACTTCCCGAACCACTCTCGGACCCACTTCCCGCCCGTCGGAACATCCAGGCTCCATCCAAGCTCACGTCTCGATCCGAAATCCCCCTCGTCCCTGAGGTCATCACCGAGCCTCCAACCGAGTCCACTCCAGCCAGTCCATTGACGGCCAAGACCGCCGCTCACGAACTGATTCCGGCTCCGGCTGCCGACCTGCCGTCCCGACCCATTCCCTGGAACACCGCCGCCGAACCAGTCGAATCAGGCACCGGACCAATCACCCCTGTCGGGGCCACTTCACCCAGCCGCAGAATTCCTCTCGAGTTTTCTCGGAGTGCCGCCAGGCTGGGTCTCGGTATCGGCCCCGGTTCGCTGGTGCCCGGCGACTCGACCACGCCCACCACCACGGCACTTCCCCCTCAACCGGTCACAAGCCCACCTGTCCTGGAACCAACCCCCAACCGACAGGCTCCGGCACCTCTCTCCAGCGACCCGCTCTCGGACTTCGAAAAAGAGCTCGACAACAGTCCGTCAACCAACCGTGATGCCGTGCGACGATTGCTGAACCCACCGTCCCAGACGATCCCCTGACCGTCTCGCCTCAGCTGGCCAACAACTGCTGCTCGATCGAATCCACGACGTCCTGGATCGACCAGGAATCCGCGCTCACCATCACGGGCGCATCGGTCGCCAGCCAGTCCTCGACCTTCGCCACGGCCGACATCACGGTGCTGTGATTCCGGCCGCCAAAAAACTCGCCAATCTCGCTGTAGGCGGCCTGGGTGTGTTTGCGAGACAGGAACATGGCCAGCATCCGCGGCTGCACCAGGCTCCGGGTCCTGCGCGAGGACTTCAATTCGTCGGCTCGAACACCAAACAACGAGCAAACGGCACGCTCCACATCGCCCAATGCGATGATACGAATACAGTCGCGTTCCAGCTCCGACAGGACCCGCCGCGCCACCGGAGCAGAGACCCGCTGTCGCCCCGCGGCGATCGACCAGTTCTGCAAACAGTGCAAGGCCCCTTTCAACTCGCGGACATTGTGAACAAATCGCCGCGACACCACCGACAAGGACTCGGGGGTGAAACTCACCGACATCCGCTCGGCCATGCGACCGACGATCTCACGACGAGTCCCGTTTTCGGGNGGCTCGATCCGACACACCAGCCCGGCCATCAAACGCGAGCTGAGTTCTTCACCGAACTTGGGCAACAATCTCGGATGCTGATTGGCGGTCAACGCCACCTGGCTGCCATGAGACTCGAGTTGCTTGATCGTGTGCAGAAACTCCTCCTGCACCACCCGTTTGCCGTCCAGAAAATCGACATCGTCGACCAGCAAGACATCGATGCTCCGAAATCTCTGGCGGAATCCCGGNGTCGACCGATCTCGCAGCGCCGCGGTGAAGTAATTCGTGAAGGTCTCNGCCGTCAGGTACGTCACTCGCAACGATGGATACAGCCGCCGGATGCGACGATAGATCCCCTCGAGCAAGTGCGTCTTCCCCACCCCGACGTGNCCGTGAATGTAGAGCGGACTGAGTCCCTCGGCCGGCGCATCACAGATCCGCGATGCGGCCGTCCAGGCCAACCTGTTGCAGTCGCCGACGACAAAGTCGCCCAGGTCGGCAAAACGCCGTCTCGCCCCCTGCCGCGTATCGCCTCCGACAGTGCCACGATCGGGCGATGGCGACGGCCCAGAATTCCTGCCCTGTGGATCGCTGCTGCCCACCACTTCGGGCATGACCCGCGGATCCACGTCCAATCGGATTCGAGCCGATGGTCCCAGNACATCNGTGGCTGCCGACTGCAATGCCTCGCGGAATTGACGCTGCATCCAGCTGACCACGAATGGACTGCCGACCCCGAAACACACCTCGTCATCTTCAATGGTGACCGTGCAACGGCCCAGGAACCAATTCTCGTAGTTCTTGGGACCAACACCCTCGGCAAGACGCTCGAGAATCCTGGCGGAATCTGGCGAGCGTTGCGGCGGTGTCGAATTGTCTTTGGGCTGCATCGTGCACCCCCCCGGGGTCGACCGCGCGTACAATNCGCGCTCCTGTCAGCGACGCACTTCCCCGGGCGAGAGTCTATGGCACTCCGTTGCCTGGGCGCGTGACGCGGTGGAACTTTCCGTTGTTCGCGGGGTCGTTTGGACGTGGTCTGGAAGAGCTGCCGGAGACGAAGTTTGAGTAAGAGAGGTCCGCCGCCGCCATTTTGCTCTGTCGAATACTCAATCAGTGAGGCTGATCCTACCGACAGCCAATCGAGTGTCAAACGTGCCGAATGACAATTCCAAAACAAACTCAAAAATAACCACCGGTGGACAACTGCCAGCCTCAAAACGCGGAAAACACCNCTCCCAAACCGGCCGCGCTGGCCCACCACTCACCGACCATGTTGAAAACATGTCGACGACGCCCGGGCAGCCACACCACGAGTGAGGCCTCGGCCAGGTCGTCCACTCAGAGACGACAGCATCCCGGACGACACGGTCCGGCCTCGGGGGGCGGACAATCCGAGGCCATCGGCAACGCGTGACCGGATCGGACCGACGGGGCACTGAGCAACTTGTTCAGGTCCTGCGAATCACACTCGGGGCACGATGGCACCGTCGCAGCGCGGACCAACAACTCGAACTCGACGGCACACCCACTACAGCGGTATTCAAATATCGGCATCAAAAACCGGTCCTGACAAACATGTGAGACGGCCTGGTGACCCGAAACCTGCTCGAAGGTCGCAACCGCCGCTTTGGTGCTGAGGGAGACGTGATCACGAAGGCCGANGAATTGCTCACCCTCGGAANCACTTCGNCAGCCGGTTGCNAATCCGAANGCCGGCGAATACGGCGAACCGACGGAATCACATTCCGGGAACCATCCCGGGGCAACTCGACCTCGACCAANTCCGGCTCGGCCACGAGTGGCCACTGGGGTCGATACCGAACGTCCCGTGAAATCAATTCCCGTTCCAGCGGAAGGCCAAAGACCAGCATCTCGTCNCCGGTCANCGAAGACCGGAACAGGTCCAGGACAAAAACGGCGAANAGAACCGCCACCGCCACGCCCANCAACCAACTCGGGAAACTCGACCGTTCCGGCTTCAAACCCCGGCTCTGGATAACAGTCTCGATGTTCGTCCACAGTCCGGGAGACTCGACAACCGAAGAATCATTCCGGAGTTGCTGGAGGCGGTCGTGTGACTTCTGCAACGCCAACCAGGCCCGGCAACACTCCGGACAGTCTGCAAGGTGCTGTCGCAACTCTGGTCCCAGCCCCGTCTCGAGGTCCTGGCCAACTTCCAATGCCAACTCGTCTCGCGCCTGCCCACAGGAGATCTTCATCCTGGCTCTCCCTGGTCAAGGGGAGTCGCTTGTATCCGGGATCCCGCCGCGGCCGCATCCTCGTCGAGCCGCTTTTGCCACAATTTCTGGAACCTCTGGCGAGCCTCGGCCAACCGCCAGCGGATCGTGG
>PBOU01000036.1 GCA_002724415.1 Planctomycetaceae bacterium
CCCCCGCGATAACCGGAGTCACGCCGCGAGCGAGGGGCGGGGGCGTGGTTCGGATCTGGCGGTTACCGCCGGTGAGTTGAACGCCGGGGCTGGGGTGGGGAGACTGGGGTGCCGTTACCGATGCTGCTGATCTCCGAGTAACGTCGCTTGCCGCTATAACCCCGCTTGCATGGCTCGTGATTCAGCCTGAGAATCCCACGTCTTTGACGCTAATACCGCTCTAAACCAATCACGGATGTCGTCGTCCTCGATCCGAATCGCGTCGAGGAATTCCAGGATCTGCTTGTGAAACTCGGCTTCCTTCAGCCAGGGGTTGAGCGGATTGCGCTGCGACCGATTGAAATGCAGTCAACACCAGCACACAGCCGACATGGAGAATGAGTGTCTTCGTCGGTTTGGCCTCATTCTGAAATAGCATCGTGCGAAGCTGTCGATTTGAAATCCGGTCTGAGATCGAGGGCGAGCGAGCGGAAGTTCTTCACGCGATGCAGCGTGATCATGTTGGAATCGTGGTTGTTGTAGGGAAGCTTCGCTTTTCCAGAAGGGACTCCAGGGTTCCATGTGTAGGCGCGATATCGGTCGGCCGCGCCGATGCTGCTGCGTGACAGCACCAGCAGGTCGTCCCCAACGATGACGGGAGACGCATAGTGAAACGACTCCAGCGGGTTCCTGCTCATTGCCACACAGCCCGCCTGAAACCAGTTCAGTCCATCAATGCTGTAGCTGAGCATCAGGATGCGTCGCATGTTTCCGGGATTCCCGGCAAAGCCTCGGTCGGCAAGAGGACCAGGCGGCTGATACGGATCGGGCACCAATGTGCTGCACGTCCAGTACAGGCCGGACTTCTCGTCGCGGATGATCTTGAATTTGTTCTGCCCGCCCGGCATGGGATAGAACTGCACGAAGCGGTACTTCATGGTCTGCCCGTCGTCTTCCAGTTGACAGACCGACGTTAGCCCGGCCGTCAGTTGTACGTCGATGCGGGTTCTCAACAGGACGTACAATTTGTCGCGGATTTCGATCACGTTTCCTTCCAGAAACCAGTTGCCTCCAGAGTCGCGTCCGTCTTTCTTTGTCGCGGCGCCGCGTGATAGCGACGGCGTCTGCCGAGGCGGCTCGACTTTGTTCGACATTCGCCAGGCGGCCGGATCGAGCAGATCCCGCGACAAATCGCCCGCCACAACCAGTGACGCCGAACCACGATCCATGTCTTCGAACGCGCGATAGACGAATCCATTTTTCACATGAACCGGCGTGGCCGAACCGTGGTACCGAGAGTCGTCGAACAGCGTCACCGCCTTCGACCATGTCGTACCGTCATCCGAAGAACGAATGATGCGAATGTCGCGCTTATGCGGATCGTTGCCGATCATGTGCAGCGCATCGTTCACATAGAACAGCGATCCCCACGTAATTCCATTGGTCGAGATCTTCTGCCATGTCCGGCCACCATCATCACTGGCTTTGATCTTGCAGTGATTGGGATAGTCGATCCCCCCCTCGTCACTGGACGTCGGTCGCTTCAGCCACAATTCCATCGACGCAATCAACCGTCCCGATGGCAACTGCAGAATGTCGGGAGTGCCCACGCACACGGCTTTGGCCGGATGGTCGAGATCACGAACCTTGTGAACAACGACGTACTTCTGCGCCAGTGGCTCGGCTGCATGAACCATGAGGGGCACTGCCAGCGGCATGACAAGAACAAATGCGAGGATGTGTTTCATGCTCAAATGCAATTCGAAAACAGGAATGTGACGCAGCTCATTTTTCAGGCTGCAGTATCTTTAGGCGGATGTTGCGGAATGCGACTTTGCAGCCTTTGCCGTGATCCTGCAGGGCGATGACGCCTTTTGTGCGGCTCATCTCGTTATCGCGATCGGTGACTGTCGCAAACACCACGTCGTTGATCTTCTGAGTCAGCGTGTCGCCTTTCGCTGTGATTTCCAGCGAGTTCCACTCGTGCTCGGTGAAGTGTGACTGAACTGTCTTCGCATCCTGTTTCTGCGTGACTGTTTTTGAGCCGTCCTCTGCAAGGATGACCGACTGCCCGGCCGTGGCCATCAGATGTCGGGCCTCTTTCTTCGGATACGTCTTCGGCAGCAGCGAGTGATGCCAGAGGCCCATCTTCGATTGCCCGGCAACTTCGACCTGATAGCCAAACACCATCCAGTCGCCCAGGTCGTCGCCGCGGACCTGCACGCCCGAGTTGCCTTTGTCCCAGCGGAACTCCAGCCGCAGCACAAAGTCGGCCGGTTCGTCGCCTCGCCAGATCAGCCAGTTCTTTTCCTTTGACTCTCCGGTGCACCAGATGGCTTCATCCCGGACTTCCCACGCTCCCGGTTTCCCGTCCCAACCCTTGAGATTGCGCCCGTTGAAGACTGTCCTGAAGCCGTCGTCTGTGGAGATTTCCGCCCGCGCGTCATCACGCATCAGCCAGGCGATGAGGTCGCGAGTCTGATCGGCGTCGAGCTTGTCGAGTAAACCGTCCGGCATCATGGACTGCGAAGAGACTGTGACGGACTCGACGTCGTCAGCACGCAGTCGCGTTTCGCCGTTCGCCGTCTGGACGACGACAACCGAATCCGTCTGTTGCGTCACGGCACCGGTGATGACTCGACCGTTCTCTGTCACAACCGTTGCCAGACGAAAGTCGGCCGGGACGGCGGCACTCGGGTCGACGATGTTGGACAGCAGATAGTGCAGGTTTCGGCGATTGGCTCCCGTGAGTTCGGGCCCGATCGTGCGGCCGTCTCCAAAGAGACGGTGACAACCGGCACATGTCCTGCGAAACAGCTCGCGTCCTCTCGTCGGATTAGCACGCGAGAGTCGACCTGGCGTCAGCGATTGCTCTAACTCTTTGATCTGCCTCTCGCGNCTCGCCGTCGATCGGCGAACGGTTCCCCACTCGGATTCCAGCCGCTTCAGCAGTGACCTGTTCTTCAAAGCGGCGATCTGTCGTGCCTGAGAAGCGGAAATGTCCGACGCCNNAATCTGCCCGCTTTCGACGGCCGATAACAACTGATCAGCGCTTTCACTGCGGGCGACGAACACATCGATCGCGNCTNTCTTTTCAGTCACAGACATTGAGGAATAACGCGTGAGAATCGTCTGCAGCAGGTCGTCGTCCTGAATCGCTTTCGCTGACTGCAGTGCAGTGAGCATCAACTCACGGGCGGCAATCAATTGTCGCAGGTCGTCTGCCAGTCCGTCGGGCCGGCGGTTCACCAGTCCCGTCAGAGCCGCGAGGCGCGAGGCGTTGTCCTGACGAACGTCGTGCACGATCTGACGAATCTGTTCTACGGCAACCTCGTCACCGATGGCGGCCGCGATCGTCAGAGCCGGGACTCGCACGTCTTCATTCCTGTGGCGAACGAGACGCATGACGGCGGCGCGAGCGGACGCCGGCAGCTTCCGGCGGTCGACACTGACGATGGCCGAGTTGAATCCATGCAGGAAATCGGCAGCAACTGTCGCCGATCTGGAGTGTTCGGCAGCACCCAATAACAACGCGATCGCATCGGGAGACAGTTCTGTCAGACGCCGCGCCGTCCAGAGTCTTAACCGCTGCGATGCCGTGGCGGCGAAGGAGAGTCCCTGTTGAGGACTGGCAGCCACGGCCGGCTCGATGACGTACCAGATCATGCGGTCAATGTTGGGATCGCTATGCGGGCTCTTCGCTGATTGGCTGACGAGCGACCTGGCGACATCCAGTCGGCGGTCCACTGGCAGTCGTCTCAAAGCTGCTGCCAGTTCCATCTGCACAAGCCAGGTAGACTCGTGATNCGCTGCCTGGACCAGCGCGTTGACAGCGGCCTGATCGACAGATGATGTGTCCGTCAGCAGACGCACGGCCCAGCTTCGAATGTGCTCGCTGTCGGACTGGAGCAGGCTGACGAGCCAGGCCGTGTCCGTACCGGATGTAGAATAGAGAGCCCAGAGTGCCCGCAGTCTTCGCGTGTCATCAGAGTGGCTGTCGAACTGCTTNCTGAGCTGAGCATGGACCCCGGACATGTCCTGTCCGGCTGCAGCTCGCTCCTGGAGAAGTCGACGGGCGTGTCGTACGAACCAGTCGTTCTGATGAAGCTGGTAGTCAACAAGCTCCCCGTTCGACGCCGAGGACAGATCGACGGACACGCGAATCGGCTCGCCCCACGTAATCTTGTAGATACGGCCGCTGGNGCGGTGCACTCCGTCGCGGTCGTGGCATTCGCCGTTGTCGGACCAGTCTGTCAGATAAACATCGCCGTCGGGTCCGTACTCCATCGAGACCGCTCGAAACCACGGATCGTTGGCGAGCAGGAAGTCATCTGCGTGAATGCCACGAAACGGACCGTCTTTGCGCACGCTTGGCGTGTTGGACCCGTTTTCGGTTNCGGCGCCGGCAGAACCAGCCAGCCATTGGCTGCGTACGAGTCGATCCCGATTGATTCGCCGCCCGTGAATGTTGCTGGTGAACAGTGAACCTCGATAACGCTCCGGCCAGCGGTCGCCGAGATAGATCATCGCGTCGCAGTGAGAATGTCCGCCGCCGAAGTCGTGATTGCCCTCAGCCATACGGCCCGCTTTGTNCCATGTGCCCGAGCCCCAGTGAAGATGATCACTGGTCGCAGTCATCGCTTCGTAGACGAACGGGTCGGGATGTACACCGCGATTCTTCCAGCGTTCGTAACGTGCNCCGGGGACAAGATGCCACAGGTGTTCCACGACGCTGGTCGTCAGGAAGCCGTGTCCGTGGTCATCGAAATCCAGTCCCCACGGATTGATAGTCCCGTCGGCAACGACTTCAAACGTGTGCCGGATCGGATGGTAGCGCCAGATCGAGCAACTCAGCTCGATCCGCTGTTCAGCAGGAGCATCCGGACGGCCGACCAGTGAGGGCTGCTTGATCCCGTGCCGTCCATAGAGCCATCCATCGGGCCCCCAGGTCAGTCCGTTGACGCTGTTGTGCTCGGCTTTGAGCGACCATCCGTCGAGATGTACGATCGGCCTGCCATCGGGTTCGTCGTCCCGATTTCCATCCGGGATGAACGCGAGATGAGGCGGTGCTGTGATCCACACGCCGCCAAATCCCAACTGGAGCCCGGTGAGATGCGTCAGGCCGTCGCAGAACACTTTCCGTCGATTCAGGACACCGTCGCCATTCGTATCCTCGAAGATCAGAATCCGATCGTGACGCTCGTCCGTGAATTTGCTTCCGTTGTAGGAATAGCTCTCCGCAACCCACAGCCGTCCGCGGTCATCAAACGCGATCGCAATCGGCTGTCGTACATCGGGCTCGGCCGCGGCCAGAGTCACACGGAAACCATCCGGTACAGACAGCCGGGCGAGGGCCTCTTCCGGAACCAGCGGATGCTCCCCGGCCGCCTGAGTATTAATCGGAGTCAGTTCATCAACAGCCGACACCGCAGTCAGCAACAGCAACAGCAAAACGATGGACGCACAAAGATATCTCATGGCTGCCTGTACTAAACTGTACGATGACCTTCGAGGGCCAGTGCTTTGAACATTTTCTCGCGAGGTCAGGCCAATACACCCAGGCGTTTCTCGTTCGACGGATCTCGCCTCACAAAGTCTATGCAGGCCGGACNAGGTGNNGTGTCGGTTCCTGCGCTGTCAGTATAAATCGANCTCACCATTCTNTTCCATCGCCGNAACGTNGTCGCTGCGCTCCTTGATCCCACCTACGTAAAAGCGGATTTCGCNGCACCGTCACAGACAGAGGCTGCGGTGGTCATGGCGGATGTCCTGAACGGGTTCGTTCCAGCCGTACTGCTGAGCTTGCCCCTTTGGCACCTTCTGGCAATTCGCCGCATCCCGTTGCAAAACAGGGGCTTGCGTGCTGAGAGCCANATCGCTTTGCGGCCCCGTGCGAGGCAAAACGGCGGGTTGCTGCAGCGGATTACGCACCGCTTTTGAGAGGTGGTCGTCGGTGAACTGCGGGCAGTGCTTCTCGGCGATCGGTTGTGAATTGCTGATCCATTCGCAGACGATGCGATCACCGGAGTCACGCCAGCAGCGAAGGGCGAAGGCGTTGTTCGGATCTGGTGGTTACCGCCGGTGAGTTGAACGCCGGGGCTGAGGTGGGCGGTGCCCTGCCGATAAAGTAAAAAGGCGAACCGATCTACATGCGGACGGGAGCACGGTGATGCTGACGATCAACGGACGGGGCGGACGGTTGTGCGACCGGATGAACCGTCGTGACGCGTTGAAGATCGGGGCACTGGGCCTGGGTGGGATGTCGCTGCCGGACCTGTTGCAGGCCGAACAACGGGCCGGGATCAAGGGGTCGCACAAGGCGGTCATCATGATCTACATGCCCGGCGCTCCGCCGCATCAGGACATGTACGACCTGAAGATGGAAGCCCCCAGCGGCATCCGTGGCCCGTTCCAGCCAATCGATACTGCCGTTCCCGGGATCCAGATCTGCGAACACATGCCGATGCTGGCCAAGGTCATGGACAAGTGCATTCCCTTGCGGAGTGTCCACGGATCTCCCAACGGCTTCCACGACTCGTTCATCTGCTACACCGGTCGCAGTTGGGCGAAGCAGCCCGGTGGCCTGGTTGTCCCGAGAAGGCCTGCCGGTGCGGGGGACTGGCCCTCGATGGGTGCCGTCGTTTCGAGACTGCAGGGGGCGGCCAACGTGGGGGTGCCGCCGTTCATCGGCCTCTCTCCCAACACCGGATACCCGCCCTACGGTTCGACGGGATATCCCGGGTTCCTGGGCATCAGCCACGGTGCCTTCCGTCCCTCGGACCGCCACGTGCCGACGAATCGACTCGGGGTGCCCCTGCCCGGTGGCCGGGCCAACATGAAACTCAATGGCGTCACGCTTGATCGGTTTGGCGACCGCAAACAGTTGCTGACATCGTTGGACGCCTTCCGCCGCAGCCACTCGGGGGATTCTTTTCTGGCGGGCCTGGATGACCTGAATCGCCAGGCACTGGACATCCTCACCTCCGGACGCCTGGCCGACGCCCTGGATCTTTCGAAAGAGGATCCGGCGGTTCGCGAGCGGTACGGGAAAGGGTGTGCGGAAAATTACGAAGATGGCGCACCTCGGAACCTTGAGCACTTCTTGATGGCTCGCCGGCTGGTCGAAGCCGGGGCCCGGGTGGTGACGCTGAACTTCGGTGAGTGGGATTTTCACAGCAACAACCACAACACCGCGAAGGATACGCACCTGCCGATGTTTGATCGTGGGCTGGCGACGCTGATCGCCGACATCTACGAGCGAGGCCTGGGTGACGACGTTTCCGTGGTGGCCTGGGGGGAATTCGGCCGAACGCCGCGGATCAACAGGAAGGCCGGTCGCGACCACTGGGTCCCGGTCGGCGGTGGCCTGATTTCCGGTGGTGGAATGCAGACCGGCCAGGTGATCGGTTCGACCGATCGGCTGGGAGGATTCCCCAAGGATCGCCCGGTGCACTTCGGCGAGGTCTTTGCCACGCTGTACCGCAACCTGGGACTGGACCCGGCCACGATGAAATTGCCCGACCTTTCCGGGCGACCGCAGTACATCGTCGACAAGCACTCGCCGCTGCCGGAAGTTTAGAGACCCTCGTTGGTTTGGTTGGGCCGAGTCGTTCGCCGGAACGGCTGGTGTGGCTAGGAAGACGGGCTGGTCGTGGCCAGCACGCGGATCGGTTCCGCCTGGGCAGACCAGTCGATCACGCCGTTGTTGCCACACAGCCGATTTCGGGACGTTCGGGGCCGTACAGGTAAATGCCCCACCCCGTGTACCGACCTTGCGGAGATTGGGCAGGATGGTGCCCAGGACGTAGTGGGCGGTGAAGGCCGGATGGCTGCAAAACAAATGTTCGGCGTGCCCATCGTTAAACGACTCGTCGATCTGGGCGATTGTCCTTTTGTTTCCGGTAATCACCGTTGAAGATCCACACCATGTTGGCCGGGAAGCCGATGCCTTCGATGCCATACTCGCGACAGTAGTCCAGGCCGTTGAATTGTGACCGGGTGTCGAAATCGGGGGTGGCCTCGTAAGCCGTCAGGCTGAAGACCTCGGGTTTGATCCGTTCGCAGCCGTTGATCGAGACACCGATTCGAGGCGAGACGACGCATTGCCTGGTCGTGTCGGCCAGGAACGGCGAGGCATCGAGGGATTCTGGATGCACCTGAGAGGAGCCAGCATTCCGACTGGTTGGTGGCGGGAATGGTGGTCTGGCTCATCGCCAACACCCAGTTTGCCAGCAGGCATGTTGGGGAGGTGAACTGCTTCAGCAGCATCACGGGGATCAACACTCGGCTGTTCAAGTGCGAGACGACAGCCAAGGGCAAATGCCGATGGCCAACATCCCAAAGAGCAGGCCGGCGTATCCGATCATCCAGGCACCGGAAGCAGGTGGCTCGAAGGAAGCCAGGAATCCGAACACCGAGAACGTGGCCACTGGTACGCACAGCAGGCTGATCAAGGCCCGCAAAGGCGTACTCAGTCGAGCTCGTTGTCTGAATACACAAACGGCCGCTGCGGCCATAAGAATCACGAAGCCAACGACAACGATCAACGTGTAACCCGACATCGAACACTATCCTGCAATCGAAGATCTATCGCAATTGGGCCGACGACCAGCCGGAGATGCAACAGCTCGGTCGCGTATTTGAGGAATTCAGCGGCAAACGTGCCATGTCGCGTTTGGGGGGGACCGGTTTGTGATCAACAACAATGGTCACCTACCGCGAGCCCGAACAGCATTACCTCGTCGGACAGGCGGACAAATGATGCGGTCAAACAGACTCAGCTGGACGCAATTCCTCCTGATTTGACGAGATTCCATGCACTCATGACCATTTTCTGTTGATGACATACGAACCAGCGTTCCGATCTTGGGGAGTGGAGGGGTCGCGACGATTCCGACGATGAATCCTTCTGGCCAATAACCCGGAATTCAGAAAGTGCGAGGGGCGACGCATGGACCTGCGATGGACACGCCAACTGGTGGCGACCTGCTTGTTTGCGGCAATCAATCTGTCATTGGGCATCACGAACATCTCCTGGGCGGACGACGTAGTCACTCCGGTTGACGGCGTCGAGACCGCTGTCGTCGGTGCAAGCGAATCCACGACAGCACCCGAGGAATTTCGACTGGTGTCCGAGTCGAACCCACTCTTCGCCGATGAGCCCAATGACGCAACCACGCTCGGGCGGCGGTTTTGGGCTGCTCCACGCTGGGAGCGTCGGACGGGAAATGATGGAGCGTTTCCCCTCGACGGCGATCTGAACGGAGTCAGCATCGGATGGCGGACACGTAATGCCGAAGCACTGTTTTTGAGCTTCGAGGGTGTGATCATGGGGGGTGGGTTTGATCTCACCACTGGCAACAAGAGCGACTACGACGAATGGCAGATCGAGGGTCTGCTGGGCTACACATATGTCAACGAAGACGAAAACTTGTTTCTCACGCCCTACCTCGGATTCCGGTACCGCGAAGCCGAGAACTTCCTTCCAGCCCCGTCCAACCTGGACGTGATCCAAGAAGCGTGGAGTCTGCCACTGGGCGTTCGGGCCGACCTGCTGCTGACCGAGGACATCGCGATCGGTATTGATGCACGGATGCAGATCAAGACCTCCGATGAACAGGACGTCCAGGGCCCCGGGTTCAGCGTCCTCGACTCCGCGTCGACGCAGCTGACCTATCGCATTGCCGCACCGTTCACGATCCGGTTGACGAATAACACCGAACTCGAACTGCGCCCCCACTACGAATGGGATCGGTTTGATTCCGGGTCCGGAAGCCGTGAGACGCGAATCGACGAGTACGGTGGCCAGGTGACATTCATCCTGCGGTACTAGAAAACCGCGTCAACTCCCGGTCGGCCCGCGTGGTGGCCACCGGGACAACGTTTCTGGGCCACAATGCAGACGGTACCCGCTCCATTCGACGTTGGGTGGGACGAGGTGCTTCGGGACGGACAGTTGGTTGTCCCGGGATCTCGAGGCTAGACTGCGGTTTTGCCGCTGTCTCGCCCCTCGAACCCAGCCGGAGCGTCTGATGCGCAGTCGCGAGTTCACCGTCGTGTTGTGTGCTGTGATTTTTGGATCTGTCACCGACGCCGGTGCCGGCCCCCCTCCGGTTGACATCGGCAGCCGCCTCGAACTGCTCGTCGACGACACCATGGTCGAGCAACTCGAAGGCCTCTCCTTCAAGTTACATGCTCCGCGGGCCGCTGAGGTGGCGTTGAAGTTCGACAGGCCGTGGGAAGGATCGGGAAATCACTACATCACGGTCTTCCGTGATGACTCCGGATACCACATGTATTACCACTCGGTGGCCGGTCGCAAGAACGACGCCAGCGGCGAAGGGTGGACCAGCTTCACGTGCTATGCAACCAGCCGGGACGGGGTGACATGGTCTCGCCCCAACCTCGGCCTGTACGAGTTCCAGGGATCAAAAAAGAACAACATCGTCTTCCCGGGGCCTTTCGGGTCCAAAGACGGTGCATTGTTGTTCCCCTACCCGAATCGCAGGCCGGGTGCGCCGCCTGGACAGAGGTACCTGGCACCGGGGGCTCGCGTCCAACGAACCGAAGGCGGCGAGGTCATCAGGTTGTTCCTGTTCGCATCGCCGGACCGCGTGACCTGGCGCCAGGTGAGCAAGACGCCCATCATCAACGGCCTGGGAACGAAGAAGCCGAGTACCTTCTATCCACCAGCCAATCTACTCGACAGCGACCATTCCCTGTTCTGGGACGCACCCACGAAACGATACGTGCTGTTCATGCGTGATCAGCGTGTGCTGGCGGGTACCGGAGAGCGGCTGCGAGCGGTTCGCCGCGCCACGTCAACCGACCTGATCAACTGGACCTATCCGGAGTGGACACATATGAAACCGTCGCCCCCGGACCAGTTCTACACGTTTGGTGCCAGGCCCTATTTCCGTGCACCACACATGTACCTGGCGTTCCCCATGCGATACGTCCGCTGGCGGAATGCCAAGCTGCCTGCCAAGTATAAGAAACAACTCGGCGTGGGCGTCTCTGACACGGTTTTCGTCAGCAGCCGTGACGGCCTGCACTGGAATCGCCATTTCCTGGAAGCCTTCATTCGGCCAGGTCTCGACCCCCTCAAATGGACCGATCGCAGCAATCACACCTCCATGGGGCTTGTTCCGACCGGAACCAATGAGATGTCGGTCTACACACTCGAGTACTTCCGTCTTCCGGTCCCACGGGTCAGGCGGCAGGTCATGCGATTCGATGGAGTGGCCTCGATCAACGCTCCCTACGCGGGAGGCCAACTGACCACCAAGCCACTGGTCTTCCGAGGAAACCGACTGGTCATCAATGCATCGACATCAGCCACCGGCGGCATCCGTGTTGAGATCCTGAATCCTGACGGGACCGCGATCGATCGGTACACGGGAGACAACGCACTGGAGTTCTTCGGCGATTCCATCGCACAGACAGTCCGTTGGGACCAGGGTCCGGATGTCAGTCCCCTGGAAGGGAAACCGATTCGACTGCGATTTCTGATGAAAGACGCTGACCTGTATTCGTACCAGTTCCGGACGATTCCTTCGAATGCTGATCCATCCACCGGCGATGGCCAAGATCGCCGTGCGGGCGTCCGACGATAGGGCGTGCGCTGACTGGCGGCTATCGATTCCTAATCGGCCCACATGCCCTGAAGGGACATCATGAAGTACGTGGCGTTTGCTCTCTTGTTACTTGGCGCCGGGCCGCTGCTGACTGCGGCCGATAAAACGCCCCACATTGGCACGCGGCTTGAAGTGTTTGTTGATGACTGGCTTGTGGACCGCTTCGAGGGCGATGCGGCACGCCACGTGCACAAACCCCTGGGAAAAGAGGTCGTGCTGATGAACGACAAGCCCTGGGAAGACACCACGCTGGGTTACGTCTCCGTGCTCAAGGACGGTGACCTTTTTCGTATGTACTACCGCGGACATCATCACGGTGGAGGCGAGGATGCTCGCGGCGAACCGATGTGCTATGCCGAGAGCCGTGACGGTATCCACTGGACCAAGCCCAACCTTGGTCTGTTCAGATACAAGGGGTCGACAAACAACAACATCGTGCTTGGTGGGGATGGAAAGAAATACACCCCTACAACAAAGTGGCGGGGCAAGTTGGGATTCGAGACTGGCCTCGGCTGGCGCGGAGACATGGTCCCGTTTATCGACACCAGTCCACAGGTAACACCCGACGCCAGGTACAAGGCTCTCGTCCGCGGTGCTCGCGGCGCCCATCAGATCCCTGGCAAGCACACCGATTACGGCATGTACCCATTCAAGTCGCCGGACGGACTTCACTGGACCCTGATGAGCGACAAGCCCGTGATCACCAAGGGGCGATTTGATTCGCAGAATGTCGCGTTCTGGGACGCAAGGCACGGCCGTTACGTCGCGTTTCTGCGTGACATTCTGAAGGGCTACATACGCAACGTGCACATCGCGGTGTCAGACGATTTCAAAACCTGGACCGAACCGGTCCCGCTGAAGTACTCGGACAAGGTCGACCGGCAGATGTATACGAACGGTGTCCTTCCCTACGAGCGTGCTCCGCATTTGCTGATCGGCTTTCCAACGGAATACACGGATTTGTTTGCCGTGGCCCAGGTTCATCCCATCCTGATGACCAGCCGCGACGGGGGCCACCTGTTCCAGAGGTATCGTCAACCGTTGATTCCCGGAGATGCTCCGCGCGAGCGCGATGGAAACCGCAGCAATTTCATGGCCCACGGTCTCGTTCGGGGCAATGCACGCGAGTACTTCGTCTACGCCACTGAAGGTTACGGCTATGAAGAGACTGACGCATTGCCCAAATGGAGGAAACAGTCCTTCGCCCCCCAGACACGCATCAGGCGATTCGCATTCCGAGTTGACGGGTTCGTTTCCGTACGATCAGGGACTAAAGGCGGCGCCCTCGTCACCAAGCCGTTTGTGTTCAACGGCAGTGTCCTTCGGCTCAACTACATCGCCTGGCCCAGGCGTATAGGGCGGCCCAGGTCTACCGGGGAAATTCGGGTCGAGATTCAGGACGTGAATGGCCAGCCTCTGAAAGGTTTCACCTTGAATGACTGTAAGCCGTTGCACGGCGACGAGATCGACCACCCTGTCAAGTGGCAGTCCGGACGCACACCAGCAGTGTTGGCCGGGAGACCCATCCGTCTACGATTCCAGATGCGTCACTCGGACTTGTTCAGCTTTCGGTTTTCCGAGACCGGATCAAATAGGCCCTGAGTCCGTTGACCTACTCCCAAATCTTGTACCACTCCGAATGAGAGAGTTTTCAGTCATTGAGGACTGTGTTCTGCTGGATGGAGCGTAGCGGAATCCTGCAGAACACAGCTGGCCGTGAACGCGGCCGGGGTCTTGTAGCCAATCGCTCTATGCCGTCGCCGGTGGTTGTTGTCAAGACGCCAACGATCAATCACCCAGCGAGCGTCCTCCAGGCCCAGAAAGAGCTCGCCATTGAGCAGCTCGTCACGGAACTTTCCGTTGAATGACTCCACGTAGCCATTCTCCCAGGGACTGCTCTTGGCGATGAACAGGGTGTTCACGCCCGCCTGGACCAACCAGCGTCGAATTCCCTTCGCGACGAATTCCGGTCCGTTGTCACTGCGAATGTGCTCGGGTGTGCCGCGTATCGCAAACAGATACTGCAGCACACCGATCACATCATCGGACGTGAACCTCCGGCCCACCTCGATCGCCAGGCACTCGCGGGTGAATTCGTCGATCACCACCAGCATCCGTAGCGAGCGACCATCCTCGGTCCGATCGGCAACGAAGTCGTAGCTCCAGACGTGGTTGCGGCGCATCGCCCGGTGGCGCACGCAGCTGTTTGCGCCGCTGCCCAATGACACACGACGCTTTCTGTGCTGTTTCCGGGGGACTTGCATATTCTCCTGCTTCCACAAACGGTGAACCCGTTTGGAATTCACTTGCCAACCTTCAGCTTTCAACTCCTGGTGGACCCGAGGGAGTCCGAACCGGGGATTCGCACCGCTGATCCGACGCATCTCCAGCAGCAGACGACGGTTTTTCGCTTCGCCCTTTCGGGAGCGACGATGGTGACGGTACGAACTGCGAGGTTGCTCCAGAACCCGGCATGCACGGCGTTCCGACACCCGATCCGGCCCCAAACGACGACGCACCTCCGTGACCGCCGCGACTCGCCTGGGGCCTACCAGTTTCCCTGGGCGGCCTCGCGAAGAATCTCCATATCCAGGACCTGGTCGGCGACCACCTTCTTCAGGCGAGCATTCTCCTTCTGCAACGCCTTGAGTTGCTTGGCCATTGCCGGCTGCATGCCCCCGTACTTCTGACGCCAGCGGTAGTACGTCTGCACGGTGATCTCCAGGGCACGGCAGGCCTCCTCGACGGTCTTGCCTTGGCCGAGTTCCACATCGGCCTGACGCAACTTGCCGATGATCTGGTCGGTGCTGT
>PBOU01000037.1:0-4611 GCA_002724415.1 Planctomycetaceae bacterium
CCGTTAACGGAGTGGCTGACATGTCGATGGTCCCAGACAACCTGAACTACGGCTTCGTGAAGTCATCGGCCCGGAGACTGCTCCCGCGGCTCTTGCTGGGACTGGCGGTCATCGCCGTTCCCGACGCAGCTCCGGCCGGAGTCTTCGACTTTTTGAAGATCCTTCGTGACGACGACGACGACGTCGAGATTATCGAGACACACCACGGCAGCCACTGCCGATGTCGTCCTCGTTGCAGTCACCCGGGTCCGGCACAAAAAAAACCAGCCACACCGCCAGCCACACCGCCAGCCACACCGCCAGCCACGCCGCAGACGGCCTACCAGCCCAGACCGCAAAACTACACCACGACTCGACCAACACTCCCCTACACGCCGCGGCCGACAGCAGCCGCGCCGGTCACCCCCTATCCCCCCAGTGTCCCAACACTCAGATCGGCCCCGCCGGCGCCTCCGGTGTCCGCAACACTGCCACCCCCCCGTTATGCCACGAGACCGACTCCCGGTGTTGTTTATCAGCCGACACGGGTTTACCAGCAGACTCCTCCAGTGATTTACCAGCGGGAGATGGTGGTCAACCAGGTTCCCGTCACGACCTGGCAACGCCAGTGGGTCGACCAGGGGTCCTACCGCATGGTGTGGGTCTCTCGACCGACACTGCAACAGGTACCCCGAACCACATACCGCCCGGTCATGGGCTACCGCGTGGTGCCCTACCAGCGGATGACCACCACGGCGACAGGTGCACCGGCAGCGAACCCGGGCGGAAACGCGTCCGCCGGTGGACAGGTTCCTCCACCACTCGAGGCGACACCGGTCACCTCAAAACGCTCCGATTCGCCTGTGCTCAAACCAACGACCGCACACCGTGTCTGGCAGGCACGGAGCCGATTCGGACGATAAGCGGGTCCGCGAGACAATCACCGCGGCGGTCAGCAGTCTCGCGTCCCACTCGCAAGCCCCCACTAGTGGAAGGCCGGNACTTCGGCGGTGTTCTCACCGTCGATCATCGCCTGCACATGAGCGGCCACGCGTGTGACGATCGTCTCGACGATTGCCGCTCCGTTCTCGGCCGTGGCCGACAACGGTTCGGTGTCCTCCTGGTCCTCCATCGCGTCTTGCCGGACGTTCTCGGGAAAGACCGCCAGGGCAAATGCGGTCTCGAANTCCTGGGCATGTCCCGGGAACCGACCGGTCTCCAGGTACGGAGCAACCGCTTCTTCGTCCAGGAAATCCCAGTAGCTGTGAAACTGCAAGTTGGTCTCCAGCCGTTGNAGAAACTGCCCCCAGATGCCCTCACANGGTGCCACNTTGCCACCGTGACCGTTGAGCACCAGGATGTGCTTGAAACCCGCGTGGTGCATGCTGCGAATCGTNTCAAACAGAACCGACAGCCAACTTCCGGGCATGGCCGAGAGAGTCCCNGGATGGCGCATGTGGTGCTCGCTGATCCCGATATTCATCGACGGAGCAACCAGCACTCCAGGATGCAGACGCTTGGCGACCTCGACTGAAACGTGCATGCAACTTCGCCAGTCGTGCTCCATCGCCAGGTGTTCGAGATGTTGCTCGGTCGCGGCCACCGGAATGATGCAAGCCTGCAACTCGCCCGCCTCCATCCGTTGACGAAATTCTCGACGCGAATGCTTGCCCAGCAACACCTGGTCATCTCTCACATCACTCATCGCACCTGGCTCCTGTCTGTCTGGCGTGTATTCAACNCATCCGGCTTTTGACGATCCTCCTCAAACCGAGTGAAAATCGCCAGTATCCGCCCCCATCGAACCGCCCGCCCGATCCGCTTCGGGCAACATCTCCTCCATCACCACATAGCCACTCCGGACCATTCCCAGTCCACCGTAGGTCGCCTGGGCCACCTCGTTCTCGTGCTCCACGTACAACCGCAACCCGACCACCGTGGCATCCGCCCGGGCCTCGTCTCGCAGCACACCGTACAGGGAACGGAACACACCCCGGCGACGGAATCCCGGTTCGACATAGACGCTCTGCAACCACCAGATCACCCCATTCCGCCAGTCACTCCATTCCCAGGTGTGCATCAAAGCACCGACCACCTGCCGGTTGATCACCGCCACCAGGTAGCGTCCCGTGGGACCGGCCACGTCAGGTCCACCGGGCAAAACTGCCGAGACCCCGGCACGTAGNGTTCCNGGNTCCAGTTGTTTTCCCTCGGTCTCGTCCGCCATTCTCAAATTGAAATCGACCAGCGTCTCGAGATCTTCCACCCGNGCTGCTCGCACTACGATCTCGTTCTCCANNACCACATCCTCTCCCCCNTCCAATTCCACGANTGANTCCATCATTCCGCTTTGTGTCCGGTCATTCAACTCGTACCGGTTTCGCACACCAAGCCGTCTGGTCCGCCCCACTCCGGCGGATTTTCTCGACCTCCCATCCGGGAAGCGATCTTCCACAATTTCAATCCACCAATCTGGCGATACATCCTATGGCCGTCGGCAACCACGCAGCCCGACTCGCAGTCGTAAAGAACACCGAACCGTTTTCCGTACATTCGGATTTGCGGGTCGGGCGGGTCGTGCTTCCTGTAGGACGTTGGTCACACCAACACCGGCCACGTACCACCCCACAGATCGGCATCAACGACGAAAGGGCAGTAGTGCAAGGTCAATTCGCCCACCACGACGTCACCGACACCACGATCGATCCCCTGTCCACCAGCGACGCCTCCGCAAACGGGGGCTCACAAAGTCGACGAATCTGGTGGATTGCCGCTGCGGCGGTTCTCGTGGGGCTGGTGGGGATCCAGATGCTGGTGACACAACCACTGGCCCATCGCCTCGAGAGCATGCAACGGGACCTGGTTCAGGTCGAACGGGACATGGTCGAACTGGTTGGAGCCGGCAACGGAGCCTGGGAAACCAACAACCTGTTGACCAGCCTGCGAGATCAATCCGACCAGATGGACGCAGCACGTGACGCCATCGAGACCATCGATGGGTTCCGCGAGCAGGTTCAGGAACAGGCCATCGGGGCCGAAACGGCCCGAGACGTGGTGGGACAGTTGGCGACACTGCAGGCCCGACTCATTGAGAACGGTGCCTCGACACAACGGGCGACAGACGAGTTGAACCGGCTCGTCCAACTGCGGGACCTCGCATCGTCCGGAGCCAGCAAAACCAACCGGGCCACGACTGAAATCACCCGGCTCCAGCAGATTGCCTCCGACCTCGACCTCGCCCATGATTCCATCGACAAGTTGGTGAACCTGCGAACAGCCATCCTGGCCGGAGCCACCGACGCCGACGAGGCTCGCGTGACGCTCGACCGGCTCGTCGTGATCCAGGACACCCTCAACACCCACTCGGCCGATGTCGCCGTCGCTCGCAAGAACCTCGGGCAACTTCTCACGCTCGAAGAGTCACTCCGAACCCGTTCGGATGACATCGCCGACGCGGTGGAAGCTCTCGAAGTGCTGACCGATCTTCAGCACGATATCCGCAGCCACGTCGAATCGATGCAGGAGATGCGGCGAGGCTTGATGGAGGTTGTCCTGTTGCAGAGCACCGTGGCACGCGTGATCACTATGCTGGAACCGTTGACGGAATTGGCCCGACTGAGACGGCTCAGTGGTGACGAGATCCGAGCGGCGGCTCGTTCGATCACACAACAACGTGCCACCGTGCGGGTGATTCCCGACAATTCGTCCGATCAACAGGTCCAATCCACTCGAACAGCCGGCTCCACCGGGAGTTCTTCGGATCAAAAACGTCAAACCCAGAGCGGGACAAGTTTGTTCGATGGAACCGACGGCCTGGGAATCGACCGTTTCGTCCCGCCGCCCGCTGCAGACACACCACTGGCAGGAGACAAATCGACTCGGTAACCACGTCGCACACGGGCGGTTACGAGCCGCTTGAGTCGCTGCGGTTTGACCACTACTATTAACNTNTATCACGACCACGCCNACGTTGGGAACAGGCTGGGAAATCGCGAACCGCGACGCGGTTCACTCGGAGGCGTCATGCGTTTCGCGTTGGTNGACCGGATTGTNTCGCTCGAACGGGGCGAATCGATCTCGACGGTCAAAAACCTGTCTCTGGCCGAAGAATACTTGGCTGATCATTTTCCCGGTTTTCCCGTTCTACCGGGTGTGTTGATGCTCGAGGCTCTGGTCCAAAGCGGCGCATGGTTGATGCGAGATGCCGAGGACTTCCGTTACAGCACGATTCTGCTCAAACAGGCCAAAGCGCTGAAGTTCAACAACTTTGTCACTCCAGGACGTACACTGTGTGTGACAGCCAACGTCCACAAAAACGAGGACCAGGACTGGATCTTCAAAGCCCGCGGTACCGTCGACGACGTTTCGGCAGTCTCGGCCCGTATCACNCTCGGACAATTCAACCTCTCGGATCAGGACCCCTCCCTGGCTGATGCCGACCAGAGAACCATCGACCACATGCGAAACCTCTTTTCACAACTCTGGCAACCCGACACCCAGNCAGNGGCTCCCGAGAACGTCGCTCAAGCTTCACAATAGACCCCGCCGGATTCGGCACCTGGACCGATCTCTCATCGGNCCGAAATCAACCGCAACNAACAAAACACCACGACGAACAACACNANGCACGAA
>PBOU01000037.1:4617-65573 GCA_002724415.1 Planctomycetaceae bacterium
AAGTTGGCGGGAAAGACGGCCCTGGTGACTGGTGGCAGCCGAGGTATCGGCCGGGGAATCGTCTGGGAACTGGCGAGAGAAGGCGCCAAGGTGGCCTTCGTCTACCGCTCCAACACCGAGGCGGCCAACCAATTGGTCAAGGATCTCGAGTTGGACCAGCGGGAGGTGATGGCGATCCAGGCAGACGTCGCAGACCCGGAATCGGCCAATACCGTGGTCGAGAGCGTGCTCGAGGCGTGGGAACAAATCGACATCCTGGTCAACAACGCGGGAATCATCCGTGATGGTTTGCTGGCGACGATGGACCACGACCAGTGGCAGGACGTCATCGACACGAACCTCGGAAGCGTTTATCGATTCAGCCACGCGGTAACGCGGCCGATGATGTCACAACGTCACGGACGCATCATCAATATCTCTAGCGTGGCCTCACATTTCGGCAATCCCGGCCAGGCCAACTACGCGGCCAGCAAGGGAGGAATCGAGGGAATGACCAGGTGCCTGGCAACCGAACTGGGACGTCGGGGAATCACCGTCAACGCCGTCGCGCCGGGTTTCATCGAAACCGACATGACCGAGGCGATACGCAATATGGCGGAAGCCGAAATCGTCAAAAAGGTGTCATGCCGGCGCCTGGGACGTCCCGAAGACATCGCACACGCGACAGTCTTCCTGGCCAGTGACGAAGCGTCCTACATCACCGGGCACGTGCTGGTCGTCGACGGAGGACTTACACTCGGAGGACTCTAGAAGTCGTCCTCACGACGAAACGCTCGAGGACACAGCGAGCCTCGAGAATCGCAGATCACACAACCGCACACTGAATCTTCACGTTACGATACGACAACAAGACCGAGGCTGGGAGAGGTCGGAATGGCAACCAACGAAGAAATCCTTACCAAGATCCAAGAGATCCTTGCAGACGCCCTGGGAGCTGACGAAGACGAGGTCTCATCCTCGGCGACTCTCGTCGGGGATCTCGGAGCCGAATCGATTGATTTCCTCGACATCGTCTTCAACCTCGAAAAGGAATTCGATATCAAGATCAAGCGAGGCGAACTGTTTCCCGAGAACCTCGCAGCCGACGGGGAAGGACTGGCCGCCGACGGGGTCGTCACCGAGGACGGACTGGCCAAGCTCCGTGAACGGCTGCCCTACGCGAACATTGACGCCTTTGCTGCCGATCCACAGGTCGAGAACATCCAGGATCTGTTCACCGTCGACATGCTCGTCAAGTTCGTCGCCGCCAAGCAAGCCTCCGGCGAATAGCCTCGAGCCACACCTGCCATGCGATGGATCTGGATCGACCGTTTCGAAGAACTCGTCAAGGGAACCTCAGCCCGCGCCATCAAGAACGTGACGCTGGCCGAGGATCACCTGCACGATCACTTCCCCGGGTTCCCCGTTATGCCCGCCAGCCTGATGCTGGAAGGCATGGCCCAGACGGGGGGGATCCTGCTCGGTGACCTCCACGACTTCCAGCATATCGTGATCCTGGCCAAGGTGCCCAAGGTCACCTACCACAGTTGGGCGGTTCCCGGCGACACACTGGTCTATGACGCGACGCTGCTGGACGAACGTCCCGAGGGTGGAACAGTCTCGGTCAGTGCCACCGTCGGATCGAGATTGGTCGCCGAAGCCGAGATTGTCTTTGTCCACCTCGATGAAAATGACCCGGAACTGGGAAGCATCGACCAAAAGAACTTCGTGTTCTCGATGAAACTCATGGGAGTCATGGAGGTCGGTCGGGCCGGTTCCGGTAACGAAACTGCCGACGAAGTCACCGACGAGGCCAGACCCGAAATCAACAACTCCTGACCCCGACACCGCCTCTCCCCCAACTTCTCACAGGTCCACCCTTCAATTCAGCGCCTTCTGCCTGTTACACTCGTGCCGTGCGTGGGGGACCGCTGGTGTCGCCCACCCTGATTTCCCACTTTCTTTTCCTGCCCGAGGTCACCTCGAATGAGACATCGTGTCGTGGTGACAGGCATCGGGTGTGTGACACCGCTCGGCAATAATGTCGAACAGATGTGGGACTCGCTGAAGCGATGCGCCAACGGTGTCGGTCCGATCACGCATTTCCCCGCCGAAGACTTTCCGACCCGGTTTGCCGCCGAGGTCAAGGACTTCTCTATCGCGGACTACGTGGACGATCCCGAGCGGTTCGTTCATTCCAGCCCCAATATCCTTTATGCAATCGGGGCAGCCACCCAGGCGATGACCGACAGTGGGCTGGCCGACGGTGACTTCCAACCACCGCGATTCGGCGTCTACCTCGGCGCCGGAGAAGGTGGCCAGGATTTTGAGCGTTACATGTCGGTGATTGCCAGATCCCGTGCCGACGACAACGGCGAGGAAGACGCGGGCGAAACAGTCGATGTCGAGAAGTTCGTGCGTTTCGGCCTGCAGACAATGGAACCCCAGTGCGAACTGGAACAGGAACCCAATCGGCCGGCAGGTCACCTTGCAGGACTATTCAACGCCCAGGGCCCGAACATGAATTGCTTGACTGCCTGTGCGGCGTCAAGCCAGGCGATTGGTGAAGCCACCGAGTTGATTCGACGTGGCGACGTCGACGTGATGCTTTCCGGTGGCGCTCACAGCATGATCCATCCCTTCGGGGTCACCGGTTTCAGCCTGCTCACGGCACTCTCGACTCACAATGAAGATCCCGCTGCGGCGAGCCGTCCGTTCGATCTGAATCGTGACGGTTTCGTACTCGGCGAGGGGGCGGGCATGTTGGTGCTCGAAGAACTGGAACACGCCCGCGCCCGCGGCGCCCACATCCACGGCGAAGTTCTCGGCTATGGTTCCACAGCCGATGCCTATCGCATCACAGACATTCATCCGGAGGGACGCGGAGCCACGGCCTGCATCAAGATGGCTCTCAAGGACGCGGGCATCAACCGCGACGACCTGCAATACATCAACGCACATGGCACCAGCACCAAGGTCAACGACAAGGTGGAGACCATGGCAGTGCGAAACACGCTGGAAGCCGATGCCGATTCGACGCCGGTTTCGAGTATCAAGAGTATGATGGGGCACCTGATCGCGGCGGCCGGGAGCGTCGAAGCGATCACCTGCCTGCTGGCAATTCGTGACAACGTGCTCCCACCAACAAGAAACTACGAGACACCCGATCCCGACTGTGATCTGGATTATGTTCCGAACGAGGCTCGCGAGGCCCCGATGCATCGGGCGTTGTCCAACAGTTTCGGTTTCGGGGGTCAGAACATTTCCTTGGTTCTTTCGGAGTTCAACGGCTAACGAGACCAGGCTGGGAAACGGTCTCGTGAGTCGCGACGAAATCACATTTGACTGGGTCCGACTTCCGGCCCCCCCCGGGGCGGTGGTCGTCGCGTTGGAGAACACACGTGTTGTGGGTCACTATTCTGGGATCAACCGTCGTTGGTCTAATCGTGCTCGAGTTGGTGTTTCAAGCCATCCTCGTCCATCTGATCGTGCCTTGGTTCGAAAATGGGCCTCCGTTCCAGGTGCCCTACTCCGACGAGGACCCACGGGCTGATCGCTTCGAAATCGACACCGCCGACGGGCTGCAACTCCAGGGCACCCTCTACCATCACCACGACCGCACCCCGCGCGGCGTCATCATCTTTTGCCACGAATTCACCGGATCGCAATGGACCGCAATGGCCTATTGCGAGGGCCTGTTCGCGGCTGGCTTCGATATCCTCTCCTTCGATTTCCGCAGCCACGGCTCCAGTGACGGTCAGCCTGGATACGTGCCGCTGCATTGGCTCAGCGACCACGAGATGACCGATATCCAGGCGGCAATCGATTATGCCGCAGCACGCCCCGAATTGGCTGGCCTGCCAATCGGACTCTATGGCGTCAGTCGTGGAGCCGGAGCGGCCCTGGTCGCCGCGGCGCAAAATCCCGCCGTCGAGGCAGTTGCCAGCGATGGCGGTTACGGAACCAACACCCTGATGCAGTTTCACACTCCTCGCTGGGCCTTGCTGGTGGTCCCGGCCTGGGTCTACAACCTGATCCCCTGGTGGCACTCGCTACTGACCCTCGCGCTGGTCCGCTGGTGGAGCCAGAAACGCCGCGGGGTCCCGTTCACGCCCGTGGAACGCTGGTTGCCCCGACTGGCAACCCGGGAAGTCCTGCTGATCTCCGGAGGCAGTGACAACTACGTTGTGCCCGAGGTGACCCGCAAGCTTCACTCCTTGATCGGTGATCGCTGCCAGGAACCGTGGATCGTCCCACGTGCCAAGCACAACCGGGGTCGCACGGCAGCACCGGTGGAATACGACCAACGGCTGGTGGATTTCTTTGGAGCCATGCCGGGAGCCGAAGAGACAGCATCGGAAGTCGCAACACTGCAAGAGCCGACTCCTGTTGTCGTCGACTGAGACGCACACGGGCGAGACGCTCCACCACACGGGGTGGTGGTTCTTGACGCTACTGCCAAACTGCTGATACGGTGAAGTCAGACGGTCATACGATTGGCCTCCACATCGAGCGGGCCAGGCAACAGGGTGGTCCATGGCTAAGATCACGATTCAGGTCCTTGAAGGACTTGAACGAGGACGCGTGTTCGGCTCGCTCGACACTCCGGTGACGATTGGCCGCGAGGACGACAACTCGATCCAGCTCAACGACGAGCGGATCAGCCGATTCCACTCCAAGAT
Organism: Planctomycetaceae bacterium; assembly: GCA_002724415.1. GTDB lineage: Bacteria > Planctomycetota > Planctomycetia > Planctomycetales > Planctomycetaceae > UBA8437. The sequence goes on from PBOU01000037.1 coordinate 9,279, forward strand.
CCAGGAAGACGGCCAGCGGATCATTCTCACCGATCTCGACAGCACAAACGGCACACGGGTCAATGGGCGGCCCATCCAACTCCGAGTCCTGAAACCCGGCGACCAGGTCGCCATTGGCCGTTGCCTGCTGGTCTTTGGGAGCAACGAGGAAATCGCCGAGTACCTGGACATCGATCCGGAGTTCGCTCAACAGGACACCAACTCGGCAATCGCCACTTCGGGGGACATCACTCTCGCTCTCCAACCCCAGGCCGACGTGGATGCCGATATCGACCTGATCGACCTCTTTCCCGGTGGACCTCCCGAATTGCCGATCGAACTCATGCCCCTCCAACAGGCCCAACTCTCCGACCTTGTTTCCTTCGTTCACGATCGCATTGGCTCGATCCTCCGCGCCGCCGAATCGGCCGGTCCAATGCCAATGAATGAACAGGACAGCGGTTCCAGCACGCCCGCCGAACCGGGAATTCAAGAGCTCATCAACGACCCGGACAAGACGCTCCATGATGAGAATCTCTCGACGGGCGTCGCCGCGATGGTTGTGCCCGTTGAAACGTGGCAACGACTGCTGGCGTTGGAAATGCAGTTGGCCGTCTATATCCGCTCGATCTCCGAGCCAAACGAGGCTCCCGGCCCCGCAAATTGACGCGGCCTTGCAGAGTTGAACCGCCATCACTGGCCACCGGAACCCGAAAAATTTTCGGTTCGGGTGGAGCCGGTTGCAACGATTGTACGAGTTAAGAAGGGGAGCCGGTTGCGTGTCCGATGGGACCGTTACGCCGCGACATGGGGAGCAGCGAAAACGAGTCACGGAAATGGCAAAACCAATGAAAAATGGCCTGATTTTTCTGCTGGGGCTACTGCTGACAACTCCGGCTGTCATCGGTGGTGAATTGGTCTGGATCGAAGAGGATGGCACAACCGTCGAACCGGCCAGCTTGCTGAAGGCCGCGGTCAGCGAATCACACCTGGGTTTCCCGGATGATGACAATGGTCCGGGCACCCTGTTGAGTTGGCGTTACGGAGAAGGCAATTCCGGCGGCCCGGATCTCGACGCTCCATTGGTCACCGACCGGCCCGACTTCACCGAGGCCTCGAGTACCGTCGGGCGTGGCGTCCTGCAGATCGAATTCGGCTACACGCTGACACTCGACGATGAACCAGGCTCGAAACAACGAATCCATTCTGCCGGTGAACCACTGCTGCGTTGGGGAATGGGCGCTGACTGGCTCGAACTGAGACTGGCGTTGTTTCCGGTCCATCAACGAACCGATGACGGGTCCGGCTGGCGGTCGATCGGTGGAACCGAGGACCTCTATCTCGGGACCAAGATCGCGCTCACATCACAGGAGTGCCATTGGCCCGAAACCGCGTTGATCGTGCAGGCGACAGTTCCGACTGGAAGCAACCAGTTGACCAACCGCGACGTGTTGCCCGGCGTCAACCTGCTTTACTCGTGGGAACTGAACGAGAGCGTGGCGTTGGGTGGCAGCACGCAGGCCAACCGGGCCATCGACGGTGGCAGTGGAGGAGCGTATTCCGAAATCGCCCAGTCGGCCACGGTGGTCCTTGATCTCTCCGACAGGGTCGGGATGTTCACCGAATGGTTCGCGATGTTCCCCAATGGAGCTGACACCGCCCAGGTCGAACATTACCTGGACGGTGGGTTCACCTTCTTGCTGAGCAACGACGTCCAGTTCGATGTCCGCGCCGGTTACGGAATGAACCGCGCCGCCGCCGACTTTTTTGCCGGCGCTGGACTCTCGATTCGCTTCAAGTAGCCTTGCCACTCTCGTTGAGAGACGCACCCCCTGGACGTCTCCCCGCGAACCAGCAAGCTCCGTCCTCAGGCCAGCACGGCATCAATTGGACGTCCGTGATCCAGGACAGGAACCGGGCGATTTTCTCGGTCACGGATGCGGGCTTCGCCCTCGATTCCCAGCGAGTGATAAATCGTGGCTGCAATGTCGGCCGGACCGTAAGGTCGGGTCATGGGGTAACCGGCCTGTTTGTCGCTGCGGCCGACCACCTGCCCCGACTCGATGCCAGCGCCTGCAAAGAAGACACTCCCGCACGCTCCCCAATGGTCACGGCCGCCATTCGCGTTGATCTTCGGCGTCCGCCCAAACTCGGTCAGGAACACGACCATGGTCTCATCGAGCATTCCCCGGACATCCAGATCACGAATCAACGCCGCAAACGCCCGGTCAACTCCAACCACGTTGTAACCCCGCTTGACCATCTTCGACACGTGGGGAAAGTTCTGGCTGGCAGCATTGTGGATATCAAACAGGTTGCCGTAGTCCGGGTCGTACCCGTAATCGACCATCACGAACCTCGCCCCCGACTCGACCAGCCGCCTGGCCTGCAAACACCGACCACCGATCTTGGTCCGACCGTAATCGTCACGAAGTGAAGCCGGTTCGCTTCGCAGGTCAAATGCCTGACGCACCTGGGGCGAGAGCAGCATGTTCAATGCGTTTCCGTAGTGCCCCTCGATCGCTGCCAACCGCGTGTCGCTCTCGACCGCCTGTGCCGCTTGCTTGAGCCCTTCGAGCAAGCCGACTCGACGGTCCAGGCGTCCGCGACTCAATCCACTGGGATACACCAACTCACGAGGACTCAGGTCCTCGTTCATCTCGGCGGGCGGATTCTCCAGTTTCTTTCCCACTGTGAAATCGGGTTGTTCGGGTCGTCCGCCCACGCAGAATGGAGCGTACTGATTCCCCAGCCAGCCTCCGACAAACAGGTTGTGAGGCGGAGGCCCCGGTCGAGTGATGCCGGGAACGGCGATGTAACCAGGCAGACCGTTGCGAGAACCGTACAGGTGCGAAACGATCGCCCCGATATTCGGCTCGCTGAACAACTGGTTGCGATTCACCTTGCGACCAGACAACGTGTACACCTGGCTCAGCAGGTGATCATTGCTGTCGTGAGAAAAACTGCGGACGACCGCCAGCCGATCGGCCACCTCGGCCAACCTCGGCAGCGTTTCACAGAATTGCACACCCGGCAACCGTGTCCCGATTGCCGTCAACTCGCCACGGATCTCCTCGGGAGCCTCGGGCTTGGGATCAAACGAATCGATGTGGGTCATTCCACCACCGACCCACAGGTAAATCACCGACTTGGCTCGACCGCGTGTTCCCTCGGCGGCACTTGTCCGATCCAGGCCAAGACCAGCCAACACCGAGGCCGAGACCCCCAGGGCACCAGCCTGCAATACGTCGCGCCGCGGCCATTGCCGGAGATCATCGCCAGGGTTCGTGTACTCTTGATTCATAACGCAATCCATTATGCCGCCTGAAGTAGGGCGAGGAAAGTGGAGTCCGGCACTCGAATGCCCTAGCATACCTCACATGAAGATCACAGAAGTCATTTGCCAGGTGTTGCGGGTCGAATCAGTCACCGAAAAAACAGCCAGTTGCCAGGACGTGGCACTGGTCCGGGTCCGCAGTGACACGGGTTTGGAGGGAATCGGCGAGGCCGACGCGTCTCCCGAGGTGGTGCAGGCCGTCATCGATGCTCCCTTCAGCCACAACATCGCCTGTGGGCTCCGCGAATTGATGGTTGGACAAGACCCCCTGGCCATTCGGCGGAACTGGAACCGGATGTACCGCGGCTCGATGTACTTTGGCCGAACCAGTGTGACGGTGGCCGCCATGGCCGCCGTCGACATGGCCCTGTGGGACCTGGCCGGCAAGCATTATGACGCACCAATTCACCAGTTGCTTGGTGGCAAACAGCACGACGAGATCCGGGCGTATGCCTCGATCCTCTTCGGAGCCGACGGAGCCGCGACGGCCGACATTGGACGACGGTGGGTCGATGCGGGGTACACCGCGGTGAAGTTCGGCTGGGAACCGATGGGAACCAGCGAAGCGGTCGACATCGATCTGGTCCGTGGGGCCCGCGAGGGACTGGGCCCCGACGCCTCGTTGCTGATCGACGCCGGCTGTGTCTGGGACGCCCGTACCGCTTTGCGACGTGCGGTCGCGTTTTCCGATTTCGACGTCGAATGGCTCGAGGAACCGCTGCACCAGGCCGACGTGGACGGTTACGCCTGGCTCCGCGACCGGTCACCGGTGCCCATCGCCGCAGGAGAAGGGGAATGCGGTCGCGAGAGTTTCCGCCCGTTGATCGATCAACACGCGCTGGACGTCTACCAGGTCGACCTCTCGAGAAATGGTTTCACCGATGCGGCCTACGTGAGGGACCGGGTCGAGGAAGTCGGAGCGCGACTCTGCAACCACTGTTACACCAGCCCGATCACCGTGGCCGCCAGCGCCCACTGGCTCTCCACCTGCCGCGATGCATTTCTGATCGAGGACTGTGTCGAGGACGAACCGTTGCGCAACGAATTGACACACGAACGCATTCAGGCGGTCGATGGAAAAATCACCGTTCCCGAGGCCCCCGGCCTGGGCGTGACTCTCAACGAGGACTTTGTCGCCGCCCACCTGGTCAGCGAATCCCGGTAGCCACTGACACCCCAGGCCCGAGGAGACATCCCATGAATGACCCGGTGGCCGGCCTCGACGCACTCAGGGGACAGGTGGTCGTCATCGACATCGAGGCCCCCTACGTCTACGTGGGGACACTGGCCGACTTCGACACGCACCACTTCGTGCTCGAAAACGCCGACGTCCATGACCTCCGTGACGCTGCAACAACTCGCGAGTTGTACGTGATCGAGACCCGGATGCACGGCGTGAGGGCCAACCGGAAACAAGTGCTGCTCCGCCGTGATCAGGTGGTCAGCCTCTCGGCTCTGGATGACGTGATCGAGTAGCACCGGGTGGGCCAGAATTCGACACCCCGGGACTCATCCAGCCGGGCCACTCCCCGATTCCTCAACCAAACAACGCCGGCCACACTTCCAATTCCACGGCCTTGTAGCTGAAGAACCCGAAGAACAGCACCGCCCAGCCGATTGCCAGCATCCGGAACCAGTTCATCCGGAGCCGTGCCGGCAGGATCCGTCCATTGAGGACCAGCAACAGGATCGAGTAGACAAACATCACGAAGCCGTTCATTGCCGCCGAAGTGACCAACAGGACCAGCGGCTTGTTGAATCCGACCAATAGAATCAACGTGCCCAACAGGATCTCGCCCCAGAGAAACAGGTAGTACAGTTTCGAGAGCGACCAGTTGTCGTTGTCGCGGAGGTAGTTGATCTTGACGATGTCCGTCGAGATGCGAGCGGTCGCATCCAGGACACCCAGTTCGGTCGTCAGCAACACGGCAATTCCCATCACCAGGAAACCCAGTTTCAGCAGGCCACCTCCGGCGGCTCGCTCACCGATCATCGTCGCCTCACCCCAGACAAAATCCAAACCCGCACCGTAACGGTCCATACCCGGTTTCAGGACTCCATCAGCGTCATAGAAAACCGAGTAGGTCATCAGTGACATCAGGCACAGACAAATCACACAGGTGACGAAGAACGACAGCAGGTGTTCGATATTGGCCGACCGCCACCATCCCAGCCAACGCCTGCTGTTCTCGGGGCTGTCAGGAAAAAGGAACCCGGTGCTGGCAATCGCTTCCTGCTGGCCGGTCAACGGACTGGTGATCCGCCCGATGAACTGGCCCATGCCATACCCCTTGTCCTTGATGAAGTTGCTCTGGCCCAGGTTGGTCGATCCACCAGCCCCGGCAAACGCCAGCGCCCCCAGGAGACTGATGAACGTCAAACCGGTTGCATCCAGATCGGGCATCTGTCCGAAGCTGCCGATCCCGGAGACCATTGCCGAGACCGCGTCACCGCGGATCAGGACAAATCCCAGGCCGACCACGATCACCACGATCATTCCAACCAGTACCATCTGGATACGTTCCACGGTGTTGTAGACCACCGGCCCGGCCGTCAATGCAATCCCCACCAGCCACAATCCGGCGATCCCAAACTGCGGCACGTACCGGGATTTGAAACTGAGTATCCCCGTCTCGGGATCGATCACCTCCTCGGCTCCGAAGAGCGTCCAACTGAGCATCTGGCCGGCACCGGTGGCCCAACCCGGCCAGGCCCAGGGCAGGATATTCAGGAGCAGGAACACCCAAGCCCAGTTCCTGTTGATCCGACAGAATCCGGCGATGGCACTCTCACCAGTCGCCAGTGTCCACCGCTCGATTTCCATGTTCAGGAAATACTGGGTGATCACACCCAGGATGCAGGCCCAGAAAAATATGAACCCGGCCTTGTACGTGATGTAAGGCCAGAGCACGAACTCGCCCGACCCCAGGGCCAGTCCGGCCAGCATGATGCTGGGGCCCACCATCTTCTTCCACGAAATCGGTTCCGGCAGGTCCCGCCATTTCAACGGCGGCAACGACCCACAACGGATCGTTTCATTCGGGACAGTCGCCTCATCAGCGGACACCGGCCGCTCTGCTTCCTGCCTACCCGAGGCGATGTTGTCGTCCGACATCAGCGTTCTCTCCCACTGCCATTCGAAGAACCGGCCATCGTCTCACCTCACCCGGTCTGCGGCAACTCCATCAGTTCTCCAAACCGTTCCAAGACCTTCCGGCGCAGTGGACCAGCCTCCTCGCCATCGATTTCACCACTGCGAACGAGGTCGAAAGCGATCTCGCGTGTCTCTTCAAGCAATTCACGATCGGCGATCAGGTCGGCCACTCTCAGGGGAAGCTCCCCGTGCTGCCGGACGCCCAGAACATCACCAGGCCCCCTGATCAAAAAATCGGCCTCGGCGACCGAGAACCCGTCGGCGTGCTGATCCAGCACACCCAGTCGTGCAGTCGACGATTCGTCTCGACGGCCAGCCATCAGGAAACAGTAGCCCTGGTAAGTCCCCCGACCAATCCGGCCTCGCAACTGATGCAACTGGCTCAGGCCAAACCGCTCGGCCTGGTTGACAACCATCACGGTCGCGTTGGGCACATCGACACCCACCTCGACCACCGTCGTCGCCACCAGCACCCGAGTGCGACCATCACGAAAGTCCTGCATCGCAGCCGATTTGTCGTCGTTGTCCAGCCGCCCGTGGACCAGGCCCACCGAGAGTCCCGCCAGTTCGTTTTCGCGAAGCTTCCGCCAGGTCTGTTCCACTCCCATCCCTTCCCCGGTCTCCTCGTCGGCGTCGATCCGCGGACACACCACGAACGCCTGCCGCCCCGCCACGACCTGCTCCCGGACGAACTTCCAGGCCTTCTCTCGAGTGTCCTCGTCCCAGACCACGCTGGTCACAACCGGTTGCCGCCCCGGAGGCAGATCGTCGATCGTGGTGACATCGAGGTCGCCGAACTGTGTCAGGCACAGGCTGCGTGGAATGGGTGTGGCCGTCATCACCAGCACGTGCGGCGACACGGCCTGGTCCTCGTCGGTGAATCGGGATCTCTGGATCACCCCGAACTTGTGCTGTTCGTCGATCACCGCCAGGCCCAGTGAATCGAACTGAACATCCTGCTGGATCACGGCATGGGTCCCGACAACCAGTTGAACTTCACCCGAGGCGATCCGGCGGATGGTGTCGCGACGATCGGCAGCGGTGAGTTGCCCCGTCAGCAGTGCACGCTCCACGCGGCTCCCTTCCAGCAGTTCCTCGATCGTCTGCCAATGCTGCCTGGCCAGCAACTCGGTCGGGGCCATCAATACCGCCTGGTGGCCGGCGGCAATGGCCACCAGCATCGCGTAAACCGCCACCGCGGTTTTTCCCGCCCCGACATCGGCCTGGAGAAGACGGTGCATGGCGTGGTCCTCGCTCATGTCCGTGACGATTTCTTCCACCGCTCGCTCCTGTCCTGCCGTCAAATCGAACGGGATGCGACGTCGGATTCGTGAATCGATCTTGGCCGAGACCGGAAGGCTCGGTGCCCGGCCAGACTGTCTCCACGCGCGACGGCGGAGGGCCAGGCCAAGCAGGAACTCGAGCAGGTCATCGAAAATCAACCGACGTCGTGCCGCCAGGTAGTCGTCGACCGAGCCGGGACGATGCACGCCGTGCAATGCCTGGTGCAACCCCACGACGTTGAAACGCTGCTGCCATGGTCCTGGAATCGGGTCATCGATGTGTTCGACAAACCGTTCGACGGCGTCTCGCGTGATTCGCCGCATCACCTCCATCGTCACGCCATCGGTCAAGGGGTACTTGGGCAACAGGCCACCATGTGCATCCAGGTCATCCGCATCGATGGTCTGGATGCGTGGATGAGTCATCTCCCAGCGACCCGCACGGCGTTTGGGTTTTCCGGAGAACAGGACGGCATCGCCATGCTGGACCCGCCCCAGCACCCAGTTCTGGTTGAACCACGTGGCCTTCAGGAACCCGTCACCACTGTCGATGACAATCGCCGCCATCCGTCGTCCGCCCGAAATCCTGCGATCGGCCAATTCGACCACTTCTCCCCGTACCGTCTGCAAGATATCGGGTTCCAGTTCCCCCACCCGCCGGACCTCGGTCAGATCGACCAGGTCACGGGGCAAATGCCACAACAGATCCTCAACCGTCTCGATCTCCAGTCGTTCCAGGGACTCGGCGCGGACCGGGCCCACTCCGGTCAGAAACCTCACCTGGGTCAGTAACGGGGACTCGGCCATGGACTCGTTCGACTGGGAATGACGTGGCCAACTATCCTAACGAGTTGGCCCCTCATGCGGTCACCACGTCCACCGATCAGGAATCGATCGGGTCGAACTCGTGCGAGGCGGCCACGGCCAACTCGTCACACCGCTCGTTTTCGGGATGACCGCTGTGCCCCTTGACGACCGTGAAACGGACATCATGTCGCCCAAGCAATTCGTCCATGTCCTGCCACAGCTCGACGTTCTTGACCGGCTTGAAGCTCTTGCCCTCGCGGCGCTGCCAACCGTTGGCCTTCCAGCCGGGCATCCACTCCGACGCGCCCTTGGCCACGTACACGCTGTCGGTAATCACCTCGACCTCGGAACGGCGTGTCAGGGCCCGCAGGCCCTCGATCACCGCCTGGAGTTCCATCCGATTGTTGGTCGTCGCCGCATCCCCACCGGCGACCTCTTTCTCCGCGCCGGTGGCCGGATGTTTCAGCAAGAAAGCCCAACCACCCGGACCGGGATTGCCACGACAAGCACCGTCGGTGAACAACTGGACCAGCGACATCGGTTCACACGCCCCCAACCGGTTGCTGGAACGCACCACCTCAACCCGATTCGCTACCGCTCGCGGTAGACGATACGACCACGATTGAGGTCGTAGGGCGAGATCTCCACGATCACGCGGTCACCCGGCACGATCCGAATAAAGTGCTTCCGCATCTTGCCGGCAACATGACACATCACGACATGGTCGTTGTCCAACTTGACACGAAACTGGGTGTTGGCCAAGGCTTCAATCACGTTGCCTTCAGCTTCGATGGCCTCTTCTTTGGCCATGGGCAATCCGTCCTCGCGGTCTAGGGAAATCGGTTCTGCGACGGGGCGGATTATACCAACGGTGCCCCCACTCGACCAACACCAGACTGCCAGCAATATTTCCGCCGGCCAGGCCACGGGTCGGCCCGTTGAGCCGATCGGTGGAGGCGACTAGTATGAGCCACGGTCCCAGTACAGCAACAATCCGAACCGGAGTCCGACGGCGATGACCGAATGCCTGATCGCCCTGGGCGGCAACATCGGAGACGTGCGAGCCACATTCGCCACGGCGCTAGAACTGCTGGCCACTCAGCCCGGCATCGAGATCACCTCCGCCAGCCGCTGTTTCGTGACCGAACCGGTCGGGGAAAATGCCGGCCCCGCCTACCTCAATGCCGCGGCCACCCTGGTCACCTCGCTGAAACCCGACCAACTTCTTGAAACAACCAAGCGAGTCGAGCATCAATTGGGACGGGAACGGGACCACGCCACCTGGGTGCCCCGCACGGTTGATCTTGACCTGGTCACCTACGGCGACCTCGTCGCCCAGGATGACCGCCTCAAGGTGCCGCACCCGGGTTGCTGGTACCGGCGGTTCGTACTCGACCCGGTCTGCCGAATCGCCGGGTCAACCCGGCACCCCGCCAGGAACCTCACCTTCGACCAGCTTCGCGAACGCCTGTTGGTCCGTCCACTGCCGGTCTGGCTGGACAGCGACGAGAGGGATGAACGGATCGAGGAATTGCGAGGACGGTTTCCAGAAATCGTATGGGCCAACGATCCTGCCGCGACCCACGACAACGGGATCGCCCTGCCCGGCGATCCCGTTCCGCCCGATTCACTCGTGGACGTTCTCACCGCCGCTGTCGGTGGAGTGGAACTGGCCGACGAGATCCCTGGCTGGCCCGAACCGGACTCCGTCCCAACAGCCTCACCCGGCCCCGACTCTACTTGACCCGGACCTGGGTCGAGAGGCCATATTCCAGGTCACCAATCTGGTAGACCAGGTGACCGTAAAGCACCACGTGGCTGCCGGCTTCCTGTGGGACGTCACCAATCAACCGGTCGCCCTCACGCCGCAACTCGGTCGAGTTGAACCTCGACTTGCGGAAGTCCAGCGTTTGGCTGCGAGCCGACCAGAGCTGCCCGGAAACCGGAGCCGGGTCCGAAACGATCTCGAGGTTCAGGCCACCGGGCTGATCCCCGTGCTTCCAGGTGACCTGCGGCATACGACGCCCCGTGGCAACCGAACGGAAAAAGGCCGACAGGGTCGACACCAATTGCTGCTCACCACCGCGTAGCCCGTGCCCGGCGTTGGGAATGTACAGAGCGTATTTCGGACCGGGGAGTCCCAACCAGTAATTGTTCAACGCATCGACACACCAGTACGGGTCGTTGGTGCCGTTGATGATCAGCTTGGGCTGGGTCAAGTGTTTCCGGTAGGCGTACGGGTCGACCCATTTCCAGAGTGGCAGGTTGGGGCGTTTCTGCATGAGCGCGATCAGCCCCTTGCTGGTGTACGCACGGATCTGACGGCTGAACTTGCCCCACTGCTGTTTCTGGTGCTTGACCTGTACCGGCATATTCAACATATCGATCACCTGGGGAGCCAGCGCCACCACCCGCTTGTCGACAGCCGCTGTCAGCCATGTCGTCCATCCGCGTTTGGAGGCACCGGTGACCACGAACCCCTTGATCGTGGTTTTCCATTTCTGCTGGGCCAGTTCTTGCACCGCATCCATGGCTCGCACGGCACTCTTGACCATCGGGAACAGCAACGGCCAGGTGGAATCCCCGGTCTTGAGATGCCGCAGGAACGTCTCGCTGATCAGGTTGTCCTCGGACTTGTTGCCCAGCAGGGGCTGGTTGGGAACCTGGTACAGCACGGCGATGCGGGCAGAACAGGACGTGGCCAGTTCAGCAAAACGTGTCAGATTTCCACGAGACGGTTCGCTGCCGGTCGATCCACCGGCAATCACCAAAACCATGTGGTCGTCGTGTGAGATCCGGACCGGTTCCACCACCAGCAAACGGTGCTGCCATGTGATGCCATGCCAGGCCTGTGAGACCAGCTTCAAACGGTGTATTCGGCCACGGTCAGTCCGGTCGGTCGCTTCCAGCGTCCACTTGTAAGACGCGTCCTTCGCCGTGACGTATTTTTCCAGTGCATTGGGCTTCTCCGCAGCCTCAACTTGTCCACCGGCAAGTAGCCAGGAGGTGGTGATCAGCATGCAAGCCAGCCTGATCAGGCCCGACAGCGAGACTGAGCACAGCGTCGGACCTTGCCCGAAACTGTTTCTTGAGACGTGCATCTGCATCCCCCCTGACCGGCCCCTGGGTGGGGCTTGTTTGCAATGTGACACAAGGTATCTAAGATAGTCGTTCCGTGAAGGAAACCGACAGACCCGGGACGAAACGGACCGGGCATTTGCCCTCACACAGCTCGTGCTGCCAGCGGAGAATGAGACTCGTGAGTGATCTAGCAACCCAAGTGACAGCGGCCCAAGAGGCCTTGGACGCCCACACCGTGAAAATGGTGCAGTGGCATTTCAACCCTGAAACAGGTTCTCCCTTCTGGCTCGAACAGGCCGGTGACCTCGGGTTCGATCCGCTCACCGACGTCACCTGTTTCGACGACCTGAAGAAGTTCCCCCTCTTCGAGGACGATTCGCTTCGCGGTGGACCCGTCCAAAGGTGGATTCCCAAGGGGCTGGCCCACAAGCCGGCCTATGTCTTTGAAACCGGCGGCACCACCGGAACCCCCAAGTCACGTGTCGTGATGGATGATTTCCGGATCGATTACGAGTTGTTCAGCGAAACGCTTCCCGACGAGATGTTTCCGCCCGGGTCCAACTGGCTGATGCTGGGCCCCTCGGGCCCCCGGCGGCTGAGGCTGGCTGTGGAACACCTCGCTCAACACCGTGGTGGGATTTGCTTCTGTGTTGACCTGGATCCCCGCTGGGTCGTCAAGTTGCTCAAAAAAGGCAAGACCCAGGAAGCCAAGGAATACGCCGATCATGTGATCGACCAGGCGATGACCGTGCTGGAATCCGGTCACGACATCAAGTGTGCCTTCTCGACACCGAAACTGCTGGAGGCCCTGGCCCTGAGACTCATCGACAAGGGTTCCAGCGTCGCGGAAGCAGGAATCACAGGCATCTTCTGTGGTGGTACAGAATTCACTCCACAGTGGTACCGCTTTGCCCGAGAGGAACTGCTGGGACCGGATGTCTACATCACCCCGACCTACGGCAACACGTTGATGGGCCTGGCCTGTGGCAAGCCGTTCGACCCGGCCGACGACTACAAGATCACCTACTACGCTCCGCAACCGCGTGCGGTGGTCGAGGTCGTCGACTTCGATGATCACAAGCAGGTCGTCGGACACGGTGAAACCGGACGGGTGAAGCTGTACACGTTGACCGACGAGTTGTTCATCCCAGGGTTCCTCGAACGCGACGAGGGTGAACGGGAAGCACCTCACGAGAAATACCCGTGGGACGGGGTCAGCAGCGTGCGGCCCTTCCACGTCTTTGCCAAGACCACCACTGTCGGTGTTTACTAGGCCCAACAACTTACACATTCGACATCACTCCCGTGCCAACCACGGCACTTCGAGACCAAGGACAGGATCATGATCGAGATTCCCATCGTTCGCTGGGGCGAGCCGTACGAGAGCATGGAGAAGATGGACGTTGTCCACTTCGAGAGCGGCGAGACTCTGGCGCAGGTCCACGAGGCCAACGCCGGGCTGATTCGCATGGACATGCGGAAGGCTGCTCGTGCCCGCGAAATCCTTCGTGAATTCACGATCGAGCAGTTGGTCGAGATGATCGCCGAGGCGGGTGATTATTACGTCAACGACACCCTGCCCCTGGGCAACGGTGACCAGTCTCCCGATGATTTCTGCAAAATGCAGTCGGCCACCACTGGCCTGCCAGAACACATGTGCCGCATGAACATGACGAAGAATGCCTTCGTCATGAAGCACATGCACGAGATTCTCGACGCGTTGACCCGCGGCCTGCCTTACAACATCCTCAGCGACGGATACGGTGTCGAAGACCGGGGCGTGATGGTCAGTTACCAGGCCAACTGCAACGCCGCCGGTTGGGTGCTGCCCTCCAACAGCCCCGGTGTCCACACGTTGTGGCTGCCGGTCATCCCACTGCAAATCGGCCTGGTGCTCAAGCCCGGCCCGCAGGAACCCTGGACGCCGTTCCGAATGTACGAGGCGTTTGCCAAGGCGGGGATTCCGCGTGAAGCCATCTCGATCTACCCCGGTGGAACAGCCAAGGGGCCCGAACTGGGCAGCGCCGTGCTGGAAACCTGTGAACGGAGCGTGATCTTCGGCGGCCTGGCCACCATCGAACGCTACATCGGCAACCCCAAGGTCAGTGCCCATGGCCCCGGGTTCTCAAAGATCTTCCTGGGCGACGACAAGGTCGACGATTGGGAAAATTACATCGACCTGATTGCCGACAGCGTCTACGTCAACAGTGGCCGCAGTTGCATCAGTTGCTCGGGCATCTGGGCCAGCCGGCACACCGCCGAGATCGCAGACGCCCTGGCCCAGCGACTGGGCCCGATGGCTCCTCTGCCGATGGACAACCCGGACAGTGGGTTGGCGGCTTTCACGATTCCCGGGGCCGCCGAGGCCATGAGCGGCCAAATCGACGATGGCTGCAAATCCCCGGCCGTGACCGAAGCGACCGCCGAGTACCGTGACGGCGACCGATTGGTTCAGAACGAACGCTGTGATTTTCTGCGGCCGACGGTGCTCCACGTCACCGATCCTGACGACACGATGGCCAACACCGAGTACATGTTTCCGTTCTGCAGCGTCGTCGAATGCCCCCAGGACCAGTTCCTGTCCAAGGCCGGCTACACGCTGGTTGGTTCGCTGCTCTCCGACGACAAGGAACTCGGCCGTTCCTTCCTCGATGCCACCAACATCGACCGGCTCAACATCGGTGAAGTCAAGACCATCCAGTTGAACTGGCTGCAACCTCACGAAGGCAACATCATCGACTTCCTGTTCCGGGCCCGCGCCTACCAGGACGCCCCACCGCCACCGCATTGAGCAACTCCGAGGCCGTCTTTCCGCACAATCGGTTCCCGGCTATGCTCACGGCATGATGCCTTTCAACAAGTTGTCGCGAGTCGGCGCACTGGTGCTGCTGTTTCTCGTCGGCTCGTCCGTCGAGTCACCCGCCCAGTCCTCCGGCGTCAGGCCAAAAGCCGAGATACGGACGACGGTCCGAGTCGAATTGCTGACCGACCGTCGCGGAGCCCCACTCGCGGCGCAGCGCTGGGCAAAACTGTTCCAGCAGTTTCAGGTTCCGCTGAGAATCCGTCGGGGACTCGGTGGGGAACGGACTGCCGTCCGCGAGACAACCAGTGGGCGAACCCGCCAGGTCACTGTCGTTGGCAAGCTCGACCGGTCGGGAAGAATCCTGGTCCCTGGCAAATCCTTCTCGCCCGGCAATCCAACGACACTGGGAAATTGGCTCAAGGAACTGGGGACCTTTGGTGCCAAGGGGAACCCCACCGGTCAACCCGCCTTCGGGCTCACCGAGGGGCAGTTCAACTCGCTGTTTGAAACCCTCGCCCAACCGGTTCGCACCGATCTCTCCGGCAAACCACTCACCGAAGCCATCGCCGCGGTGGGCATCCCCCCCTCGTTGTCACTCGATCTCGCCTCGCTGGGAGCCGATCCCATTGTCCCACCACGGACCAACGGCAAGGGGCTGGCCCGAGGATCCACGCTGGCCGCACTGCTGGCAATCCGCGGCCTCGCCTTCCGACCGCGACGGACTCCCGCCGGTCGGGTCCAACTGCAGATCGTCAAGCCCGTGGTCGGAAACACCGCTGGAACAACAACCTGGCCCCTGGGCTGGCCTCCACGACTCAGCCGACTCAAGACAGCTCGACCGTTGTTCCAGATCGTCCCGGTCAACCTCGACAAGGCCGCCTTCCTGGACGTGGTTGACACCATCACCGAAAAAACCGAGGTCCCGATGCTGATCGATCACCACGGCCTGGGAACCCGCAAGATCGATCCGAACAGGCTGACCGTAACGCTTCCTGCCAAGAAAACCTCGTGGTTTCAGTTGCAGAAAAGCATCACCAATCCTCATCATCTGACCCGCGACCTGCGAATCGACGAGGCGGGCAAACCGTTCATTCTGGTCACGCCGATCCAGGTCAAGCCGATCAACAAGAAATAACTCCCTGGTCCGATCTCTTCATTCCTGGCCTCCTCATGTTCAGCGCCAACCAGGTCGTCAACCTCCTGCAGGAACTCGCATTCACCCACGTGGTGACGATTCCTGACAGCACCCTGGGACAATGGGAAAATGACCTGAAGGCATGCGATTCGATCGACTACGTTGGCGTGTGCCGCGAGGGGGAAGCGTGGGCGGTCGCGGCCGGACTGCACCTGGGCGGTGCGACTCCACTGGTCCTGATCCAGTGCACGGGCTTGTTCGAATCTGGTGACTCGCTCCGCAATGCCTTGTTCGATTACCGGTTGCCCCTCTTTGCCATGATCGGCTACCGGAGCTTCCTGAACCAATCGACCCTTCCGGGAGACACCTGCCTGACTTTCACCGAGCCGATCCTGGACGCCTGGGGCATGGACTGGGCACTTTACGACAACGCCGAGAACACAACCGAACAGTTGGAAGCGATTGCCACGCAGTGCCTGCGATGCCGTGAGGCAAGCGTGCCGGGCGTCGCGCTGGTTGCTGAGGGGAGAGCCTAGGCCGTGTCACAAAAGTCAACTGGAATGCCGCTGGTTGAGTCGCTCAACGTACTGCGGGAGATTCGTGGCGATGACGAAGCGGTGCTGACGGTCATGGGCACCGCCCGCGAATGGATGGCACTGGGGGAATTGCACCCACTGGACTGGATCTATGTTCCCTCGAGCATGGGACAAGCCCCCTCGCTGGGACTGGGCATGGCCCTCGCACAACCCGACAAGCAGATCATCGTCTGCAATGGTGACGGCTGCATGCTGATGAACCTCGGCACCCTGGTCACCATCGCCAACCAGGCTCCTACCAACTACACCCTGATCATTTTCGACAACGGAATCTACGAGATCACTGGTGGACAACCGACCCCGGCCACTTCAGGCGGATCCCCGCTGGTCGACCACCCCGCCCTGGCGCGGGCCGCCGGGTTCCAGCAGGTCTTCGTGTTCGATCGGCTCGATGACTGGATCGAATCGGCCCGTGATGTGATCGACGCCCCCGGCCCCACCTTCGTCCATCTCAGCATCGCCCCGGTCCCCGGAGCCGTCGGCCCCAGATCGCCCAGCCCCGCACCGCCGCGCGCCGCCGAATTTGGCAAGGCGTTGCAGGGATAGACACCAGCCGGGCACCCGTGACTACGGCTTCGCCGCCCCGTCGCAACAACACACCATCTCGCCACAGCCGGGGCAGCCCGAGCCATACTTCGCGAGCACAGCTTGCTCCAGGTTGACCTCAGCCACGTTGGCAATCGTCGCCAACCAGGCCAGCACATCGGCGAATTCGGCCGAGGTCGCCGCCCGATCGCCCTCGCGGAGGGCCGCAGCCAATTCTCCCACCTCTTCCATCAGCCACATGAAGGTCCCATCAATCCCGCGCGCCTCGTCCTTGGACGAATACATCGTCCCGATCAATTGTTGGAGTTGACCCAGGGTCAGGGTGGGGGAATTCTCGATCTGCATCGACCTGGACCATCTTCACTGCAAAACTTCACCGCAAAAAATCGAGATGACAAGAAGAGCCGTCTTCTCGGTCAAATGGCAAGTCATCAATCCGATGATGGAAAAAAACACGCCGCGGCCCCGTGAAGACACGGGACCGCGGCTATCGTAAACAAACCTCTTGTGTAGCTCCGGCGGTTGCTGTGAGCAAAATGGACATCGCCGTAGACAAACCGGGGGGTCACCGGCCGGCACACCTCTGTCCCACACTCTTTACAACGGCACCTCCGAGTAATTGGCTATCCAAGAGATCTGGTAACCATGCAACACAGTAGATCGGCACGATAGAAACGGTAATTTGGGCAAAACCAAGAATTCGGATAGTTAAGGCAATAGGACCGCGCCAGCCGACCACCAGTGACCGGTTGTATCGGTCAGCACGACTTGTCGGGGCCGAAACCAACCGACAAGAAAGGGCTCGAGTCGATACAATCGTCACGAACCGATCAGTTGATCCAATCGGCAATTCCCGTCCCGGTGCCAACAGCCAAGGAGCAACCACGATGCCTCAGTCTTTTCGAGACGAGCAAGCTGGCCTGACCAACAAACTTTCACGGCGCACCTTCATGGCCAACGGGCTTGTCTCCGGTGCGGCTGTGATCGCACACCAGGCCGTCGGGTCGATCAGTGCCACCGCAGCTCCTGACACGAAATCGCCTTACGCCGAGTTCAAGATGGGCATCCAGAGCTATTCGCTCCGAGGATTTGATGCCCCCACGGCACTCAAACACACCCGGACGCTTGGCCTGAAATTCTGGGAGGCATTTCCCCGGCACGTTCCACTGGGGACTTTGCCGGCTCACATCGCCAAGCAAAAAGCGATGCTTGCCAAGGCAGACGTCAAACTGACGGCCTACGGAGTCCTGGGATTTGATGCCAACGAGGCCAAGGCGCGGCAGGCATTCGACTTCGCTCGCAAGATGGGGATCGACTCGCTGAGTGCCAACCCCAAGAAGGACAAGGCCACCTTCGACCTGTTGGACCGGTTGGTCGATGAGTACCAGGTGGCGATCGCGATTCACAATCACGGTCCTCGAGCACTGTACGACAAGATTTCTGACGTCGAAACGATGGTCAAGGATCGGCACCCATTGATCGGTGCGTGTGTTGACACGGGGCACTTCCTGAGAAGCGACGAGGATCCCGTGGATGCGATCCGTCGACTGGGCAAGCGAGTCTTCGGCGTCCACCTGAAAGACGTCAAGACCATCACCAAGGGTGGCAAGAAACAGAAACTGTTCAAGATCCTTGGCGAGGGAGATCTTGACGTCGCGGGCTGCCTGAAGACGCTCCGCAAACTCAAGTACCAGCGAATTGTGGCCCTGGAATACGAAGAGAATCCCAAGAACCCGCTTTCGGACCTCGAGGTCTGCCTGAAAACCGTCCGTTCGGCGATCAAATCGCTGGGTTGATCAGTGGCTGGCAGCGTCCTCGAGAATCACGAGGTTGTCCCGATGGACAACCTCCGAATAGGGCAAGCTGCCCAGTCGATCTGTGATCTCGTCGCTCCGCCGTCCCGCCACCTCCCGTGCGTCCCGGGCGTCGTAGTTGACCAGTCCCCTGGCAAATTCTCGTCCGTCCGGATCGGCCAGCGAGATGATATCGCCGTGGACAAAGCTCCCCTCCACGGCCGTCACACCGATCGGCAACAGTGAGCCGCCACTCTCGCGCAAGGCCCGGCAGGCTCCCTGGTCGAGCACCACGCGGCCCTGCGGGGTCGCCGCGTAGCCAATCCAACGTTTCCAGGCCGGTAGAGTGGCTCCGTGGGCAAGGAAAAGTGTCCCGACTTCGCGTCCCGCCAGCACGTCATCGAGAACGTCCGGCCGTGTCCCATTGGCCACAATGACGCTCTCTCCCACTGCCGTCGCGCTCTTGATGGCTTCCAACTTTCCCGTCATCCCACCACGGCCCCCGTGACTCTGCTCAGCGTGCACCAGGTCGAACAGGCCATCGTCCCACTGCTCGACCAGGCGGATCGGTTCCTGGTCCTCCGGTCCGGCGAACAGTCCGTCGACGACCGTCAGCAAGACCAGTAACGGAGCCGGCAACAGGTTGGTCACCAGGGCAGCCAGTCGATCGTTGTCACCAAAACCGATCCCATCAACGCTGACCGTGTCATTCTCGTTGACAATCGGCACGGCACCATATTCGAAGAGCGTGTTGAGCGTGTTGCGGACGTTGAGATACCGTCCTCGCTCGGTGAAATCTTCTGCCGTCAACAACAACTGGGCGGCGTGCGAGCCGTGCTGTCCCAGGCAATCATCGTAATAGTGGATAAGGCGGGCCTGGCCGGCAGCGGCGGCGGCCTGCAGGTGAGGCAGATCACCGGGGCGTCCACCCAACTCGAGGACATCAATCCCGGCACCGACCGCTCCACTGGAAACAATCACGACGCGTCTGCCGGTCTGCCGGATCCGTTCCACTGCTTCGACGAGACTGGCGATACGGTCCACGTCCAGGGTGGAATCGGACCGAGAGATCACGTTGGTCCCGACCTTGACCACCAGGGTCTCGGCCGTCTCGATCAGTTCACGGCGTACCAGGGAAACGGGAGTGTTCATGGACCAGCTTGAACCCGGAATCTGAAAACGATCCTTCCTTTCTAGTCCATACCCCGGGACCGCGAAAGTGCGTCTGCCACGTTGGTATGGCCTCGACGGCTCGCTATGATGCATTCTCAGTCGCTTACTTATCCCGGACGTGCACGGACGCTGGATACCATGGCCGAGTTGTTCCACGAGTGTGGCATTGCCGCGGTTTACCACTTGCCAAACCGCGAGACGAGCCGCCTGGCGCCTTCGCAAGGAGCGCAGGAGACATCTCGACTGATGCCCCGACTGCTGCTGGACATTCAGAACCGCGGACAGTTGGCCGCTGGAATGACCACCTTCAATCCCAACCGAAAACAGTTGATCGACACCCACCGTGACGTTGGCACCGTCACCGAGGTGTTTCATCTCAGTCACCCCGAACCGGCCGAGATGATGATGCAGAAGTACGCCGGTCCCGCCGCGATCGGGCACGTCCGCTACGCCACCTGCGGCCAGGATGATCGCAGCTACGCACAGCCCTTCGAACGGCATCACATCCAGAGATCAAAATGGTTCAGTTTCGCCTTCAACGGCCAACTGGCCAACTACCCCCAACTCCGCCAGGAAATCCTCTCTCATACCGATTTCCATCTCGCCCGTGAGACCGACACCGAGATCCTGATGCACCTGCTGTGCCAGGAACTTTCTGGCGACCAGACACCCGACCTGCTCGACGTGCTCAGCGGAGTCACGCCGTGGTTGGATGGGGCCTACAACATCGTGTTTCTCAATGCCCAGGGTGACATGTTTGTGGCCCGCGATCCGTTGGGTATCCGCCCACTGTGTTTCGCGATCGAAGGGCCGATGTTCGCCGCCGCCAGCGAAAGCGTGGCACTGTCACAACTGGGTTTCCGCGACAAGGATATTCACAGCCTGCCGCCCGGCGGTGCCGTGATTATCCAGAATGGCGAGATCGACGTTCTGCAGTTTGCTCCCTCTCCCAAGCGATCCCACTGTTTCTTCGAGTGGATCTACTTCGCCAATGTTGCCAGTACGCTCGACGACCGCAGTGTTTACATGACCCGCAAGTCACTCGGCGAGGAACTGGCCCGGCTCGAGGACGTCCCAATCGATGACGACACGATCGTGGTGCCTGTCCCAGACACCGCCAAGGCCGCCGCCGCGTCGATGGCTTTCGAACTAGGGGTCCCCTGTCTCGAGGGACTGATGAGAAATCGCTACGTGGGCCGGACCTTTATCGAGGGCACCAATCGCGCCGACAAGGCACGACTGAAATACACGCCATTGCCGGAAGTCCTCCGCGGCAAACGGGTCCTGGTGGTCGAGGACACGATTGTCCGTTCGACCACGATGCGTGCGCTGGTTTCGCAACTGCGTGAACGAGGCGGGGCGCGTGAAGTGCATGTCCGTGTGGCCTGCCCACCGATTGTCGCGCCCTGCTTTTATGGCATCGACATGTCAACCATCTCCGAACTGTTCGCACCGAAATTCATGGACGGTTCCGGAATGACCCCCCAGATCGAACAACAGATGGCCAAAAGCCTCAACGCCGACAGCCTGAGATATCTCCCAATCGATTCGATCGCGAGATCGATCGACTTGCCGCGCAATCACCTCTGCCAGGCCTGTATCGACTCGAATTACCCCACAACGGCCGGGACCGACCTCTACCAGATCGCCCTGGGCAACGAGGGGGCGCCGGCAGGGACACGAACCTACGACACGACCGAAAGCACTGCCACTCGAACCTGAACCGTTCGAACCCGAGCAAGCAACGCGTGACACGCTCGTGCCAGCCGGTCAGTCGACGTCGTATTCGGCAGCCAGGCGGGTCAACACCGACAGCGTCGCATCGTCAACACCACCGCTCCAGTGGATCTCCACCGACGCCTCCGTGTTGCCAACCAGTTCTCGCGCCGCCACCTTGATGTGCCCACTGCGGTCGTAACCGTATTGCACCTCGATCGGTGTTCCAGCCGCCAGGCCGGGTGGAAGATCCACAACACGAAAGTCCCCGATCGCGACGCACGAGTCCACGTCACTGACCTCCCCCTGGAGCAGCCGGATGTAGATGGCTTTCGGGTTGTCGGTGTTGGTCACAAATCGCTGGGTCACCTGGCAAGGCACCGGTGTGTTGCGTGGAATCATGATGTGGTTCCACCGTGACTTGGTATCGTCCCGGTCGGTCACTTCAACCCCCAGCGAATGCGAATTGACGTTGGAGGTGCCAATCTCTTGCAACCGCCGCCGCAGTGCCTGGCCGGTACCGCCGTCGACCCCCTCTTCTCGAGACTCAAGAATGGCGGCATGGATCGCCGCCCCCTGCGCCACGGCCAATTGCGGATCCAGCCGGTCGCTGGGCGGCTGACCTCCCAGTTCCTCAAGCATCATCCGCACACCAGGCATCGCGGTCGATCCGCCGATCAACACGATCTCATCCAGTTCGGCCCCCTGGACGTCAGCCTGTGCCAGCACCAGTTCGGTGGTATCGCGAGTCCGTTGCAGCAAGTCGGCCGTCGCACGTTCAAACCGTGACCGGGTCAAGTCGACCGAGTAATCACGACCAGCACAGGACAACCGGAGGGTTGTCACCATTCGTTCACTCAGAGTCCGTTTCGCGGTCTCGCAGGCCTGGGTCAACCGGAACGACATCTCAGGATCGTCTCGGGGGTCAACTCCCCCCGCCTCGATGATCTCCTCGGCCACCACTCCGGTCAGCCGGTCGGTCCAGTCCATGCCTCCCAGCATCGTGTCACCATCGGTGGCTCGCACCCTCAGGTGGGTCGCTGTGATCTCGACAAGTGTCACGTCAAAAGTGCCGCCGCCGAGATCATAGACCAGGATCTGGTGCGGCTCACTCGATCCGAACTGCCCGAGAACGCCGGATGTCCAAGCGTAAGTCAGTGCGGCAGCCGTCGGTTCATTGATGATGTCCACGACGTCGATCCCGGCGATCCGGCCGGCATTGCGTGTCGCACGACGACGGAGTTCATTGAAGTAATAGGGAACCGTAATCACCGCCCGACGGATCGGCCCCAGTTGTTTTTCGGCATCCTGTCGCAACTTCGTCAGGATCAGGGAACTGAGCAGCTCGGGAGTCAGTCGACGATTGCCGTGCCGCAACGCGAAACGCGGATTGCCCAGTTCTCGCTTGATCGCCACCACCCTCTGCTCGGGCCGACTCCGTGCCAGGATCTCAACCTCGGGATCCACCTCCGCCCGATCCTCACTTCCAAGCAACACCACCGAGGCGGTCAACTGAGAACCGCTCGTGTTGTCAATCACCCTGGGCTGTCCGTCCGCATCGAGAATCGCCAACGCCGAATACGACGTACCCAGATCGATCCCAACTATGCGAGTGGGGGTCCCGGGGCCCGATTCGGCCGGCAACGGGGATGACACATCTGACATCGATTGAAGACCATCCAGGCGAAAGGAACAGCGGTGGCCCACGACCGCAATAGCGACTACGAAAACAGTTGCCTCTTCACGTGAACACGGAAAGCAGCCAGACGAAACTCGCGGCTCTGATCACGACCGGTCCGCCACTCGTGATCCAAGCCCGGCAGAAAAATCGTAACGTGCAAGACGCGGATTTCAACCGGGCAACCCGTCACGTGACCGAATTGGATCGCACAAGCTCGTCCTGCCTCCGGAGCAGTCCCCTCATTCCCATGCAAGTCCCCACATTCCCTCCCGGGAATGGATCTCAACACCGCCGCCGTGTTCAACACGGCCGTCACGACNCAGGCCCCGTGCTGCAAAACCGGACCGAACTTGTGGTCNTAACANCGGGCACATGTGATTGGCATTTCCACCCGGCCGGNGANGTCGGTTTGAACACGACAACGCCAATGCCATCGACCTGTGCCACCACAACGAAGCCAAGAGNCNCTGGCCCCNGACCTCAGAAATCCACACTCACTCGTCAGGCTCGAGCGAAGCATCCCCCGTCGGTTCGCCGCCCGATTCCACGNTCTCCGGAACCTGTTGCGCCGTCCCGGTCGAGTGAACCGGAGGGTCGGGCGACTCGACGTGTTCGATGCGGCCGGCGACCAATTTCAGGACACGATCACCAAGTTCCTCAGCCTCAGCCCGGCTGTGAGTGATATGAATCGTCGTCACACCAGCCTTCCGGGTGACCGATCGGACGAGGTTGTACATATCGTCACGAGTTTCTTCATCCAGGGCACTGAATGGTTCGTCCAGGCACAGGACACTTGGTCGAGCTGCCAGCGCACGTCCCAACGCCACCCTCTGCCGCTCTCCACCACTCAACCCCTCGGGAAACCGCTCGAGCAAATCAGCAATGCCNAGCGATTCTGCNAGCGTCTGCACCCGATCCGAGATGGTCGACTCGGATTGGCGGCGGATTTGGAGAGCAAAACCAATCTGGTTTCGCACGGACATCTTGTGGAACAGTGCCCCCTCCTGNGGAACAAANCCGATTCCGCGGGCGCCGGGCTTCAGCCTCGTCACGTCCTCTCCATTGATCAGGATNCGTCCCGCTTGCACCGGTTTCAACCCGCACAANGACTCGAGCAATGTCGTCTTGCCGCTGCCGGTTCGTCCCATCAGGATTCCGTATTCGCCGGCGGCGAGAGAAAACGAGACATTCTTCAACGAAAAATCACCGACGGTGACGCTGAGTTGTTCTACGACAATCACAAGTCAATCCAACTGAAACACCGANCTCNCGGATGGGACACCACTGGCAACCGTCGCCCGGAACAACCACCCCAGCCACCCAACCAGTTTAGTCCACAGCCGGTGCACGAGGGCAGTACAAGNCCACCGGTATTTTCACTTCCGTCTTACCCAGACTGCCCAGCGCGAACACTCGCCGTCGCCGGTACAGCACAAACCCCACATCTTGCCAGTGAAGTCCCACGCCAATAGCGGCCGATAGTTGGAGAGAGTGACCCCGGTGCCATTCCGTTTCATCAACTCCTCCAGGGGCGGTTTTCGATGACCTCCAATCAATCGCTCCCGAATCCAGAACAACGCCTCGCGACCCTCGAGGAGCAACTCCGCCAGGCTCAGAAAATGAGCACCATCGGCGCGATTGCCGCGTCGACGACTCACGAGTTCAACAACATCCTCACCACGGTGATCAACTACGCGAAGATGGGGTTGAGGAAAACGGACGACGAAACCAGGGAGAAGGCCTTCACCAAGATCCTNGCGGCCGGTCAGCGCGCNGCCAAGATCACCACGGGCATGCTCTCCTACGCCCGAAACAGCGGTGACCGTCACGAGCCAATCGACCTCGCCGAGTTGGTCACCGACCTGATGCTGCTCGTGGAGAAGGACTTGCAGAAGCATCGTGTTGGCCTGGACACGCAGTACGAGGATGGTGTCTTCGCGGCCATCAACACCAGNCAGGTCCAACAGGTGCTGCTCAATCTTGTCATCAATGCCCGGCAAGCCATGGACGACGGCGGNCAGTTGACGATCACCGTCGGCCGGCATGCCGATGATGAAATGGCCGAGATCATGGTGTCGGACACCGGCAGCGGAATGTCTCCGGAGACACTGCAACAGATCTTCGAACCGTTCTTCTCGACCAAGGACGCAGACACCCAGGGCCAGGGAGGCACCGGCCTGGGGCTGTCATTGTGCCGCGAGATCATCGAATCTCACCAGGGGCGAATCCGGGTCGAGAGTGCCGTCGGACGTGGCACCCGCTTTATTCTCAGGTTCCCGCTGGTCGCCGCGCCATCGTCGGCAGCTGCCTAGCCCACCCGGCCCAGTCTCAGGCAAGCACCGCAACGCCGGCGAGNGCCAGAACCGTCGCCGCAATNCCCAAGACNCCCAGTATCACCCACCAGGCCGCCCGTCCCTGCCATGGAGAATGGAACGTCGTGATCCATTCACCGCACGCAACACACTGCTCGGCGTCCTCGTAGACCTCCGCACCGCACTCGGGACAGGGCACGGTTTCCGCCGGGGCATCGTCATCCCAGCCGTCCTCCTGCCAACTCGATCCGGTGTCCCAATCGTCGACCATGGGGAGGAGTTCCAGAACGCGGCAGGATCATCTGTAAAGTCTACGGGCCCAGCAGGTTGGCCAGTCGACTGCGATGATACGCCAAACGGTCCTCGGGTGTCATCGCCGAGAAATCAGGAGACTCATCAACGGTTGTCGGATCAGCGATCGCTACGGAATTCTTTTTCGATTCCGAAGTCGAGGATGGCANGCTGATCGTCTTCTGTTCGTTGCCGCCGTAGCTCATCACGCCCGTTTCCAGGACCAGGTCGTCTTCAAGTGAACGACGCGGCTTGATCTGCAACTTCTCGAGGACGGCGTGGTAAGCCCGCACCGCTTCGGNGGGCTCCAATTCACCGTCGACAATCAATCTCAGAAAACGAACAAACGCCAGTTGATTCTCCGCGTTGTTGATCTTGCGACCAAACAACGCCACACGCGCCCCGTACTTNTGGGCCTCGTGGATCAGTTGAAACGCATCCAGGGTGGTACCGGCCGACCCTCCGAGAATTCCGATCACCAGGCCCGGGTCGTAGTTCACCAGTTCCTCGGTCGCCCGGGGACCGTGATAGACCATCTTGAGGAACAGTGGTCTCGCCGAACGGGTCACACCCGCCAACGTCCGGGCGATCAGGTCGTTGATGAACCCGGGCAGCAGTTCCGGAGCCACACAATTGGCCAGGTTGGGATCAAACACCTCCAGGAAATGGCGGAACCCCTTCCGTTCCGCCTCATCACGAAACACGCGGTAGGCTTCGATCGTCCGCAGGTCATCATCACGATTGTTGGCGAACGTGACCGAGTAGAGTCCGAGATCGGCTCCGTCGCTCCGTTCGGGCACCTCGCAATCGAGGTGCCCACACTGGATGTGATCGATCGACGCACTCTGGAAGGGCTTCGATGCGGCCTCGTGAATTTTCCCGCCCCGGACAACATGGATGTCTGTCGTGTCGTTGGCCCGTACGGCCGGGGTCACTTCGGTGCCATCAAAAAGCCGCTCACGGATCGTCAATTCCTCGTTCGTCGAAGCCGACATCAACATGATGTCGACCAGTCCCCCTTGCACGATCTGCCGCATCTGGTCGCGGTACTCGGCCAACGAACGAAATTGCAGTTCACTGTCATGACGCTCCGGAGAAAGGCCCGGAGCCCCCATGCCGAAAGCCATGTCGGCGTCCTTGGCATCGGCCAGAATGAACTCACGACAGCCGGACGGATCGGCAGCGATGGCCGCGAGTTTGCGGTCGAGCGATTTTGCGGAAGACACGGTCATCGTATTGATCCCTCTGGCCCCATCATTTCTCGGTCTTGTCCCAGGATGTCACGCCGGCGAAATCACTGCGACAGGGCGGCCATCACCTGCTCGGTGATCGCCGACACCAACTCCTCGGTCGGTTCGCTTGATCCACCACCGGTCCCGATCGCCTCGGGTGTTGCCGGATCGTGCAGGTACCCAGGGAACGACGGGGCCGGCGCGAAGGCCTGCTGGCGAAGTGCCTGGCCACCGTAACCGTCGACAAACGCCGTGTTGCCACACAGATCACAATCTTCGTTGTGGAACCGGGGATCATCGAAGCCCAGCCGCTGTTTCAGGTCCAGCAACTCACGTGTCTGCCGCTCGTCAAAGTAATTCACGTTGCCCAGTTGCTTGGCCAGCAACAGGATCCGGCAGTACGAGTCCAGGATCTCGGTCTTCCAGTAGGCGTCAACCAGGTCCTTGCCAAAGCTGACGGTTCCGTGGCTGGCCAGGATGATCGTATTGGTCCCTTCCAGGAATGGGATCACGGTGTCGGCGAACTTCTGTCCACCGGGNGTCTCGTANGGGGCCAGCGGCACTTCCCCCATGAACACCTCGACCTCGGGCAACACGCACTGCGGAATCGGCTCCCCGGCGACGGCAAAAGCCGTGGCATGAGGTGGATGGCAATGCACGACAGCCTTCACGTCAGGCCGGTTCTTCATGATCGTCAGGTGCAGCAACACCTCGCTGGTCCGCTTCCGCCGTCCGGCAATCTGATTGCCATCAAGATCGACCGCACAGATGTCTTCGGGCTCCATGAACCCCTTGCAGATCATCGTCGGCGAACACAGCACCGCGTTCTCACCNACGCGAATCGAGATGTTCCCGTCGTTGGCTGCGGCAAAACCCTTGTTGTAGACCCGTCGACCAATCTCGCAGATCTCCTCTTTCAACTGGCGGTCATTGATTCCACGTCCCCATTGCATCTCGGTCATCGTATTCGGTGTCCTTTCGATGGTTGCTTGATCATTGGTGTTGACTGTTCGCGTCGGGCCTTTCGGTAGCGACGCTATTGAATATCAATGCTGTCCAGAATCGCGGCGGTGTACGCATCCAGCGGTTTCATTGCAGGCAGGAACGGGTTCGAGGCCTCCGGTCCCTCGGCAACGGCAACAACGGCCCCCTGTCCGGCATGGCACTCGTCGTACACCACGACCGGTTCACCACGCCCACCGCGGTGCCCGGCAATCCCGTCGGCCGAGAGCGGCACGGCGATCAACCANGTGGCCCCGTCCAGCGTCGGATGACACGCCGACAACGTCAGATTGCCAATCACCTCGGCGACCCGCATCAGTTGTCTCCCCGGACAATTGTCCTGTTGTTTCTCATCAGTTCTCCTATCACGAACCGTCCGACGGCCAGTCGGAGGGCGGCTGTGGCGCATCCACCTTCAGGCACGCCTCGACAATCTGACGTGTCTGCCAAGCCCCGGCCGCCATCGGACACGTGACCACCACGTTGGCTCCCAGCCGCACCAGCAGTCTCGTGGCCTCCNCGGCNTCCTTGACCACCACCGCCCGCACCCGGGGATGACGATTCGCCAGGCAGGCGACCCGATGAGGATCTGTTGACAGCACAACTGCACCTCGGTCGGTTGCCTCCGAGATCCACTCGCAGACCGTGGCCACCGCCGTGTCGCTCCCTGAGGTGGTTTCCGAAACGAACCCTCGCAGTTGCGGAACGTCCGGAGCATCCAGCAAGATCCGCCATCTGGCCGGGGATGACGAAGCGGTTGTTGTCACGTCGGGAGAACCAACCACATCGCAGGCAACCGCCAGATCGTGACGAGCCACCAACTCCCGCGCCGAGGGGGTCAGGATCGAGTCGCTGGAGATTCGCAGTCGCCGTGATCGATCCGTGAGCCGACCGGACACGATCTCGCCGGTGACCACCGTTTCGCAGCACACGATCTCCTCTCCGTCCTGGACCGGTGCGACGGACCGGTCGGCCGGCCCGGATGGGCCGTCGGCCAGTCGACGCTCGACGGCAGCGACTATCAGATCGACGAGTGTCGGATCGGGAGTCATTCGTGTTCGGATCCATGTTCGAGAAAGACGGGACCGCCCCTCCGGTCAGTCGTTGATAATTCCGATGATGGCCCAGCGGGCCGGTGCGTTGTCCGAGTTGAGTAAGCGACGAACGGACCGACCATCACTGGTCAGCAGAACCCGGTCCCCCATTCGGCTGCCCACCACGTCAATGACCACCATGGGATCCCCTTCCGCCCCCGACTTCGCATCGAGCGGCTGTACCAGGATCAACCGCTGGGCCTCCAGCGAAACGTGCTTGACCGTGGCCGTGGTCCGACCGATGACTCGTCCCCAACGCATCAGATGATCCTCAGATCGTCGACCATCGTGCACCGTCGCTGGCGAGTAAATGTCAGAGGATTGGTGACACCTTCTCCAGTCGGGGTGGCGATGCTGTAAGAGAGATACCCCTCGCCACCGAGGCCCAGCCCGGCCATACACGGTCCGTTCTTGATGAACAGCGTGGTGTTCATCGCGCGGCCCATTTCGGTCATCGTGCGAACGTTCCGCGAGTGAATCAGGCTGGTGTGTCCAAATCCGTGCTCGGCCTCGAGGGCCATTTCGATCCCCTCTGACACGTCACGACACCGGACGAACGGCACACAGGGCATCATCTGTTCTTCGGGAACGAACGGGTTGGACGCGGAGGTCTCGCCGTAGAGAATCTGGGTGCCCACCGGCACCTGGACTCCAATTCGCTCGGCCAACACGTCCGCGTCGGCACCGACCAGATCGCGGTTGAGAACATGGTGTCCGCCGGGCTCGGCCGGGGCCGAGAAGGCGACCGCAGCCAGTTGGTCCATCTGGTCGGTCGAGAGCCGGTGGCCGCCATTCCTGGAGACAGCCTCCATCAGGGGATCAAATATCGACTCGACCGCGAACACCTCCTTCTCGCCAATGCACAGCAGGTTGTTGTCGTAGGCAGCCCCCTTGACGATCGACGCCGCCGCGTTGTCCAGGTCGGCGGTCTCATCAACGACAACCGGTGGATTGCCCGGCCCGGCAACGATTGCCCGCTTGCGACTGGCCAATGCGGCACGGGCCACGCCCGGGCCACCCGTGACGACCAGCAATCGCACCCCGCGGTGATCGAAAATCTCTCCGGCGGTCTCCAGTGTCGGTTCGCTGACGATCGTCACGAGATTTTCGATCCCGATCGCGGCGTGAATCGCCTTGTTGAATCGTCTCACGCCCTCGCAGGCAATCCGCGCTCCCGACGGATGGGGATTGACGACCAGGGTGTTCCCCGATGCCACCATGTTCACCACGTTGCCGGCCAACGTGGGCAACGAGTGCGTGACGGGGGTGATTGCGCCAATGACCCCGAATGGAGCGTATTCAATCACCGTCAGGCCCCGGTCCCCCGAAAGCGCGTCGCAACGGAGAAACTCGGTGCCCGGAACCAATTTGACGATCTGCAGTTTCTCGATCTTGTGGTCCAGGCGGCCAATCCGAGTCTCCTCGAGTTCCGCACGCCCCAGTTCATCACACTGGGTCGAACAGATACGGACCACGCACGCGATCGCCCGAGCCCGATCCTCGATCGTCTTGTCCTGCAACTGCCGAAATGCCCGCGTGGCCGCGTCCACTGCGTCATCAACTTTTGAAAACACACCCCAATCACCGTCAGGTGATGCACCAACGCTTGTGGTCGTCGTGCCACGCTTGCCGAGTTGGGCCAGCACTTCCTCCACCACTGTTTGGACGGCCTGTTGATTGGCTTGGATCATCGAAAAACCTCTATTCTTCAGTTGTCATTTTCTTGTTGAGTGATCATCTGGTCTTCATTTTCCCGGCACACCCCGAAAGCGGGTGACCCGTGCCGGGCCGGGCATCAAACGTTGACTGGCACCTGCCTGTCTCCAATCTGAACCTGGTCAACAATGCCGACGATCGCGGCATCAATCGGAAGTGTCTTGGTCTGGTCGGTGAATCGGGCGCTGGACCCCTGGACACACAGCACCACCTCGCCCTCGCCAGCACCAACGGTGTCGACGGCGATGAATGTGCGGCCGGTCAGATTGAGTTTCGCCCGGGTCTTCTCGTCAACTCGCAATGGTTCGACAATCAACAGCTTCTGACCAACCATCGACTCGACCTTCTGACTCGAGACGATACTGCCCGTGATTCGTGCCATGAACATCGCCGTCACACTCCAAGCCCTGTTCGACTGTCAGGCTCCGTCTTCCACCAGCCCGGCCGCCTGCCGGGCCACGATCAATTCCTCGTTGGTCGGCACCACCCAGGTCGCCACACGGCTTCCCTCCCCGGTGATTTCGACCTCGCCTCGAGCATTCGCATTGGCCTGCTGGTCAATCGCCAGCCCGCACCAATCCATGTCACTGCACACCGCCTCGCGGATGCGGACACTGTTTTCTCCGATGCCTCCGGTGAACACGACAACGTCGGCGCCCCCCAGCACGGCCATCTGTGAGGCCAGGTAACCCCGAATTGCGGTGACAAAATGTTCAACCGCCAGGACAGCCCCGGCGTGCCCCTGGCCAGCCGCCTCCTCGAGATCCCGCAGATCCCCGCTGAGACCACTCAGGCCCAAAAGCCCACTCCGTGAAGCCAGGTCATCGAGAAGTTCCTCGAGCCCCTTCCCGGTGGCTCGCATCAGCACCGGCAATGCAAACGGATCGAAATCGCCAACACGGTTGTTGTGCGGCAAACCACTCTGGGGACTCATCCCCATACTCGCCGCCCGTGACACGCCCGAGTCGATCGCGGCCAGCGAACTGCTGCCGCCCAGGTGACACGAGATCACCCTCAGGTCCTCCCGTCCCGTCAATTCGGCCATCCGGGTCGCAATGTATCGATGACTGGCACCGTGGTATCCCCATCGCATCACCCCGTGCTGTTGCCATTCGGCTGGAACGGCATACGCCCGTTGTGCCGCCGATATCGTTTCGTGAAACCCCGTTTCCAGGGCCGCGACCAGCGGGATGCCGGGAAAAGCCGCCGTCAATTGTCGCATCGCCGCCACGTAGGGCGGGTTGTGAGCCGGCGCGACATCCGACAGAGACTCCATCCGCTCCAGCAAGGCGTCGTCGACAAGGCGGACACCAGAGAGTTCCGCGGCAAACACCGCCTTGAAACCAATCGCGGCCACGTCCTCGACTCCCGAGAGACATCCCGTGTCGGGATCAACCAGAGCGTCCAGGCAAATGCCCACCGCGACGGCGTGATCGGCAATCGTCGCGGTCGATTCCACCACGCCGGTCCCGTCGCCCTCGCCAATCTGGATCGACACGACACTGCTGTCCCCGCCGATGCGATCGATCGCACCGCGAGCCAGCTGTTTTTCACCGTCGAGATCGTACAGCTTGAACTTGAAGCTGGTCGAACCGAGGTTGGCAACGAGTATTTTCATGGTTCGATCCTTCGAACCTCCCGAAACAGAAACACGATTTACGAAACAAACAACGCAACGAGCCCGTCGGCGGGCCGTGAGATAACCCGGGAGGACACAAGTTCCCCGACAGCCGAAGCCGCCTGAGCTCCTGCCTCCACCGCCGCACTCACACTGCCGGTATCACCTTCGACAAACGAGGTGATCCAGCCTCCTCCCAGGGTCGTGGAGCCAGTCAACGTGACATTGGCTGCTTTGACCATCGCGTCGGAGGCTTCAATGTGCCCCACGACACCACGGGTCTCGACCAATCCAATCGATTCACCAATCATCAGAGCATCTCTCTTTCAGTCCCCCACCGGGGGGGGACATTGGGGGAGTTGCCAATCAACACCCGGGCTTCTCCGTCGGTCCACATGATTCGACGGACACACCCGTTTCGTCGATGGCCGGTTCAATCGGCCGACGGCAGCATGGAATCCAGTTCATCGTGCGGACGAGGAATCACCTGCACGCTGACAACCTCGCCGACCTTGCTGGCGGCACTGGCACCTGCATCAACGGCCGCCTTGACCGCCGCAACGTCACCGACGACAAAGCCGGTCACCAGGCCACCGCCAACCTGGCGCCACCCCTTCATCTCGACGTTGGCCGCCTTGAGCATCGCGTCACAGGCTTCCACCAGGCCGATCAGGCCCCGGGTCTCGATCATTCCCAACGCTTCCATTTTTTTCGCCATCGCTCATCTCTCCTCGTTCTTTCTCAGGGTGTCCTACGAGCGGCAACACACCGCTCGTTTCTTTTGTTGTTCGGTTTTTTTTCTTTCTCTGAAGCCGCTCGACCGGGCGTCCCCATTCCACTTCACCGGCTTCAATGACAGGCACACGACGTCGATTTCCGCAGTTCCACCCGGTCGGCAGACGCCAGGTTCGCCGCGTTGCCCTCATCAGTGTCGATGTGCACCTCGAGGCGTATGTTCTCGTCAGCCCGCACCACCATGTCTTCCAGGACCGTCGTGCACCCCTGTGACTCGATACGCAGTTCCATCGACTCCCCCGCCTCGACCCCGTAATGAGCCAGATCCTCCGGTCCCATGTGGACATGCCGCATCGCCCGAATCAGCCCCGAATCCAACTCAACCACGCCTCGCGGACCGACCAACAGGCAGCCGGGGGTGTCGTGATGATCGCCGCTGATTCGGACGGGAAGATCCAACCCCAGGAACACCCCGTCGGTGAACGACAATTCGACCTGCGTGGCACCACGGCAGGGTCCCAGCACCCGAACACTGGGAAGCATTCGACGACGGGGCCCCACCACCGACACTGTCTGGTGGGCTGCGAAGTAGCCCGCCTGGTAGAGTTCCCGGTCCACTTCCAACTGGGTACCCGGCCCGAAGAGCACCTCGAGGTGTTCCTGCGAGAGATGTACGTGCCGGGCCGATACGTTGACAACCAGAGGGTTGGGAGCAGTCGGGACAACCGCCCGGGGTGTGGCAACACTGCGGCGTCGAAGCGCCTCTCGCACCATCTGCTCGACCTCGATCCGCCCTAACTTGGACGCAATGGGGGCCATTGTGCTCATTGAATCGCCTCCGTCACTTCTGTCATCTCTGCCATCTCTGCCATCCCGGACAGAACATCCTCATCGGAGTCCGGCTCGACCACCGTCAGGGCCACACCCGCACTCTCGATCTTGTCACGCCACTCGTGGCTGATCCCGCCATCAACGACCAGGTGGTCAACGTCCTCCAGGGAACACAGCCGCGCCAGGGCGGCGTGCCCCAGCTTTCCGCTGTCGGTGACAACAATCACTTCCTCGGCCGACGCCATCATGGCCCGCTCGGTCTCCACCAGCAGTGCGTTGCTGTTGAACAGCCCCCGTTCGGTAATGCCGCCAACGCTCATGATCAACCTCCGGGCATGAACCCGACCCAACGCCTCAACCGCCAATGCCCCCAGCGCGACCCCGGTCTTGGGATACACAAATCCGCCAATTTGAATCAGTTCGATCTTCGGCTGGTTCAACAACACGTTGACGATCGGCAACGAGTTGGTGACCACCTGCAATGATTTGCCCTGCAATTGCCTGGCCACTTCCAGGGTCGTTGTCCCACCGTCCAGCAACACTGTCTCGCCCGGTTCGATCATCTCGACCACCGTTCGAGCCACCAGTTGCTTCTGAGGTCGAGCCCTGTGGCGACGGTCATCAAAATCCGTCAATGACTCACCGACGTATGCCGCACCTCCACGAGTTCTCCGAATCTGCCCACTTCTATCAAGAATATCCAAATCACGTCTTATCGTGGATTCACTGACCCCTACTTCGGACACCAGGTCCTGCAAGGCAGAAAACCCCTTCCTTTCGACTATTTCAAGAATGCGACTCCGTCGCTGATCAACCAACATCGCTTGATTCGCCCCAGATGAGTGACTGCTTATTACCCATCTTCACAACTGAAACGGTCAGAAACAAACAGTTTCTGTCATTTTCTGTCATTTATTTTCGTCTGAACCGTCACCGGGAGATGGAAGAGGAAGCAAAGAACAGGAGCAAGACCACCGGTGGCCAACCCGTTCAGTCGGTCGTCAGTCGACCGCCAGACAACTGCAGGCCCCCCTCGGCCAGCAATTGGATCGCCTCGGGGTAGGCTTCACACTCTGCCTCGAAGACGCGAGCTGCAAGATCTTCGGCGGTGTCGCCGGTCTGCACCGGCACGACTCTCTGGAGCAGGATCGGGCCGTGATCGTACTCGTTGTCGACCAGGTGCACGGTGCACCCACTCACCCGCACACCACGTTCGATGGCAGCCTCATGCACATGATGCCCGTAGAAACCCTGGCCACAAAAAGCAGGAATCAGCGACGGATGAATGTTGACCACTCGAAGCTGAAAATCATCGGGCACCACCACCAGTGACAGGAAACCAGCCAGCACGACCAGGTCGACCTTCGCGTCACGGCAAACAGCAAACGCCGCTTCGCTCCACGCGGCAGCGGAATCGAAATCCCGTCTCACCAGCAATGACGTGGTCAATTCCGCCTCAGCTGCCCGGTCGATCCCGGCCACTCCATCGCGATCAGAGACGACCACGGCGATCTCTGCGTCCAGTTCACCTCGCCCGATACAATCGACCAGGTTGACCAGTGTCCGGCCGCCTCCAGACAAAAATACTGCCAGCCGGATCGGACGACCAAGTGGTCCAGGCAAAATCTGCACGTCTACGTCTCCTCGAGCGGTCCAGCATTTTCACGCCCCGCTGCTCCACCATCCTCGTCCCTGACAGCCGTCCCGTCTATCCAGTCGAGTGTTTCCGGAGTGACGGAGGCCATCTGTTCCCTGCGTCGACGGTCCTCGCACCGGTTTCTCCAGACAAACCACACGATTGGCACACCGAAAATTCCCAGTCCAACTGCCAGAACCAGTGGCAAGGACCAATTCAAACCAGCCGGCTGGGGTGCCGTCCAGTTCAATTGCCCGCCGAGAACCAGGGGAGCAAACCGGTACGCATCGGCGGCCGGATATCCATACATCTTGAAGAAATACCCGCTGCCCGAAACACCGTTGACCACCACCGGCCGGCCATCCGCCTTGAGCCGTCCAACCTCCTTGAGCAGTTCACCGGGAACGGACGTCATGATCAACACGACGGGGTGCTGCTGGCTATCGGCCGTGAACAGCCACACCTCGTACAACATCTCGATGCCGAAATCATTCGCACCGGCCGGCATTTCCACCACTCTCCTCACGTGTCCACGCAGCGTCACCGGCTGGCCGAGGTAGACCTCGGGATTCTTGACGTTGTTGTACAGGTCCACGAAGACGGGAAATTCTTCCACGGGTTGTCGTCGCACCACCGGATTCACCGACTGCTTGCGCCGTGACAACAGGAACCGCGTTGCCGCCGCCTGCAATGCCCCGGGCTCAACCCGGCGGGCATGATCCAGCACGCGGTAGTACGCGTCGGACTCCGAGGCCCTGATCCCCCGGGAGATGAGGCTGCCACCGGGTACCAGGACCGGGCGAAACACCTCCGGGTCAATCTCCACCTTCGGGGTTTCCGCTTGAGACGTCACCGCGACCAGGCTCCCCGACCACGCGGCGAGGCCGGCGAATCTCACGGCGACGAACAGGAACCGAAACATGATGAAAAACGCTGGTGACCAGTTGGATCCAAACGAGCGATCGACGCGAGCATACTAGCGGCCACCGCCGCACCCGACAACGTGCACAGAAAGGTCTCGACCTTGATCGCCCCCTTGTGCTATTTTCCTCGCCCACGTGTGACGACCGAGACGCGTCATTCGGGTGGTTCCAGGGACGAGCGGCAAGGAGGCCGTCGTGAGTTGGGGACATTCGTCCAATCCGTCATCAGAACAGCCATCTGACCAGCCCGACCCAAGCGGTGGGCTCAGGGTCCAGATCCGCTGGTTGATTCGCCGCGACATGCCGGAGGTGCTGGCGATCGAGCAGTCGAGTTTTCAGCACCCCTGGTCGGAAGAGGACTTCCTCTCGCACCTCCGCCAACGCAACTGCATTGGCATGGTCGCCGAGTTCAACCAGCAAATCGTAGGATTCATGATCTACGAACTGCACAAGGCCCGGCTCCAGTTGCTCAACTTCGCCACCAGTGCCGACTTCAGGCGACTGGGAGTTGGGTTGCAAATGATCAACAAGCTCATCGACAAGCTGTCCCAGCAACGTCGGCAAGAGATCATCCTGGAGGTTCGAGAATCGAATCTCGAGGCCCAGCTGTTCTTCAAATCCCAGGAATTCCAGGCCGTGCGGGTGATGCGGGCTCACTACGACGACACGACCGAGGATGCCTACGTGATGCGGTTCCGCCTTTACGAAACTGCCTCCGACACCCTCCCCTTCCAGCCACACAACCGTATCGCCTTCTACGACGACGCGGCATAAGAGAGTCGCCCATCGTCGCGGCTTCCCGGACTTCGCGAGACAATCCGCGGCGTCGGTCGATCGTTCTTGTCCCGGGGAATTCGACCGTGGACTGGCACGATACTGCCCAGCGGGTATCCTCCTCGGGATGAATCTCGCCACCGGTCGTGACACGATCGTGCTCGAGGGGGTCCGGGTCCACAACCTGCAGAACCTCTCGCTAGAAATCCCGCTCCACCAACTGGTCGTCATCACCGGAATCAGTGGAAGCGGCAAGAGCAGTCTTGCCTTCGAGACATTGGCCGTCGAAGGCCAGAGACGTTACATCGAAACACTCTCACCCTCCGCCCGAGGACTTCTCGATCGCCTCGACCGGCCGGATGCCGACCGGATCGAATCGGTCCCCCCCACGATCGCCATCCGCCAGGGCACGCACCGTGCCGGTGCCCGAGAAACGGTGGGGACGGCCACCGAGATTCACGATCAACTCACGCTGCTCTACGCCCACACCGGGGTCATACTCTGCCCCGAGTGCACCACCCCGGTGGAATCATCAACCAGCGAGTCCATCGCCTCGACATTGGAGAATGCCACCGGGGGATTGAGGTTCCAGGTGGCGTTCGCCGTGTCCGATTACGAACCCGATACCAGCCAGCAATTCGAGAGGCTCAGCGAGGATGGGTTCCGCCGCCTGGCCGTCACCGACGGCCTCCCCCACTCTCGCACGCAGGTCGACCTGGACCGGGCCGGGGAGCACGACCTGGATTCCGCCTGGGTGATTCTCGACCGACTCGTCACCGGCAGCACCGACCGCAGTCGAATCGAGGAGAGTATCGAACAGGCCATCAGTTGTGGAGAGGGCCGCTGCCTGATCCTCCTCGACGGTGCCCACGACGGTGCGGACCAGATCACGCTCGGTGGCTCGACCTGGTCGGTCACGCCCTGGTCAACCGGGACCACCTGCAACACCTGTCGACGGCAATTCGCGAGACCCGAACCCCGCCTGTTTAGCTTCCACAGTCCACTGGGAGCCTGCCCAGGTTGCCGCGGATTTGGCAGCGTCCCGGTCATCTCGTTCACCAAGCTTGTCCCGGATCCCCGGCTCAGCCTCCGCGAGGGAGCCATCGCGGCCTGGACCACGCCGGCCTACTCCCACGAACTCGACGAACTGGTTGACCTCGCTCCCGACTACGGCATCCCCCTGGATGTGCCATTCGCCGAGTTGTCACCCGCCCACCTGGAACTGATCACCCACGGGGTTCCTGAACGTGATTTTGGCGGCCTCGACGGTTTCTTCAACTGGCTGGAACGCCACCGCTACAAGCTCTCGGTCCGAGTTTTTCTCAATCGCTGGCGGGCCTACGACACCTGCGGACACTGTGGCGGCGGCCGCCTGCAACCCGATGCGCTCGCCGTGCACCTGCCATCTGCCCTGGACCAGCAGCAGCGAACCATCGATCAACTGGCCGCGTTGCCTGTCGCCGAATTGAGAAACGTGATCTCGAAGTGTCAACAGCACTCCGGAAACCTGGAGCGGGACGTGCACCACACCGTCCTGGCCCCGCTGGCCACCCGTCTCGACTGCCTGCACCGGGTCGGGCTGGATTATCTCACCCTGGATCGTCCGCTGCGGACTCTCTCCAGTGGCGAAGCGCGACGCGTGCTCCTGACGCAGGCGCTGGGGTCGAGCCTGGTCAACACGCTCTACGTTCTCGACGAGCCGACCGCCGGCCTGCATGCCACCGACGTCTCCCGGCTCGTGGAAGTGATCGATGACCTCGTCGAGCGTGGCAACAGTGTGGTAATGGTCGAACACGACACATCGGTTATCGAGGCCGCCGATCAAGTCATCGACATCGGGCCCGCTGCCGGTCGCCACGGTGGCCGCTTGCTCTTCCAGGGACCTCCTGCTGAGCTGGCAACCTGCGATGACTCGGTGACCGGTGCCCATTTCAGCCGACGGGCTCCCGACTGCGGGCCCGCCGCCCGGACCGCTGCCGGGGCAATTCAGATCAACGGGGCCACCCGGCACAATCTCGACCACCTCGATGTCAGCTTTCCCCTGGGCCAACTGGTCGTCGTGGCCGGGGTCAGTGGAAGTGGCAAGAGCAGCCTCGTCCAGGAAACGCTCTATCCCACCCTCTGCCAGGCACTCGATCAGCCGGTGCCTCCAGAGCTGGCCCACGACGATTGTCTCGCCGCCGTCACGGGGTTCGAATCGCTCGAACAGGTGACCCTGGTCGATGCATCGCCGATCGGTCGTTCCGCTCGGTCCATTCCCGCAACCTACCTGAAAGCGTTTGACGAAATTCGTCGGCTGTTCGCAGCGACCGCCGAATCCAAGCAGCGCGGCTACACAGCCAGGCAGTTCAGCTTCAATTCCTCCGGGGGGGGACGGTGCGAGATGTGCGGGGGCAGCGGCGACATCGAGGTCGACATGCAATTCCTGGCCGACATCCACACGACCTGCCCGGAATGCTCCGGCCGCCGGTTCGGTCGCGAGGTGCTTGAGGTCACTCACCGAAACCGCTCAATCGCCGACGTGCTGGACATGACCGTCGAGGAGGCATTTGGGTTCTTCCGGGGTGAACACAAGATCCGCCGACGGCTGCAGCCGTTGCGGGACGTCGGTCTCGACTACCTTCCACTCGGACAACCCACGACGACGCTCTCGGGTGGTGAATCACAACGACTGAAACTGGCCTCGTTTCTCTCGAGCAAGGCCACTCGCCGCACGTTGTTCCTGCTTGATGAACCCACCACGGGCCTGCATCCGGCCGACGTCGAGCAGTTGCTGGATTGCCTGGACACCCTGCTGGCAGTCGGGCACTCCGTGGTGGTCATCGAACACCACCTCGGGCTGATCGCCCGGGCCGACCACGTGATTGAACTGGGCCCCGGTGGGGGTCCCCGGGGTGGCCAACTGATCGCCACCGGATCTCCGCGAGACATCCTCTCGTGTGCCGAATCGGTGACGGGCCGCCACCTCTCGTGCTACAATCAGCCTCCCCCCTGAGCAGCGGCAGGTCACCGGGCCTGTCCGCCACCACGGCGGGGACGTTAAAGGAGGAACGATGTCTGACGCCCCTCCCTTCGTGCACCTGCACTGCCACTCCCACTACAGCCTGCTGGACGGCGCCAACCGAATCCCTCAACTGGTGTCGAAGATCAAGGCCGACGGGATGAATGCCCTGGCCTTGACCGACCACGGCAATCTCTTCGGTGCGGTCCAGTTCTACAACGAGTGCCGCAAACAGGACATCAACCCCGTGCTGGGTTACGAGGCGTACGTCGCGCCGGGCCACCGCTCGGATCGGACGCCGTCCAAGAACAAGGAAGCCTCCTATCACCTGACGCTGCTGGCGAAAAATCGCACCGGTTTCCAGAACCTGATGACACTGGCCTCCATGGCTTACCTCGAGGGTTTCTACTACAAGCCACGGATCGACAAGGAAATTCTCGAAGCCCACAGTGACGGCCTGATCTGCTTGTCCGGATGTGCCTCGAGCGAACTCTCTCACCACATTCTTGCCGGACGCGACCAAGAGGCTGCCTCACTGGTCGAATGGTACCAGCGAGTCTTTGGTGAGAACTTGTACCTGGAAATCCAGAACGCGGGCCTGCGAATCCAGCAAGAGTGCTTGGCCGGAACTGTCGACATCTCCCGTCGAGCAGGAATCCCCCTGGTCGCCACCAACGACTCACACTACCTCGACCGGACCGATGCCGAAGCCCACGACGTGCTTCTGTGCGTCAACACGCGGACGGTCATCTCTGATGAACGCCGGATGCAACTCGAGGGAGACGAATTCTTCGTCAAGTCGCCCGGAGAGATGTACGACACGTTTCCC
Source organism: Planctomycetaceae bacterium (assembly GCA_002724415.1). Classification (GTDB taxonomy): domain Bacteria; phylum Planctomycetota; class Planctomycetia; order Planctomycetales; family Planctomycetaceae; genus UBA8437. The sequence goes on from PBOU01000037.1 coordinate 50,357, forward strand.
GACCACCATGACGCTGTGGCATTGACCCAGACCATCGCTGACGGTGTCGACATTGACCTGGACTTCACCGCGAAACACTACCCGGTCTTTACCCCGCCGGAAGGAAAAAGTGACACCGACTATCTGCGTGAATTGTGTGTCGAACGGCTGGCGTGGCGGTATGGCGACGAGACCACAGCCGCGGTCCATGAGCGACTCGATGACGAGTTGAGAATCATCGAACAGATGGGGTATTCGAGCTACTTCCTGATCGTGTGGGACTTCGTCCGGTTCGCGATGGAAGAGGACATCCCTTGCCAGGCCCGTGGCTCGGCCTGTGGTTCGCTGGTCGCCTACCTGCTCGGACTGAGCAACGTCTGCCCCCTGAAGTACGACCTGCTGTTCGAACGGTTTCTGGATCCCAGCCGCAACGAACCGCCTGATATTGATATCGATTTCTGTCGTGACCGTCGGCAACGGGTCATCGATTACACCAAGGAGAAATATGGCGAGAAGAACGTGGCCCAGATCGGGACGTTCGGCACCCTCAAGGCCAAGGCCGCCATCCGCGACGTCGGCCGGGCGCTGGACGTGCCACTCTCACGAGTCGACGAAATCGCAAAAATGGTCCCCGACACCCTTGGGATCACGATCGAGGAAGCTCTCGATGAGAGTGCCGACCTGAACGAACAGTACAACAGCGACAAACAGATCAAGAGATTGCTGGACATCGCCGTTCGCCTGGAGGGCCTGGCTCGCAGCGCTGGAACTCACGCGGCCGGCGTGGTGATCGGAAAAGAATCGCTCGAAAAATACGTTCCGTTGCAGAGAATCACCGGCAAGGAGGACGTGATCACCCAGTGGCGGGACAAGGACGTCGAACAGGCCGGCCTGCTGAAAATGGACTTCCTCGGGCTCCGCAACCTCAGCATTCTCGACAAGGCTGTCAAGAACGTCAAAAAAAACCGGGGCATCGACATCAACCCCATCGAGCTCCCTCTCGACGATGCCGAGACCTTTGCCTTACTGCAACGAGGCGAAACCAAGGGCATCTTCCAACTCGAGAGCGCGGGAATGCGTGACCTGTTGACCAAGATGCGGCCCGACAGTTTCAACGACATCATCGCCACCAGTGCCCTCTATCGTCCCGGGCCACTTGAAGGTGGCATGGTCATGACCTACGTCAACGTCAAGCACGGTCGTGAACCGGTGCCAAAGGTTCACCCGATCATCGACGAATTGCTCGCCGAAACCTACGGGGTGATGGTCTACCAGGAACAGGTGATGCGGATTCTCAACCGTGTCGGTGGGATCGAACTCTCCAGTGCGTACCGCTGCATCAAGGCCATCAGCAAGAAACAACTGGACGTGATGCAACGGTTCCGTGAGGAATTCGTCACCGGGGCGGCCAAACAGGACATGACCGAAAAACTGGCGACTGAGCTTTTCGAGATGATCGAGAAGTTCGCCGGCTACGGGTTCAACAAGTCCCACTCGACCGCCTACGGCGCCGTGGCCTACCAGACCGCGTACCTCAAGGCCCATTTCCCATTGGAGTTCATGGCCGCGTTGCTCTCCTGCGAAATGGAAGACACCGACCGGATCAGCGAACACATCGACGACTGCCGTCGAATCGGGCTGGACATTCGTCCCCCGTCTGTCAATCACTCGAAGGTCGAATTCCAGGTCGAGGACGACGCGCTCCGGTTCGGACTGGCCGCGATCAAGGGGGTCGGAGCCCCGGCGGTCGCGGCGATCGTTGCCGCACGAGAAGCGGGTGAACCGTTCCTGAACATTTTCGACCTGACCGAACGAGTCAACCCCAAGGCGCTCTCAAAAAGTGTGCTCGAGACCCTGGTCAAGAGTGGGGCGTTGGACGAACTGGGCCCCCACAGGAACCAGCATCTTGGCGTGGTGGAGCGGGCCGTCCAGGCATCCGTGACACGACACCGGGATCGCGCCCGGGGCCAGAAGAATCTCTTCGGTGACACAAGTGACGACGACTTTGACACCGAACCGGTGGAATTGCCCGAGACACCCGAGTTGCCCCAGAGCACGCAGTTGGCGATGGAAAAAGACGTCCTCGGATTCTATCTCTCTTCCCATCCTCTTGCCGACCACAGTGCCTGCATCGCACGGCACGCAACCCACAACGTGATCGCAACCGGATCGCTCGAGGAAGGAACCGAAGTGCTGTTGGGTGGGATGATCACGATGATCCGCACCTCGCAAACCCGACGTCCCAGCCGAAACGGACACAACCGATTCGCCAACTTCAATTTCGAAGACCTGCGTGGCAATATCCGCTGCATCATCTGGCCGGAAGACTACCACCGGCTCAGCGAGAAGATGGTGCCCGAGGTCTGCCTGTTCATCCAGGGAAAGGTCGATCGCCGTGGCCGTGAGCCATCAATCGTCGTCCACAACGTGCTGACCCAGCAGGAAGCCGAACAAGAATACACCCGGCAACTGGCGATCAAGTTCCGCCGTGGCGTGCACTCCAGGGACGACATGCATCGCACCCGTGAGATCCTGGGCCGACATCCAGGACGAGTCGAGGTCGTGGTGATTGTCGAATCAACACAAACCGATTCCGAGTCGACACCGGTCCGCTACATCATGTCGACGCCCAACGATCTCCGCGTCTCGTGCTCACACGAACTCCAGACCGAACTCAGCAGAGTTCTCGGAGAAACTGACTTTGAATTCCATTCCGCCAATCGTCGCCGCGGCGGCAATGGACACGCCTGAAAGGCCACAACGTGACTGATTCCCCGTCGCACTGGAACCAACTCGCTGACAATGTCCTGCAGGGGCATCAATTGACAGCCCAGGAAGGGCTGTCAATTCTCGAGGCCGACGATGCCGCACTGCCCGGACTTCTCGCCGCTGCATTCCGGGTGCGCCAGAAACATTTTGGAATGGATGTCCAACTGTATTACCTGGAAAACGCCAAAAGCGGGCTCTGCCCGGAGGATTGCAGCTACTGCTCGCAATCGGCGGTGGCCGACACCCCCATCGAGCGATACCGGTTGAAAAGTCCCGAGCAACTGGTGGCAGGCGCCAGGCAGGCGGCCGACAATCAGGCAAGGACCTACTGCATTGTTGCCAGCGGCCGCGGCCCCAGTGACGCTGATGTCGATGGGGTCGTCCAGGCCGTCGAGCAAATCAAGCAGGATTCCGGTCTGCACATCTGCTGCTGCCTGGGACTACTCACTCCCGAACAGGCTGGACGACTGAAACAGGCGGGTGTCGACCGCATCAACCACAATCTCAATACCAGCCGGGGATTTTACGACCAGATTTGTTCCACTCACACCTACCAGGAACGAATCGACACGCTCACGGCGTGTCGTGAACAGGGATTGGAACTCTGCTGTGGGCTGATCGTCGGCATGGGAGAAACTCACCAGGACGTGGTGGCCGTCTGCGGTGAATTGCAGCAACTGGGAGTCGAATCGATCCCGGTCAACTTCCTCAACCCGATTGACGGCACACCCCTTGAAGGCACCAAAGAACTTGACCCCCGATTCTGCCTCAAGGTGCTCGTCCTGTTTCGGCTGGCTCATCCCACGACCGAGATTCGTATCGCGGGTGGACGGGAGGTCAACCTGAGAAGCCTGCAACCGCTGGGGCTGTACGCCGCCAACTCGCTATTCGTCAGCGATTACCTGACCACACCCGGGCAGCCGGCCAGCGAGGACCACCGAATGATCGAGGACCTCGGCTTCCGAGTCGTGCGTCACACCACCACACCACCCGAACCGGTCATCGGCTAAGTGCCGCTTCGCGTTTCCAGGATGGACAGACGCTAGTAGCCCTGGTTGCGGCAATAACGCCGAGCCTGCCTGGCCAGTTGAACCAGCGGCTCTCGTGACAGCCCGGCAAGCGGCCCCCGGAGATCAACTCCCCGATGCGGCTGGTGGACCGACCGAATCACATCCACCAGTTCCACGTCGCTCATCGCGACCAGTTGTTGAGTCGACAAACCGGCCACTTCGGCCTTGGGCCAACTCGCCCCGGTCACCACGAACGACTCGAACTGTGGCCCCGACCTCCACTGCGTTGCTTCCACCATCACCAGGCCTCCATCCTTGCCAGCCTCGTTCGCCACCCGGCGGGCTCCAACCCACCGTCGCGATTGAACTTGCCGGAATCCTAGACGACATCTACATTTCCGGCCATTCAAATTATTCGGCCCAATCCGCCCGGGTCCTTCACCGAATCTCTGATTTCATTCATGCCTGGCCCCCATCGCCGCAAAACCCGTTTCGCGGACAGGCCTGTTGCCAGTCCGTCCGCCACGGCCTTGCCCGCCGTTGACCTCTCACGTGCAATCAGTCGCAGCCAACAATGGCTCCTGGACCAGCAGGCTCCCGACGGACATTGGGTCGGTGAACTCGAAGGCGACTCCATCCTGCAATCGGAGTACATCCTGTTGCTGGCCTGGCTGACGGCCAATGATTCGGCCCCCGGATGGTCTGGCCAGCGAATCCGCCGGGCAGCCAGGCAACTGGTCCAACAGCAACAGCCCGATGGAGGCTGGGCCTTGTTCCCAGGAGGACCACTGGAAATCAGCGCCTCGGTCAAAGCCTACATGGCCCTGAAAATCGCCGGGCATGACTGCGATGCGCCCGAGATGGTCAGGGCCCGGGAGGCGATTCGCGCTGCTGGTGGCGCCGAACGGGTCAACAGTTTTACCCGGTACTATCTCGCGTTACTGGGCATACTCGACTACCGGCAATGTCCGGCCGTTCCGCCCGAATTGGTGCTGATTCCACGATCCTGCCCGCTGAACATCTACGAGATGTCGGCCTGGTCACGGACGATCTTCGTTCCGCTCAGCCTGCTGTGGGCCTTCCGGCCACGGATCGACACCCCGGCCGAATGGTCCATCGACGAGTTGTTTCTTGGGTCCCCCTCCGCGCTGCCCCCCACGATGCCTCCCTGCGAACAACTCGATCAACTCTCGACTCCCAGTCGGCTCAATTGGCACGCCCTTTTCTCGCGGCTCGACGCCACCTGGAAACAACTCGAACGCTGGAAACTGACCCCGCTACGCGGAATGGCAATCCGAAAAGCCTCCGAGTGGATGATTGAACGATTCGCCGAGAGCGATGGCCTGGGGGCCATCTTTCCGCCCATGGTCTGGAGCGTCGTGGCATTGAAGTGCCTGGGATATTCCAACGACGCCCCGATCCTCCTGCGTGCGCTGGAACAACTCGAAGACCTGGTGATCTCGGAAAACGACTCCGACCGCCTGCAACCGTGTCATTCGCCAGTCTGGGACACTGCGATTGCCACGATCGCCCTCCGCGACTCGGGATTGCCCGCCAGTCACCCGTCCCTGAAAAAGTCAGTCGACTGGCTGTTGAAGCGAGAGGTCCGCCACCCGGGCGATTGGTCAACCGGGCAACCCGGCGCGGCACCGGGCGGCTGGTTCTTCGAGTTCGCCAACCGGTTCTATCCCGACGTCGACGACACCGCGATGGTCGTGCTTGCGCTCACCCGGTGCCTGCCCGATCTGCCGTGGATGGCCGACTTCTTTCTCGACTTCGACCCTGCCCAGGCACACGCCCCCGACATCTCGGCCGTCCTGAGTGGTCGCACCAACTCGCCACTCCAGGCGGCAGAATCCATCGAGTCAATGGGACCACTCCTCGGGGCGATCCACCGGGGTGCGCGTTGGACACTGGGCATGCAATCTCGCAATGGTGGCTGGGGGGCTTTTGACCGGGACAACGACCGCGAGTTGCTCACCCGTGTTCCCTTCGCCGACCACAACGCGATGATCGACCCCCCAACCGCCGATCTCACCGCGCGTGTCCTGGAAATGCTGGGCGGACTTGGTGTCCGGGAAACGCATCCCGCCGCGATTCACGGACTCGACTTCCTCTGGAAAGAGCAGGAAGACGATTCCAGTTGGTACGGCCGTTGGGGTGTGAACTACATCTATGGCACCTGGCAGTCACTGGTCGGCCTGGCGGCAATCGGAATTCCCTCGACCGATCCAAGGATCCGCCGAGGTGCCGACTGGTTGAAACGACACCAGCAACCCGGTGGAGGCTGGGGTGAGTCTCCCCGGACTTACGACGACCCCAGCCTGCGAGGCACCGGACCCGTCACGGCCTCGCAAACCGCCTGGGCCGTGCTGGGACTGATCGCCGCCGGTGAGGGACACAGCCCCGAGACCGCCAACGGCATTCAATACCTCGTGGAACACCAGGAGCACGATGGCCGATGGCACGAGGAGGAGTTCACGGGCACCGGGTTCCCCCGGGTGTTTTACCTTCGGTATCACCTGTATCCGATCTCCTTTCCCCTGATGGCCCTGGGGCGGTATGCTCACTGCATGGGCACGTCCACCGCCGCCACCATCACCGATCGCCGTGTCGCCTGAACCCGATGGCTGCGAACGTGTGAGAGGGGAAGCCGTCCGATGACCGAGGCCACTCGGAAAAAAAACCAGACGCTGCTGGTCAGTGATCCGGTCTTCCAGTCGCACGACACCGGGCAGGGACACCCCGAGTCCATCCGTCGGCACGAGGCGGTCACCCGGGCCCTGGCTCCCGACCAGTTTCCCTCGGGCCTGTGGAGAATGAAGCCGCCGGCCGCTGATGATCGCACCATCAAGCGAGCCCACAAGGCCGAGTACGTCGCCCTGGCCCAGCGGGAAATCCAGGCCGGCCTCGCCATGCTCAGCACCGGTGACACGATCGTGTGCCGGGACTCGCTCGAGGCCGCCCGCCGCGCCTGCGGGGCCGTCTGTCTCGCCGTCGACGAGATCGTGGCCAGGCGATCAGCCAATGCCTTCTGCACCGTGCGGCCGCCAGGCCACCACGCCACGCCCGATCGTGGCATGGGATTCTGCATCTTCAACAATGTGGCCGTCGCTGCACGACACGCGCAGGCTCAGCACAAGATCGGCCGTGTCCTGATCGCCGACTGGGACGTCCACCACGGAAACGGCACCCAGGACATTTTCTACGACGACGAGACCGTCTTTTTTTTCAGTACACACCAATCCCCCTGGTACCCCGGCACCGGCGCCCGGCAGGAAACCGGCACGGGCAAGGGCCTGGGCACGACACTGAACCGACCGTTCCCCGCGGGCGCCGACCGAACCAGGATCCTACCGGCCTACGCCGAGGAATTGAGAGCCGCAGCCGACAGGTTCCGCCCCGAACTCGTTCTGATCTCAGCTGGCTTCGACTCGCGGCTCGGAGACCCACTGGGACACTTCCGACTCACCGATCCGGACTTCGCCGTACTCACCGACGTGCTGGTCGACATCGCCAACAGACACGCCGGAGGCCGGCTGATCAGTGTGCTCGAAGGTGGCTACAACATCGCCGGCCTCGCGTCCGCATCGGCCGCCCACTGCCGGCGACTGGTTCATGCCGCCGACAAAACAGCTCCCTGACTACTGCTCGTCAAGCAAGCTCGCGGCCGCCTCGAACCCGCTGGCAATGCAGTCGGGCAACCCCACGCCGCGGAATGAGTTGCCGGCCAGAACCAGCCCTGGAATCTGGGCCACCAACCGCTCGATTGTCTCAACCCGATCGAGATGACCCACGTTGTACTGCGGCATCATCTCCCGGTAACGGGCCACGTCGATCAATTCCGGATCACCTCGCACTCCCAGCAACGACTCCAGTTCCTCCAGAACCAGTGCCCGGAGTTCCTGATCGTCCAACTCGACCAGTTCCGGCTGCAATTCGCCTCCAACGAACGTCCGCAACAACACCCGCCCCTGCGGAGCCCGCCCAGCCAACTTGCGGCTGGCGAATGAGACGGCCAGCACGCGACGGCCCTCGCCCCGGGGCACCACCAGCCCGTAGGCATCCAGAGGATGCTCAATCTGGTCAAGCCGATGGCCAGTGCTGACCACAACGCTTGATGCCAATTCGATTTCGCCAAGCCGGGCCGAGAGATCGCCGGGAAGATCGCTGACCAGCCGCGAGGCGATCTTGCAAGAAACCGCCAGGATGACCGCATCGGCCTGGATTGTCTCGCCTGAAGACAATTCCACTCCGAACTCACCCTCCCCATCGATCCGCTTGATGGTCTTCACCTCGGTACCCAGCCGAATGCGACACCGGCCTTCCAGGGCCCCTTGCGCTGCATCAACCAGTTGACTCAAACCATTTCGCAGTGACACGAACAGGCCGTAACGGGCCCCGCGAGTCGCCTTCTCCTTGTCCGCCGCCCTGGCTCTCAGTCCCTGCCACAGGCTCCCGTGCTCGCGTTCCATTTCGATAAATCGTGGCAGGGTGGCCGCCAGGCTCAAACGCTCGGGATCACCCGTGTAAATTCCTCCCACCAGCGGCTGGACCAGCCTCTCCAGTGCCTCGCGACCCAACCGCCGTCGCACGAAGGCTCCAACGCTCTCGTCACCGGCCTGGGCAGATCGCCCGACCAGCGGCTCCAGGGCCATCCTCAACTTCCCGGCCCATGAGAAAATCGGCGACGTCAGCACGGCGCGGATTTTCGGAGTTCCCAACAGTTGGAAACTTTCGGGCACCGGAACCGGGCGGCCAGCGCGTACAACAAGTGATCCGCCGAATTGCGGATCGGTTTTGACGAGTTGATCCTCGAGTCCCAGGCGGCGGCAGAGGTCCAGGCCACCCGGCTTGTCGGTGATGAACATGTCCGGTCCGCGTTCGACCAGATAGTCATCCAGCCGAACCGTCTCGATGGCCCCGCCCAGGCGATCCGCAGCCTCGATGAGTTCAACCTCGAATCGCGGAGCCGGATCCGACTGCGCATCAGCCGCATCGCACAATGCCAACGCAGCCGCCAGTCCACTGGCTCCACCTCCGATAACCAGGCACCGCCGTGGACGCCCCGGCAGGTGTTGGACTGTCACACCGGCCCCTCCCCGACTCCGAGTTCGTGCACCATCTCCACCAACGCCTTGACCTTGTCCGGATCCATCGTCGGCAACAGCCCATGCCCCAGGTTGAAGATATGCCCCGGCCGGCCGGCGGCCGCATCAATCACATCCCGGGTGCGGTCTCTCAGCACATCCAGATCGGCGTAGAGACTGACCGGATCGAGGTTGCCCTGTACAGCCACATCGTGGCCGACCAGGTCCCACCCATCGGCGAGGTCAATTCGCCAATCCAGCCCCTGGACCTGTCCACCGGCCTCCCGCTGCAATGGGTACAACTGTGGATTTCCGGTGAGGAAATGAATCACCGGCAACCCCTCGGGCAAACTCTCTATCAGCCGTTTGGTGTGCGGCAGGACGTAGCGGCGATAGTCGGCCGGTGAAAGACACCCGGCCCAACTGTCAAAAATCTGCACCACCTGGCAGCCCGCCTCGGCCTGCGCCGCCAGGTAACGAGACAGTGTCGGCACGAGCCGATCCATCAATGCCTGCCATGCTCCCGGATCGCCGTACATGATCGACTTGGTGTGCTGGTAGTTTCGCGATCCTCCCCCCTCGATCGCATAGCTGGCCAGTGTAAACGGTGCCCCGGCGAACCCAATCAGCGGACAGTCGGCTGGCAAATCGGCCCGCACACGGCGCACCGTGTCAAATACGAACCCCATCACCTCCATGTCCTCGATCTCGACCACGCGATCGATGTCACCGGATGTTCTCAATGGATTGTCGAGCACCGGTCCCTCGCCGGCCTGGTACTCCAGGTTCATGCCCATCGGGCGCAAGATCGGCAACAAATCGGCAAACAGGATGGCTGCATCCACACCCAGCACGGCCTGGGCCGTCAGGGTCACCTCGGCCGCAAGATCTGGACGCGTGCACAGTTCCAGGAACGTGACCCGGCTGCGAACCTCCATGTACTCGGGCAAATACCGTCCGGCCTGCCGCATGAGCCAGACCGGTGTCGTGTCGACAGGCTCGCGGCGAACGGCCTTCAGGAAACGAGAATCGTGCAGTTCGGGGGACATGAACAGGGTCCGGGAGACAAATTTCGTTCAGAAAGACTGGCGACCATCACGAATCCTGATTCTAGCACGCCGATTGACCCCATGCGGCCCTCTCCCGGTTCATCACGACCGATCTTGACCGCTTGGGCCCACCCCCCATACCATCCCCCGGCATTGATCGGCCGCGAACGGGGGGATACCGATGTCGGCCCACAAATTACTTCTACTGGTACTGATCACCGCGCTGGGCCTCCGCGCGCTGGCTGCGGTTGTTGTCACCACGCAAGTCGAAAACCGGGACGACACGTTCCTGATCGCCGGCGATGCCGCCGGATACTGGGAACTGGGGCAACACATCGCCGATCGGCAACCCTACGAGTTACACGGGCCGGCCGATGACCCGCTGGCCAGGGCCTCGATTCCCCGCCAGGTGTCACGAATGCCCGGCTTTCCGGCCCTTTTGGGACTGGTGATCCATTTTTTTGGCAGCGACAGCCTGCTGTTGACCCGCCTGGCCCTGGCGGTGGTCGGCACCATCGCCTGTTACCTGGTCTACCTGCTTGGCTCTCGTCTCCACAGCCCGTCCATCGGTCTCGTCGCGGCCGCCGCCTGCGCCCTGTCCCCCACGCTGGTCGGCTTCAGTGTCCTGGTGCTCAGCGAGACCCTGTTTGCGGTGTTTCTTTTGGCCTGCCTTCTGGGAATCGACTCTCTGCGAGACTCCGGAACAGAACTCGAGCACCGTCCCCGGTGGACAACGGCTGCGTGGACCGGGCTGGCAGGCTGTGCGGCAGTCTACGTCCGTCCCGGCTGGCTGGCCGCCTTGCCAATTCTGGCGATCCTCTGGATTGCGATGTCGGCTCGTCGTCGCCGTGCGACAGTGGAAATGGCCGTTCTGCTGTTGGTCTGCGCGATTGGCCTGCTGCCCTGGACCTGGCGAAACATGCAGGTGACCGGCCACCCGGTGGTGACAACTCTCTGGGTCGGCCCCAGCCTCTACGACGGGCTGCACCAGGGGGCCACCGGCGAAAGCGACATGAGTTTCATCATCGATGACGGCCTGTTTGCCGATCCCAAACAGTCCGAGTTCGCCATCGATCAGCACTACCGCGGCGCGGCTTGGAGTTTCGCAATCACGCACCCGGGAACCACTCTCCAACTCGCAGCGATCAAGTGCTGGAGATACCTCAAACCGTGGCCCAGTGCCTCGCAGTTTCAATCCCCCTGGCAAATGGCAGCCGTGGCTGTGCCAACAGTGTTGCTGTACGTGTTGGCCTTTCGCGGAGCCGTGTCTCACCGGCACGGCCCCTGGACATGGATCCTGGCCGCTTTCCCATTGCTGTACTTTGCTGCACTGCACACCATTTTCGTCGGGTCATTGCGTTACCGCGTCCCCGCCGAATACTCGCTGTGGATCCTCGCTGCCATCGGATGCCGTCGGAGGAATTCCGCGTGACACACCGGTGGAGCGAATGGAAAAGGACCCTGTGGGGCCTGTTCGGATTGCTGGTTATCACCGGTTCTGCGGCCGGCATCTGGGTCCATCATGTCTGGTCTCACAGCGACAAATTGCTCGCACAGGTCGTCCGAGACAACCTGGACCAGTTGGCACCGGGACTCACTGTCCATTTTTCCTCCTGCCACTTCGACCTGCTCCGCCGTGTTCGCGTCGAAAACATCGAGTTGACCACCCCCGACGGTCAGCCATTGGCCTCGGTTCCACAAATCACCGTCGCGATCGACCGGCAAACGCTCGCCGAACACCAGCAACTGGTGATTCAGCAGATCACGTTGCACCGTCCTCACCTGCATCTCGTGCGGGACAGCCAGGACGCCTGGAACTGGCAGGATCTAACCCGAGGCGTTGCTGGCCGAACCGTGCTCCCGAGTTGGACGATCGAGGACGGACAGGTTGACATCACGCTCAGCGGCGAACCGGACAAAACCCGTTCGCTCGAACAACTCAACCTCCAACTCGTCCCCTCGGGTGCCGATCGTTATCTCCTGGACGGACATGGCCTGTTCACCCATCCCCAGTCATCTCAGCCTGCCGCCGGCCTGACCCTGACCGGTCAATGGCGAGTCACCGACAGTGGGGTCTCGATCCACGGGCAACTCAGTGACCTGCTGGCCGACCCGGCGCTGATGCAGTTCATCACGGGCCTGTCGTCGCTGCCCGATGGCGTTGGCTCCGACGCCAAGCAACTGGAGGAACCAGAACGTCGGTTCCCGCTCGATCCGCGGACCCTGTCGGCGACCCTTCGAGGCGATCTCGCATTTCGCGTGACCCGCTGGCAACCCGACACCGACTGGGACTACCGGCTACTTCTGACACTCAAGAACGGCCAACTGCAGTTGCCGTCCACTTCCGGTCCGGCACGAGCACTGACTCGCCTCGTCGGGCAGGTTTATCTCGACCCTCACAAGCTCCAGGTCAAGGATCTTCTCGGACATGAGGGCGACACCACCGCGACGGTCAACGGCCTTGTCTCCTGGGCGTCCACAATCCCCAACGGCCACCTCGACCTGAAAATCCAGAACCTGCCGCTGGACAACCGGTTCCACGAGAGTCTGCCACAGGAGTGGCGGGCTCTTTATGACACCTACAATCCATCCGGATCCGTCGACATGGCACTTTCCCTGGGCTCTCATGACGACGGAAACTGGCAGGTGGCCAACTCTGTACTCACAGCTCGCAACTGTCGAATCCGCCACGCGAAATTCCCATACCCTCTCGAGAAGGTCTCCGGCACCCTGACGCAACAGGGAACTTCACGCGACCTGGTTGTCGCGGTGGATGCGGTTGCTGGTGGCCAACCCACCAGTTTCCGCGGCAAGATCCAGAACGCTGGCCCGGCGGCTTCCTCGCAAATCGACATCTCCGTCAATCGGCTGCCCATCGACGCGCAACTCCTAGCGGCTGTTTCACCAGCGGCCCGTCGAACACTCGAATCATTGGCCATTCGGGGGGCCGTCGATGTACGAGCCCGCCTGAATCGGCCAGCCGGGTTGAAAAGACAACTCACCATACGCCTCGACGGTCAATTCGTGGATTCGTCAGTGAGGTTCCAACATTTTCCCTGGCCGATCGAGACAATTCGTGGAGAGTTCTCTGCAACGATTTCACCGACCCGGTACGCGTGGCGTTTCGAAACACTCAGTGGACAACACGCCGACGCGTCGCTAGCCGGTTCCGGCCACCTCGATGGACAACCCGGGCGCCCTGGACTCTTCGTACTCGATCTTGATGCCCAGCATATTCGGCTCGATCAGGATCTCCGGGCAGCCTGCTCGGATGAACTCCGCGGACTGTGGGATCGAGTCCGCCCCACCGGACGACTCAACGGACGAATCGCCATCCGCCGCCAGGGAACCCAGCCCGTCCAGGTCGCCATCCCCCGTTTCACCATCGACGGCGGGACGATGCAACTGACGGGATTCCCCTACAAACTCTCCGATCTCAGTGCCACCGGCAGTTATGACATCACCAAGACTGGCCAGCGTCGCCTCACCCTGAGTTCCCTGAACGCACGCCACGAAAACACCCGGCTCGCCACCCGGGGGTTGCTCGAAATCGATCAGCGAAAGGATTGGATGTTGCGGTTGGAGTCACTCGCCTGCAACGACCTCGTTGCAAACGACGACCTCCTCCAGGCGCTGCCACCGCGGCTCCGCCAGACGATCTCACATCTCAACCCCCAACGAACATTCCACCTCGGCGGCCTCATTGAACTTCGTGGCGCCGGCGAACCCGGTTTCCCCATCACTGCGGCCTGGGATCTGGAAACACACCTTCCTGGCAACCGGCTCACAACCGGCGTTCAACTCGAAGATGTCTCGGGTAAAGTGACCAGCCGCGGAAAATGGTACGGCCAACACGCCGAAATGAACGGGAACTTCTCGCTGGATTCCGCCAGTCTCTGGGGCTATCAGTTCCGCGACATCCAGGGACCATTCCACTACAGAAACCAGGACCTGGTGATCGGGTCCAACCAGGCTTTCGCACCCCAAGCCACCACCAAGCGGCGACTGGCCATCCCGCTCCAGGAACGAGTCACCGCCAAAGCCATCGGCGGCCTGTTCACGCTAGATGCGCAGGCCCGTATCGATCAACAGTCCACATACCACGTCAAATTGAACATGTCCGAGGCCAACCTCGAACAATTCGCCAGGCTCTATCTCCGTGACCCGCGGAAACTCAAGGGTCGGATGAGAGGCTGGGTCGACCTCAGAGGACGTGGAAACTCACCATCCGACCTCACCGGTCAAGGACAACTCCAGGTCAGCCCTGCGGAACTCTATGAACTCCCAATCGTGGTTCAACTCTTCGACGTCCTCAGTCTTGGACCGCCACAACAAACCGCCTTCCGGTATGCACAATGTGATTTTCAACTGGCCAGGTCAAAGATCCAATTCAACAGCATCGACCTCGTCGGCAACTCCCTTCAACTTCGCGGCCGCGGGCAAGCCAGCTTCCAGGGACAAGTGGGACTCGATTTCTATTCGATGCTTCCCAAGTCCCGACTTCCAATCCCCTTCCTGCAGCCTCTAATCGCTCCGTTGACCACCGGATGGGTCGCTGTTCGCGTCGACGGAAAGGCCAACAATCCTCGCGCCCGAATCCGGCCAGCACCCGTGCTCGATGACGCACTCCGTTCTTTCCTGACAGCCCTGGAAAACCCGGCTGCCAGACGCCAGCCGCCGCCGTTGAACGCCCCTTTCGGACAACGGCAAAGACGGTTGTTACCCGGCACGCCAGCGGCAAAAGCAATCGAAAATCTCCGCCGCCGCTGAGACCGCAGCCAGCCGAAATGGACCGTACCATTCCTTTCCGCTCGCGCCCGTTGCTTGGCTTCGTGACAGCGCAAAGAAAGGGCCCTCGAATCGCATGCGGGCAACAAGTCTGTTACGAACGAGTTTGTCTCGCGTCGGAGGACTCTGAATGGCAGCAATTTGGGTCAGGCTGCCGTCAGGGGACTCACCCTGTCGTAATCTTGACTTGCCGTTTTCTCCCAGTGCTACTCGAGGGCCCTGGCTGGGCTAATTAATACGGTTCGCTTATATGCAAACCAACTCAACATTTTGCAATTCCCGTGCCAATGACCCGGAACACGATGAGAGCATTCAACAAGAGCACACTGTTTCACACAACTCATTACACGACAACATGTTACAAAACAAACCCACAGTAAGTTTTTTGAGCGCCGATAAAACGAATTGTGACGACACCCCCGTTTCGGCGCCGATTCTTGCGGTTTCGGCGCCGAAACGACAGTATGGAGAGAGCTGAAGAAGTTTGAGAATCCGCACGTGTCAGGAAATCAGGCGTGAATTGGCGAGGGCT
>PBOU01000002.1 GCA_002724415.1 Planctomycetaceae bacterium
GTGGTCGGCAAGCTTGAGATCGTCGAGCGCCTTGAGCATTCGCCCCACGTTCCGGTCAACGCTCCGCACGCTGGCCAGGTACTCGCGGGTCATCCGCTTGACCCGGGGTACGTCCAGCTTCGGGTAGTCGGGGTTGGGGATCGGGACGTCCACGCCCTTGTAGGGTGCCATGTCCTCGGGGGCCACTGGCAACCAGCGGGCGTGCGGTGCGCGGGTGTGCCAGCACAAGAGAAAGGGCTTTCCGGTTCGAGATTTTGCGTGTGACCGAATGAATCCCAGGGCTTCATTGGCCAGGACGTCGGCCGTCAGGCCTTCGAATTTTCGCTTCTTGCCATCCTTCTCCAGCGTCGGGTTGACCGGGCTCCAGCCACCCTGGCGATGTCCCATGAAGTGATCGAACCCGTATCTGGTGGGGTGTTGCTTGTCCTGTCGACCGAGATGCCATTTGCCGATCAGCCCGGTGTGGTAGCCGGCTTTCTGCAACTGGCGTGGCCAGACCGGCAAACCGGGATCCAGGCCCAACTGGGCCTCACGCCCCGGGTGGATCCAGTCGGTGATGCCCACCTCGGTCCCGTACCGGCTGGTCATCAGTGACGCCCGGGACGGGCTGCACACCGGTGTCACCGTGTAGGCGTTGGGCAGGTAGGCTCCCTCGCGGGCGATGCGGTCCATGTGAGGAGTCCTGGCCAGGCTGTTGCCGGAGGCTCCCAGGGCCCAGGGGGCCTGGTCGTCGGTAAAAATGAACAGGATGTTGGGCTGGTCGGCACGGCTGGAAGGGACGCATGCGGCGAGAATCAACACGGCGAAGAGACACCAAGTTTTGTTTGTCATAGAAACTGTCCGGTCTGAACTGGGTCATTTGGTCGATAAATAATCATGGCGTCTGGGCGACTGTTGAGGTAGTCGCACCCGCCACAACGTTGACTCGACATTGCAGGTGCTCGAAAACGTGCCTAGAATCTTGCATCGAGGAACATTGATGCGACGTTTGTCTTGCGATTGACTCAACTTTTCCCGGGAGACCTGGTCCATGTTGAAGGTTTTGTTTGGCGACAAGGCGACCAATTGTGCTGGCATGACGCGGCGCAGCGCGTTGCAGGTGGGCGGTCTTGGGTTTGGCGGATTGACGTTGCCGAATCTCTTGTCTGCACGGGCGGCAAGCTCGCCGGAGATCAGCCGTGACACCTCGGTCGTGTGGTTGTGGCTCAATGGCGGACCGACACACATCGAGACCTTCGATCCAAAGATGACGGCTCCGAAAGAGTACCGGAGTGTTTCCGGTGAAGTGAAAACCCGGTTGCCAGGTGTGACGCTGGGAGGTCATTTCGAGGGCATGGCCCAGCAGGCCGACAGGATGACCTTTGTCCGGTCGTTCGTGGTCCCCACCAGCAGTCACAATCGCGGCGCCTTCTGGGTCAACACCGGTTACAAGCAGGGTTCGAATCGTCCGTCGTTGGGTTCGATCACCTCTCGGGTCCGCGGTGCCAATCACCCGGTGTCGGGGATGCCGACTTATCTGCAGATGGGCAAGATTGGTTTCAACACCGATGCCCCGATCATTCCCGGTCCCGCATGGCTGGGTAAGGCCTACGGCCCATTCACTCCCAGTGGGCCGTCTCGCGAAAACATGAACCTGACCACAGAGGTGTCACGCCTGGAAGACCGCCGGTCGCTGTTGAAGGGACTCGACAAGCTCCAGCGAGATGTCGATGCCAACGGCGTGATGGACGGGATTGATGGCATGAACCACCAGGCGTTCAGCCTGATCCTGGGCAAGGCCACCCAGGCCTTTGATCTCAAGAGAGAGGATCCACGGACTGTCGACAAGTACGGTGGTGGACTGGGCCAGTCGCTGTTGACTGCCCGTCGCCTGTGCGAGGTCGGTTGTGGATTCGTGGCGGTCTCGTTGCAGGGATGGGACATGCACGGCAACGTCGCCGGTGGCATGAACAGCCGTGGTCCCCAGGTGGATCGTGCGGTTTCGGCTTTTGTCTCCGACATCCACCAACGCGGACTGGACAAGAACATCCTGCTGGTCATTTCCGGCGAGTTCGGTCGCACGCCGCGGATCAACAAGAACGCCGGTCGAGATCACTGGGGTCCGTTGAGTACGTTGGCCCTGGCTGGTGGAGGCCTGAACATGGGCCAGGTCATCGGCAAGAGTTCTCCCAAGGCCGAGGTGCCTGCCGGGGGCAAGGTGGGGCCCCAGCAACTGATGGCCACCATTTTCCACGTGCTGGGTATCGAGCGAGAGACGTCCTTTGACGATCCCGCCGGACGCCCGATCCCGATGCTGGGGACCGGCCAGCCGATCCGGGGGCTGATCTAGATCACGCGGTCGACATCGACAGCAATGGCCAGTGACCGCCAGTGGTCGCTGGCCATTGGTCATTTGTGTCGTGGCGATGGCCGGATCATTTCTGTCGCTGTTGCTTGTTGCAGTTCTTGTCCTGCGGGACAGCCTTGCCTGTTTTTCCCACCGGGTGAGTGAATAGGTACTTCCACGCCGATTCGTGGAGATACTTGCCGGCGGGGTCTTTTCGGGCACTGCCTCCGGGGACGACGGCCACGTGTGCCCTCCGGGTGTTGCCGCCGACATCGAAAGTGCTGACCAGTCGACGCGAATGTCCAAAGGGCGATGCGGCCTTGTCGACGTCGACGATGGCTCCGTGCTTGTGCAGTCCCAGCAGTTCCCATGACCGGCAGTAGTGGTCGCCCGACCAGCCGGTGTCCAGGACGTGCGTGAACCCGAAAAACCGGTTGGTGGGAGTGGCCGAGGGCAGCGCCTGCCAGGTCTGGAACTGGTCGCGTGGTCCCGAGAACATCACCACCCGGCTGACTTTCTTGTGGACCGCAAACCGGGCGGCTGTGGTGGAACCATGAGAGATGCCCGCCACGATCACGTTTTCCCATTGCAGGTCGCTGCCATCGGGAGTCAGGAAGCGGTTCCACTGTCCCTGGGGGTTGTGCTTGGCCAACCACATCACGAACTGCCTGGACCGCTCCATCATGCCGTCGGGCCTGGGGATCGAGAGGTTCGGGCTATGGTCCTCGCCGGTGGCCGCCTCGAGTCGTGCGTCGCCCCGGCACATGTTCCCCACCGGGGTCTCGCGGCAGATCTTGCCGAACCAGCGGTTGGCGTAGTGGACCTGGATGGCGTGCAGGCCGTAGCTGGAGAGCCGTTGGAACAGGCCCGGGTTGTGTCGCATCAGCCAGATCACCAGCTTGCCACGCGGGGCGACCCGGGTGTCGACGATCGCCTGCTGCAGGTCCTGCACCTTGCCTCCGCTGGTGAAAACAAAGTCGATCTCGGGGTGCTCCTTGGCTCGTGGGTCGATCTTGCTGGCTCGTTCCGAGAGGGTGTATTGCCGGGGCTTGGGATCGGAGTATTTCCAGGAGACGGTGTTCTTGACGGCGACTTGATTGAGATGAAGTTGAAGAAAACTGAAAACCCGTTTCCCGTTCTGACCGGTGTAGAACTCGGTGCCCCCGTGTTTCGATCCGGCCAGCACGTGCAGTTTGACCGGCCGGTTGGCCTTCCTGTAGGCCCGCTCGATTGCCTGGGATTGGTCCAGCAGGACCGTCTGGTCCATCGCGCCGTGGAAAATTAGCAGTGGAGGATCGTCCGGTGTCACGTGGTAGGCGGCGGACGCCTGCTTTGCCAGTTTCACTTTCTTGTCGGCGCCACCGCCCAGGAGGTTGTACACGACCGATCCCACCTTGTTGGCCCGGGAGGGCTGGGTCTTGCTCCTCAACACGAAATCCGTGGGACCATAAAAGTCCACGACGGCCTGGACGCGGGAGGATTGTTCCAGGTGCCCCCCGGTGGTTCCCTCGAGCATCTTGTTGCCACCAGTGGTTCCCAGCAGTGTCGCCAGGTGGCCGCCCGCGCTGGCACCTGACACCGCGATGCGGTCCACCAGGTAGCCGTGGTCGGCGGCGTGAGCTCGCAGCCACCGGATGGCGCCCTTGCAGTCATGCAACTGGGCCGGAAACTTGGCGACGTTGGAGAGTCGGTAGGAAATACTGGCCACGGTGTAGCCGTACCGGGACAACCACGAGAGGTAGCAGCGGCTCTTTGAGCCTCCCCGCCATCCACCACCGTGGATCCAGACCACCAGTCGAGACCCTTTCGGGGTCTCGGGCAGATGCAGGTCGAGTTTCAGGCTCTGCCCGTTGACGCTGGCAAACTCGATATCCTTGATCATCGTTGGTTCGGCCATCGAGTGGGACGCGGTGCAGGCGAGAACCAGCGGGATGAGCCAGGTGAGTTGTCGGATACGCATGCCGGGTGTGTTCCTGGTGAATAGCGGGGTGTTCTGGTCACTGCATCGGGTGGGCTTCAGCCGACACGATACTTCGCCACGAAATCCTCGTCCAAGGCAATGCCGATGCCCGGTCCCTCGGGCGGGCGAACACGGCCGTTGTTGTCACGAACCTGTTCGAAGATTCCCAGCGGCTCGGTCAACAACCGCTCGTGAAACAGGTTGGGGGTCGTGTCGTATTCGAGCATCGGTTCGAACTGTTTCAGGCCGCCCGGGAGATCGGGAAGGACCGAGACCAGGTGCATGTCGACGGCGATCAGCACGTCGGAGCCCCAGACGTGCGGGATGACGGGGGTGCCGAAGGCGTGGGCCATCGACAGGATCTTCATGAACTCGCTGATGCCGCCGGTGGCGGCGACCTCCGGTTGCAGGATGTCCACCGAGCGGCGACAGAGCAGTTCGCGGTGTCCGAACCGCGTCCATTCGGCTTCGCCGCCGGCGATGTGAATTCCCGGCAGTGCGTCGCGGACCAGCCTGTAGCCGTCGTAATCCTCGGGCATCACGGGCTCTTCGAACCAGTAATAGTCCAGGTCTCGCAGTGCCAGCCCGAGTTGGATGGCCTCGCCGACGGTGTAGGCGTGGTTGACGTCGGCCATCAGCTTGAAACCCTCGCCCGCGCCGCGCCGCACGGCCTCGGCCAACTCGATATCACGGTCCACGCCCAGGCCGAGTTTCATCTTCGACGCGGTGAATCCTCTCTCGACGATGGCGGCCACTTCTTTTTCAAAGATCTCGGCCAGGTCATCCCGCTTGCGGAACATCATCCCGTAACCGTAGGCGACGAAATCGTCGCGAGCCCTGCCGCCGAGCAGTTGGTGCAGGGGCTGGGAGGTGGCTTTGCCGAGAATATCCCACAGGGCGATGTCGACACCCGAGAGGCAGCAGATGGGCATGCCCTTCTGGCCGTGGTCACGGACGGTGTTGTAGATGTCGTGCCAGATGACGTTGATGTCGAGCGGATTGCGGCCGACCAGTCGTGGAGAGATCACGTGCTGGAGAATGGCCTGGTTGGCGAAGGCGAAGTTCCCGGCTCCGAAGATCTCGCCGATGCCGGTCAATCCGTCGTCGGTGTGCACCAGCACCAGGTGAGCCGTCCGCTTGTCGTAGTACCCCTGGGAGAACCCAAGCTCCTCCTGCATGTCGTGCTGCAGGATGATCGATTCGATTTCGGTGATGCGCATCGGGAGTGATCCGTTCGCGTGGTTCGCGGGTCGGCGGCGTTTCAGCCAATCAACTCGGGAACGACATGACCACCGTGGACCAGCGGCCAGAGACGTCCCTGCCGGTCGGCGATCTCCTGCTCGTGGTCGATGCCCAGCAGGTGGTAGGCGGTGGCCAGAATGTCCTTTGGCGAAAGCGGTCGTTCGGTCGGGTAGGCGGCGATCTCGTCGGACGCCCCAATCAGGGTACCCGGCCGAATGCCAGCTCCGGCGAACAACTGGCTGTAGACTTCCGACCAGTGGCCGCGGCCCGGTCCCTTGGAGGTGTTGTAGAATTTCGGCGTGCGACCGTGTTCGCTGAGACACAACACCAGCGTGTCGTCGAGCATGCCTCGCTGTTCGAGGTCCAGGATCAGGGCCGAGTAGGCCCGGTCGAAACCGGGCAGCAGCATCTTTCGCATGCGCGGGTGATGGTCGTGGTGCGTGTCCCAGCTCTCGTCGGATCGTTCCCATTCGTCCCAGAGCACCGTGACAAGTTTCACGTCGTTCTCGATCAATCGACGGGCCGAGAGGCAGGACTGGCCGAAGAGATTCATGCCGTAACGTTCACGAACCTTGGCGGGTTCGTCCTGGATGTCCAGTCCGCGTCGCAACTTGTTCGAGGCGGCCACCGAAAATGCCCGGTCACGGGTCCGCTGGTAACTCTGGACAGATGATGCGGAGTCCATCCAGCGGACCTGGTCTTCGAGTTGCCCCAACAGGGACCGGCGGCGGTTGAGGATATCGAGTGTCAGGCCGGGGACGTGACGTTCGCTGAAGGAAAAACGGCCCTCGGGTGTGACTTCCAGGTACGGGTCTCCCTGCGGCATCTCGCCCCGGAATTCTCCCCAGACCGGGTCGTAGGACGCGCCCAGGAAACCGCCGAACGTGCCGGCTCGCTTGTTGGGTCCCGAGCGAGTGCTTTGCACCCAGGGGAGCCCGACACTGACCGGGGGCCTGTAGTCACGGCCGGTCCGGTTGGTTCTCTAGTCCAGGAAATCCAGCACACCACCAAAAAACGGCCAGTGGTCCGGGTGTCGCTGCCGACCCTCGAGGTTTGTCGTTTCGAGATTGCCGGTCAACGTGTAGGCGGCATTGTGGAGCGGCCACGGGTGTGACATCGATCGGATCACCGTGCAACGATCCAGCACTTTCGAGGTCATTGGCAGCAGGTCATTGATCCGCACTCCGGGCAACCTGGTGTCGATGGTCCCGAACTCACCGCGAATCTCCTCGGGAGCCTCGGGCTTGGGGTCGAACGTATCGAGCTGGCTCCAGGCTCCGTAGATGTATAAGAGGATGCAGTTCTTGGCGCGGCCGAAGGTCGATTCCAGTCCGGCTGGTGCTGTCGGTTTTGCAGCCGGTGCGATGGAACCACCGGCCAGCGAGCCGGCCAGCCCGAGTCCTCCCACCCGCAGCATCTCGCGGCGGTTCAATCCACCCCGGCCGTGGTGGGTCAGCGATCGTCCGGTGCCAAGAATTCGAAGCATGGGATCGTGGTCGCGGGGAGATGTGAGAAGACCCCAGCCTATCGCAGAGACGGAACGGGGGTCAATTGGGAGATGTTCAACTCGGGTGTGGATCCCGAACTACAACCAGTCGGTGAACTTGGTGCGGAGCATCGGCGAGTCCATCCACGATGTGTCCGGTTCGGGAAGCGCCATCGCCTGGGTGACCGTCAGCCAACCGTTGGGCAGCGGCTTGCACGTGGGGTACCCCTTGCGGGTGATCCAGCAGATCTCGCCGCGTTCCTCGCAGGCCTGCCCGACCGACAGCGTGGCGCGGGCGTCCTGGGCCACGTAGTCCAGGATCTCGTCATACAGCCCCTCGGCCCACATGTTGGGCGCCAGCTTCTGGGCTTCGCTGGAGGACTTGCCCGGCAATCCCATGCCTTCGGCGGCCTTGCCCAGGCCAATCGGGTAGCCCAGTTGACAAAAGACGTGAAACATCATGTCCACGTGGTGCCTGGCCAATTGCTTGCACTCCTCGACCAGTCCCGATTCCTCGCCCAGGATGTCGAAGTCAAATCCGAGTCCGTTCCAGGTCAAGATGGTGGCACCCTGGGAACTGGCGTCCACCAGGAAGTGGACGAGTTCAACCACCTCTCTGGTGTTCATCCGGGGCGACGGTGTCCCCTCGGCGGTCTTCCCGTGCCACGTGCGCGGTTCGTCCTCCTCGCTGGAGAGTGTCGCGGCACAGGTGATTCCCAGCGGCCGGTGCGATTTCAGGTCACCCACCGGGCCGTCGATGATCTTGGCCGTCTCGAGATCGAAAGCGATGTAGTGTTGAGGCATGCTCTTTGTCGCCAGAAATCCAGGAGCGGTGAATATGGCCACCGGAGATCAACTGGTGCCTGGCGAAGTCGAATTGATCACCAGGTCAGCGAACCCCTGCTTTGGCCGAAGGACTCCGTCTCGAGTCCCGCATTGTTGAGCATCGTAACGAACAGATCGCACAGCGGTGTGTTTTTCTTCTTCTCCCGGGCAATGTAGCGGCCGTGTTTGAACCCGCCGCCGGCCAGGAAGATCGGCAGGTTGCGGGCGTGGTGGGCGTTGGCGTTGCCCAGGTTGCTGCCGAAGAGGATCGACGTGTTGTCGAGCAGGGTCGAACCGGATTCGGACTTCTCTTTCATCTGGCCCAGCAGGCTGCCGAAGCAGTCCACGATGCCGGTTTCGATCTTCTGCAACTCGGCGATCTTCGCGCGGTCCTGCCCGTGGTGAGACAGGTTGTGGTGGTTGCCGGTCACACCCTCGATCTGGGGGACCACGAAGTGGTCCTGGATCATGACGCTGACGACCCGGCTGGAATCGGTCTGCACGATCAGAGGGACAAGATCCACAGGATCAGGGGGCGTTTCATGTCGAGAAACATGCGTACCCGAGACACAGCCAATCTTAGCAGTTGGCATTTGCGCTGAAGACGAATGCACCAGGGTATTCGGGTGAACCTCACCGATCTTGTCAGAAACCCGGTTCGCCTGGCACAAAAAGAACTTTGTCAGGAAAGGACATAAAACGCGACACCATAAGGTGGCAGCTTGTCGCGGAGCGTGAACTGCTGTGGTCCGGACCGCTGCAGTTTCACTGTCTGTTTCCGGTGTTCGTCCCGGGCATCCAGTGACTTCAGGTCTGTGGGCAGCTTGCTCAGCGAGAGCGTGATCTCCAGCGAAGTGGCCTCGTTGTTGGTGGCCAGCAGGAAGTACTTCCCGGCCTTCGCATCGTGCAGCAGGATGTGCCCCAGGCTGTTGTAGGGCCGGTGCCCGCCTCCGGCCGGCGGGATGGCGGTCTTGGTCAGCGTATCATGGTTGGACCGGACTTCGCCCACGTTGTAGCCGGTTTCCATGGCGCGGGCGATCATCCGTTGCTCGAGGTTGACCGGCTTGACCACCTCGTCACGGAACTTGAAGAACCTCTTCGGATCCTTGTCGTAGAAGCCGCCCCAGTAAGCGTAGATCCAGTTCATCGTGCCACGGGCCCCGGCGGTGGCAATTGCCGAGAAGACGTTCCAGCGATACTCCCTGGCGGTGGGGAAGCGGAACTTGGCCGTGCCGCACTGGCAACCGACGGCCTGGGTGACGTTGATGTTGCCGGCCCAGCCCTCGGCCTGGATCAGGTCGGCCTTGGCCTGTTGCCACGCCAGCACCCGAGCGGAGGAATGCGTGTGAAATTCGCCGAGAGTCTCGAGGTAGGTGTAGCCGTCGAAGGTGCAGACGTCGGTCCGGGCCATCAGTTTCCGAACGGCTTTGTGGCCCCACGTGTGGGGATGCACCTGCCAGGTGGGATGCCTGGAACCGAGCTTCTTCAACAGTTCTGCCGCGTCGTTGATTCGGGGAGCCGCGCCCTCGGAGAACTCATCTCCGAGTTGCCAGCCCAGTGTCGCCGGGTGCCTGTTGAAGGTCTTGACGTACTCGGGAATCACCCCGTACGTCTTCGGCTGGCCCAGCACCACCTTGCCGACGACCGATCCGTCGAGTCCCAGGACCACCTTGATGCCCAGCTTGTGAGCGACGTCGAGTCGTTTCAGCGTGTCGGGCTTGTGCCAGCCTTCGATCCCCAATCCGGCGTAAAGGGCCGAGTTGGCTCCGTTCTCGGCGATCTCCTCGATCCGCGCCGACGGTCCGAACGAGTACCAGCCGATGGGGAAGAATGGTGAGAAGGTGTTCTTGGCCGGATCCCAGGCCTGGACCGGCTTGATCGAATACGAGGACTGTCGTGGCGGAGTCTTGTCCGCGGCAGAGACCGGCCCGGAAACAGCGGCAGCCATCGACGCGGACAGGAATTCCCGTCGGTCCAGGCCAGATGGCGAGGGGCATTCGGTCATTGTGGTTTCACGTTCAATTGGATGGATCTGAGTGCGATTGTTTCATGGTAAGTGATAGATTTGGAGATCTCATTGGCTCAATTCGAAAGATAATCAATGCCACGCTATCCGCAGAACAACCTGGCCGCGTGCATGTTGCCGTGGACCGAGGATTTCGAACTGGATGTTCCCGTCTTCGAACGCCACATCCAGTCGACGCTCGATGATGGTTACAAGTGCCTGTACCTGATGGGCACGGCCGGCGAGGGATACGCGATGACCGAAGACCGGTTCCGCCGCGTCGTCGATGTCTTTGCCGGCCTGGCGGTTCGTGATGGGATCGATCCACAGATCGGTGTCATCGGCACGTCGATGGAACAGTCGATACAGAGGATCCAGTTTGCCTANGACCTGGGCATCCGCATGTTCCAGATCTCGTTGCCCAGTTGGGGAACACTGGACGAGGCCGAGACGATGTTGTTCTTCGAAACCGTGTGCGGCCGGTTTCCCGATTGCCGTTTCCTGCACTACAACCTGCCACGCGCCGGACGGATTATCCGGGGCCGCGAGTACCACCGGATCGCCGAAGCGGTTCCCAACCTGGTGGCCACCAAGAACAGTTCGACCGACTACGCCCGTACGGCCGACCTGCTGACACACTCGCCCGAACTGCAGCATTTCTTGCTGGAGGGCAACTATGCCATGGGCTGCACGCTGGCCGAGTGTTCGCTGCTGTGCAGCTTTGATGCGCTGTTTCCTCAGACGACCTGGCAATTTTTCGAGGCGGGCAAGAACAAGGATCTTGAAGAAGTATTTCGTATCACCGAGTTGTTCCACGACGCCTGCAACAGGCTGTTGTCGGCGTGTCAGCGGGACATGATCGATGGGGCCTACGACAAGACATTTCTCTGGCTGGTCGACCCGTCTTTCTCGAATCGCCTGCTGCCCCCCTACCTGGGTCTCAGCGAGGAAGAATCGGCCGTGGTTCGCCAGGTGTACGACGAGCACTTTGCGTCGATTCCCTAGCCGGTACTCCAGCCGGGTCAGTTGTCTTTCGAGGCCCCGGTCTCGCCGGCAATCGTCCGGCGGATCCAGTCGACGTGGTTTGGGACGCGTGTCGAACAATTGACGTCGCCATACTGTGTCGTGGCCCGTCGTCCTTTGAGCGGATAGTCCGTTCCGAAGCTGCTGATTCCCAGCACTCGCCACTGGTTGTTTTCTCTCGCGTAAACCGGGCCGCCACTGTCGCCGCTGTAGCTGCAGCCTTCCAGTGGCAGCGGTTTGGCATCGCTCTTGCCGGGACCGAGCAACTTCGAGAGTGACCGGTCGAGTCCCCGATTGCTTTTCAGCGTGTTCCGGTCGGCCTGTCCGTTGTCGAAATCGAACGCGATCAACCCGTCCCCGTCGCGGTCGAGGATGTTCTCGCCGGCCCGCTTTCGGCCGTCGTCTTTCCACTGGCGTTCCCGCTTCTGTCGTCCGGTGGCGAAGCAACCGAACCCGGCCAGGCAGACGCGAGTTCCCGGTTTGGCCCGGCCCTCAAACAACGGTGCCACGGGGATGCCCGTGACGTCACGGTCGAGTTTCAGCAACGCGATGTCGTTGCGGTCGGTCCGGTTGCTGCCTCCATTTTTGAAGACCTTGTCGGTCAACAACGGCTTGAGCACCTTGGCGTCCAGCGGCAGCGTGATGCGGATCTCTTCGACGCGGTATTCTCGCGACTTGTCGGCGGCCGACGATCCAAATCGGACCTTCAGTTTCTGTGCCAACCGCGGAGCTTTCTTCTTCTTGACCACGCAGTGCGCAGCCGTCAGGACCCAGCGGGGTGCCACCAGGACCCCCGATCCTTCCCAGTCGTCGGAGGTGCGGAATCGACCCAGCACGCAAACCGCGCGGAAGTCCGGGTACTTCTCCCCAGCCTTGAACTCGTTCTTGTTGCCCGCCATGCGGATGTAGGCATCGGCTTCCACGGTGTGCAGGCCGCCTATTCCCAGCACACTACGAGCCGTCGCCGCAGCGACGAGCAGGGTGAGCGGGATCACGTTTCGTGTCCACATGGATTGATGGTCTCTGGTTTTTCGGAGAGCGTTCTTCATCCAGCAGTCTCACTCACCGTCCGAGGATGTTCAAGGGCGGCTCGCCCGTCCGGTGAAACGCCTTTTTGATGTGCTTGCACGCCCGGTTGGGTCTGCCCATGATCACGGATTGGTGTACCGACGGTCACCAAGGTGCGTGCCGAGCCTGGCCTGTTCGAGGAGTCTNGTTTCATGTCTCAGAAGTTCACCGGTCCCAGCGGTTGCCGAGTTCCCGTCTGCCTGGTCATCGGCCTGCTGGCCTGGGTCGTGGTCGCAGACGGCCACGCTTTTGAAACGAACCCGGCCACCCCGTTCACCGACCAGGCCGTCGAGCACATCCGTCGGCAGGCGGAACACATGGCCCGCGGAAACAGCAAGGTGGCGCCGGAGTTCTTTTCCAGCCTGGCGGCTGCCAACTACGTGCAGTCCCGTTTGAGTTCATTGAATTACTCGATTCTCGGTTCGTCGAAACAGAAACTGCCGACCAACGTGGAAGAGTGCTTGAAAAAGAAGGCCGGAATCTGCGGCAACCACGTGGCCACATTCCTGGAAATTTCCCGGCGGCTGGGACTTCGTGCGAGGCCGGTGGAGTTCTATTTTCACGGTACCGATCCTGGGAAAAACCACAGTCACATTTGTGCCGAGGTCTTCTACGGTGGTCGCTGGCGTTTGTTCGACATCACCTGGGGAACCTACTTCGCCAAACCGCAGGGTGCCCCCGATGACCTGGCGGATGTTGTCGGATTGCGAGCCAATCGCGACCGCCGTTCGTGGGCGATCACCAACCAATCGGACCTCTGGTACCAGCAGTGGAAAGCCAGTGGACTGGATCCGCTGGAATACCTTGACGATCAAAAGATGGACATCCTGCGTGGCCGACGGGGAACGATCCACTTGCGGGTCTCGGGTCGGGAAGGCGGTCGGGAAGAATTCCGTCCCGTGCACCAGCCAAACTTTTTCGGGCGAAACCAGCTCGATCGTGACTTTGGACCACTGGTGATTCGCCTGGAGAAGCCAGCAGGATTGGCCACAGCACTTCATCTTGATGTGCTTGGCAAAGCCGGCCGGGGTTCGTTGTTGGTCACCGTTGGGAAGCAGCGGCACATGGTTCCGTTTGATGACATAAAGAGTGGCAAGACACTCACGACGAAGTTCACACGGCCGATTGGCAGGCAGCCGGTCACGTTGCAGGCGATTCCCGAAAAGCCTGGCGGAATTGCCTATGTCGTGTTCCGGACCATCACGCTGGAGACCCGCTGAGTGGTCACTGCGCGGTTGGTACTGCCGCGGCAGATGTGGACAATCATCGACCAGTTGGAGTGGGAAATCCTGTTGAAGAAAGGNCTGCCTTTCGGGGCGGTTGAAGACTGATGAGACCTGATCCTGTCCAACGGCGAACAAACCACGCGGGCCGGTGGTGGGCGCCTGTCACAGCGGCCTGCCTGGTGGTTTTTCCGTGTGTTCCGGCTGTCGCGGCCGACAAGCCGCCCGAGTACCGTTGGAAACCGGTGACGCTCAAGGCGCCGTTTGCCGCGAGGGATGGAGCCGGGGCGCTGGTCTACAAGGGGCGGATGTGGTTGCTGGGTGGCTGGAATCCGGGTGACAAGGTCCATTTCCCTCTCATTTGTAACAACGAGGTCTGGAGTTCACGGGACGGCCTGGACTGGAAACTGGACAAGCCCAACACGTTTCTCGACAAGACATTCGACACGACTCGCGACTGGGAGGGACGTCACACGGCCGGTTACGTGGTCTACCGGAAAAAGATGTGGATCATNGGTGGCGACGTGAACCAGGGGCACTACCAGAACGATGTCTGGACTTCGACGGATGGCCGGAGTTGGGTCCACGTCAACAAGGGACGAGACGTGCCCTGGGGTCCGCGGGCCCTGCACTACACCTTCGTGCTGGATGACAAGATCTGGATCCTGGGTGGCCAGACCATGCCCGCTTTCTCGAAGCCGACGACCGGGGAGAAGTTTTACCGTGATTGCTGGAACACGACCGACGGGATCCACTGGACGCGTGTGAATCCACGCGAGCCGGCCTGGTCGCCCCGCGGGATGATCGGTGGCAGCGTGGTTTTCAAGAACCGTGTCTGGGTGCTGGGCGGAGGCACCTACGATACCCCCACGACGAAAACACGGAAATTCCACGATGACGTGTGGAGTTCCNCCGACGGTGTCCGGTGGAAAAGACACGTCGAACACGCTGCCTGGGAACCCAGGCAGTACCACGATGTGGCCGTTTACGATGGCCGGATGTGGGTCATGGAGGGGTACACCAAGGGAGTAGGAAATCGAAAGGACGTCTGGCATTCCGACGATGGCGTCCATTGGCACGAGGTCCCCAGGACACCCTGGAAGCCTCGTCACGCCGCCAGCGTGTTCACGTTCAAGAACTCCCTGTGGATGGTGATGGGCAACAACATGGAGCCGGATGTCTGGCGGCTGGATCGGGTGAGTCGCTAGCGCAGCAGCCGTCCGTTGGAGCCACCGGCCCAACCGTCCCCCGGAACAGGCCGGTCACTCAGCGGACTTGCCGAAGGCGCGGTCGCACGCTGCCGTGGCCGTGATCACTTGGCGGCTTTCGCCTTTTTCACCGGCACGCTGCCCCGGTCGCACAGGACTCGCCACTTGCCGTCTTTCTTGATGAGCACGGCCGTGTAGAGTCCCGAGCGGGGCTGCTGCTTGTCGGTGTGGCCGGTGTCATCCCACCTGCCATTTTCGACAACGATCTTTCGGGTGAGGAATCGTCGTGACACGAGTGTCTGCTTGGTCTTGATGTTCGGGTTCTTGGCGAACATCTCGGCATAGCCCTTGGCGATCGCTGCCCGACCCTTCTGGGTTTCACCGTAGTAGTCGATCGCATCCGCGTTCTTGTCATACAACTTTCCCAGGGCCTGGGCATCGTGGTTGTTGAATGCCGTTTCCCAGGATTTGAGTGCTGCGTTGAGCGCTTTTGTCTCGTCAGGTTTCCCCTGGAGTGCCCAGGTTGCCCCGGCGCCTGCCAAGAAGATCACACCTGCCAGAATCCATGCGTGTCGNTTCATCGTTGTCACCATTGTGCGAATCGTGAGTTGAATACCGGATCGAGTCTACAAGTAGAAACCTCCGGGTTGCCAGCAACGTGGTTGATTCCTGGCGAGGCTGTGAGTCGGCTTGCCGGAGTTGTCGTTTGAAGTGGAAACAGCCGACGTGTTAGCTTGCCTGTTTGCTGCTGACTTACAGACTGAAGAAATGGGGACATTGCGATGAGAATCAAGTTTGCCGCTGCTGCAGTCTTGCTGTTGCTGGTCACGAGTGTCCAGGCGGAAGATGGGAAGATGAAGGCTGCTGTGGATGCGTTTGCCAAGCAGTTCGAGGGATCGTGGGTTAGTGAATCGGAGTTGGACAGTGACGCGCCGGGTATCGGCAAGAAGGGCGACAGGCTGATCGGTCACCTGACATTCAAGAAGCAGGATGGCCTGATCGAGGTGTCGTGGCACGGCGAGAACAATGGAAAGCCAGTGGGGACACGTGCCCGTGGGATTATCGGGTGGGACGTGAAGGCCGAGAAACTACGCGTGCGGTGGTTTTCTTCGGGCGGAGCCAATGGGACGATCGTCTACACGCATGCCGGAGACCATTGGTCCAACAAGATCAACGTGGTCGATCCGGCCGGGACCCCGTTTTCGGCCGACCAGAGAATGTCGTTCCCCAAGGATGGTTCGTACACCGTCAAGATGACCAATCGCAAGAATGGTGACGAGTCGTTGCCTGATCGTGAGATTGTCTGGCACCGTGGCAAGAAGCTGAAGAAGTCCAAGAAGTCCAAGAAGAAGTGAGGCTTCGGGTCGGGTTGGAGTGTTGGGACCGGCCACTGCGGGGCCGGTCCCATGGAAAGCCAGTTTTTTGTCGTTTCGTGGCGATGATCCCACCCGGTCTCACGTGACTGGCCCGTGGTCCTGGCGGCTTCTGTTTTTGCTCACCTGGAATCGGGAACGTGTTTATGGCGATTCGCCGCTTACGGACTCTCATTTTTCTGGCCATNGTGGTGTCGATGACGCTTCAGGGCGTCGTCCTGGCCGAGTGGCAGCCGCATGTCGTGCGACAACTCAACGGGAAGGCTGGGCCGTTCCGGCTGCCGGCACGGTTTCAGATCGTCACCGAGAGTTGGAACCGGGTGGTCGCGGTTCCCTACATCGTCAACATGCCCGAGAAGGACCGGGTGTTGATGCTGGTCGGGTGTGACTATCCCCACCGCGCGTTCGTATTGACCAGTGACGATCACGGCGCGACCTGGACGGATCCCCGTCCGGCCCGTGTCGGAAAAGACGGCAAGCCATCGATCGGGATGGGCACGGCGCTGGCGTATCTCGGTNAGGGAAAGTTGATGTTCTACGAGAGCGGTGGCTTGGCAGTCGGGTCACCCTCGCGATGGTTCAGCTCCGACTACGGAAAGACCTGGGGAAACCCGGTGCCCATCGCGGTTTCGTCGGACAAGATGGCCTGGCACATCTGGGATCCGCCGCTCGTTGAGCGTCATCCCAAAACCGGGAAGGTCACCCGGCTGGCCGAAACCGGTTACCGGCAATCCGGAACGAGTTCCAGTGCCTCNNTTCGATTCAGCGGTGACCAGGGACGGACCTGGAAAAAGTCCATCCAGGTTCCGCAGTGGCGAGGTGCCAACGAGGTGTACCTGTTTCGCGCCGGCAACGGTCATTTGCTGGCAGCCTGTCGCACCGACGTGCCACGGCGTCTGAAGGGCAAGACACTGGATCACTACGAGGGACTGGGGGTCTCGATCTCCCGGGACGACGGTCTCACGTGGTCACCGGTCAAGAAGATCTACGACTACGGCCGCCATCACCAGTCGCTGGTGCTGATGCCCAACAAGGACATCGTGATGACCTACGTGGTGAGGCTGGGTTATGTCGACGACAAGGACGGGTTTCCGCAATTCGGGATCGAAGCGGTGGTCAGCCACGATCACGGGGTGAACTGGGACCTCGATCACCGTTACCTGTTGCACGTCTGGTCGGGCAAGCGCAAGGGGGAGACCTACTGGTGGCCCAGCAGCCAGTCCACGTCATCAACGCTGATGCCCGACGGATCGATTCTCACGGCGTTCGGGACCGGATACCGCATCCGGGCCGGCAAGGACAGTCCTCAGGCTCCCCGAGACGTCGGGCTGGTCAAGTGGCGTCTGAACACCAAGCCGGTCAATGCTGACAGGAGTGTTCGGGACGCTTCATTCGATTCGGATCGACGCAACGTGTTCGATCCGAAGTCCTAGGGTGTGATTGTGGTCACCGTCACTTCTTCTCGACTAATCTATGGTCCGAGTTCGAAGATGGCAGCCGCCAGAGAATTGGGAACATTGTCATGATTGCTTGCAGGAACCTGGCTCACGTCGTTTGCACCATCGTGATGGTGCTGCTGCTTCCGGCCGCCGCTGCCGCCCAGGGCCTGGAACACGTGAAGGCGAACTACACGAAGTACGAGTACCTGATCCCGATGCGCGACGGGAAACGGTTGTTCACCTCGGTCTACGTGCCCAAGGACGATTCTCAGACGTACCCGATCCTGCTGAAGCGAACTCCCTACAGTGCCCGGCCGTACGGGGCAGATCAGTACCCCGAGAACCTCGGCCCCTCTCCGCTGTTTGCCAGGGAGGGGTACATCTTCGTCTACCAGGACGTCCGCGGCCGCTGGATGTCGGAGGGGGACTTCGTGCACATGCGGCCCCACCTTTCGAAGAAGACGAAGAAGACGGAAATCGACGAGAGCACCGACACCTGGGACACCGTCGAGTGGCTGATCAAGCGGGTCCGTGGACACAACGGTCGGGTGGGCATCGCCGGGATTTCCTACCCGGGGTTCTACACGGCCGCCGGAATCATCGACTCGCACCCGGCCATCAAGGCCGCCTCGCCCCAGGCCCCGGTCAACGACTGGTTCATCGGGGACGACTGGCACCACAACGGGGCTTTCTTCCTGGCCCACATGTTCAACTGGATGTCTCGCAACGGTCGCAAGCGTCCCGCGCCGACCAAGAAGTTTCCCCGCGCGACATTCGACTACGGCACCCCGGATGGTTACGAGTTCTATCGTCGGATCAAGACACTCTCGGAGATCGACAAGAAGTACCTCAAGGGAGATGTGCCGTTCTGGCTCGAGACCGTCCGGCACGGGACCTACGACGAGTTCTGGAAGTCGCGAAACATCCGGCCCCACCTCAAAAACGTCAACGCCGCGGTGATGACCGTCGGTGGGTGGTTCGATGCCGAGAACCTTTTCGGAGCCCTGGAGACGTACAAGTCGATCGAGGCCCGGAACCCCAAGACCGTCAACACGCTGGTCATGGGACCATGGCGACACGGGGGATGGGCCCGGGGCGAGGGGTCGTTCTTTGGCGACATTCCCTTCAATGCGAAGACCTCGGAGTTCTACCGCGAGAAGATCGAGTTCCCGTTCTTCCAGCGACACTTGAAAGGCAAGGGGGAGGCCGAGCATCCCGAGGCCTGGGTGTTTGAAATGGGCACCAACCAGTGGAGAAAGTACGACCGGTGGCCACCCAAAACGGCCCGTTCGAAATCACTTTACTTCCACGCCGGCCAGAGACTGGCGTTCGAGCCGCCCGGGAAGAACGCTGACCGGGGTGATTACGACCAGTACCTCAGCGATCCGGACAAGCCGGTTCCGTACATGAATGGCATTCTCGCGGGCATGAAGGCCGAGTACATGATCGCCGATCAGAGGTTCGCCTCGCGGCGTCCCGACGTGCTGGTTTACCAGACCGGAGAACTCGAGGAGGACGTGACGCTTGTCGGGCCGATCGAGGTCGACCTGACGGTGTCGACCTCCGGGACCGACAGCGACTGGGTGGTGAAGCTGATCGACGTCTACCCGGACGATTATCCGGACCCGGCAAAGAATCCGCGGGAAGTCCGCATGGGCGGTTACCAGCAGCTTGTCCGCGGCGACGTGATCCGGGGCAAGTTCCGCAAGAGCATGGAGAAACCCGAGCCCTTCGAACCGAACAAGCCGTCACGGGTCCGGTTCACCATGCCCGACACCTACCACTGTTTCCGCTCGGGCCACCGCATCATGGTCCAGGTGCAGAGCTCGTGGTTTCCGCTGGTCGACCGGAACCCTCAGAAGTTCTGCGACATCTTCCGGGCCGTCGAGTCGGACTACCAGGCGGCCACGCAGCGGGTCTACCGCTCGCCGAAAGCGGTGTCCCGATTGAAGGTGATGGTCCTGCCGTAAAGCGTCTTCAACGGACGGCACTGTCGCGTCATGAACAACCGGAGAGATCGAATGTGTCACTGCCTGTTGACCGTCCTGGCCGGTTGCGTGGTTGCGTTGGCAGGGTCCGTGCCGCTGCAGGCGGCAGAAAAGCCGCCCAACGTGCTATTGATCATGGCCGATGATCTCGGGTTCTCGGATCTGGGCTGTTACGGCGGTGAGATCGAGACCCCGCACCTGGATGCACTGGCCGGCAACGGTTTGCGGTTCACCCAGTTCTACAACACGGCCCGGTGCTGGCCGACCCGGGCGGCATTGCTGACCGGGTACTACGCCCAGCAGGTTCGGCGGGACATCATTCCCGGTGTTCCCAAGGGTGTTCGTTCGGGAGGCCGGGGCCAGCGTCCGACCTGGGCACAACTGCTGCCGGCCATGCTCGGCCCGGCCGGGTACCGCTCGTACCACTCGGGCAAATGGCACATCGATGGCATGCCATTGAAGAACGGGTTCGATCGTTCCTACTACCTGGGCGANCAGGGCAGGTTCTTCAGCCCGCGGGTTCACTTCGAGGATGACGAGCGGCTTCCCGCGGTCGAAAGAGGCTCCGGCTACTACGCCACCAATGCGATCACCGATCATGCCNTCCGATGCTTGAAGGAACACGCCGAGCAACATGCCGGGAAACCGTTCTTTCATTACCTGGCCTACACGGCTCCGCATTTTCCGCTGCACGCACTGCCCGAGGACATCGACCGTTACCGCGAACGGTACCGCCGATCCTGGGCCAAGGTCCGCAAGAAACGCTGGGAACGATTGCAGAAGATCGGCATCGTCAAGGGCCGCCTCTCGGACGTCGAACGCGATCTTGGGCCCCCATACCATTTCCCCGAGGCGTTGAAACAACTGGGGCCCGGCGAGGTCAATCGTCCCCTGCCGTGGAAGGATCTCACCGATGAACAACGGGAGTTCCAGTCGACCAAAATGGCAATCCATGCGGCGATGATCGATCGCATGGACCGGGGGATCGGGCGGGTGCTCGATCAACTGCGGANGATGAAGGCATTCGACAACACGTTGATCCTGTTCCTGTCGGACAACGGTTGCAGTGCCGAGATCATGGTCCGCAATGACGGACACGATCCGAAGGCTCCACTGGGGTCGGCCGCGACACACCTGTGCCTGGGGCCCGGCTGGTCCACGACCTGCAACACGCCNTTCCGTCGGCACAAGACGTGGGTCCACGAGGGTGGCTGCGCCACGCCGCTGATCGCACACTGGCCCAGNGGGATTCGCGCCCGCGGTGAATTGCGGCACACGGCCGGACACGTGATCGACNTCGTCCCGACCATCCTGGAACTTGCCGGGACGAAACGACTGCCCGCCGACGCCCCGGCGGCACCGGGCAAGAGCCTGGTGCCGGCACTGGGNAAGGATGTCGCCATTGANCGNGANTCGCTGTGGTGGTTGCACGATGGCCATCGCGCGATCCGCAAGGGNGACTGGAAACTCGTCGTGGCCAAGGGCGAGCAGCCCGAGTTGTTCAATCTCCGNAAGGATCGCACCGAAACANGAGACCTCGCGGCCAGGTACCCCGACAAGGCCAGGCAACTGGCCGCCGAGTGGGACAAGCAACTGGTCGCGTTTCGCGCATTGGCCCTGCGAGACCGCAAGGACCGCCCTGCCCCGAACGGTTCGAAGACAAAACCCAACGTGGTCCTGATCTTTGCCGACGACCAGGGATACCAGGACCTGGGTGTCTTTGGTTCGCCCAACATCAAGACTCCCAACGTCGACCGGATGGCCGGCGAGGGGATGAGGNTCACAGATTTCTATTCGGCGGCGTCAGTCTGCACGCCCAGCCGGGCGGCACTGATGACCGGCTGTTACCCGGAACGGGTCGGNCGTCTCGGGGTGCTGTTTCCTCGCGACAAAATCGGGCTGAATCCCAGCGAGATGACCATCGCCGAGTTGCTCAAGACACGCGGCTACGCCACCGCCTGCATCGGCAAATGGCACCTGGGTCACAAGCAGAAGTTCCTGCCGACCAACCACGGTTTCGATACCTATTTCGGCATCCCCTACTCCAACGACATGGGGGCCGATCCGGCCATGCAACTCTCTGATGACATCCGCTGGCGAGGTGGGTTCAACGAGGAGAAGTTCCGGCAGTTGACGCCGAACAACCGCCGGGCCGGACCGCCATTGTTTCGAGGGACACGGGTTGTCGAGTTCCCCGTCGATCAGAACACGCTGACCAAACGGTATACCGAGGAAGCGGTCCGGTTCATCACGGCCAACAAGGACAAGCCGTTTTTTGTCTACCTGCCACACACGATGCCGCACATCCCGCTGTACGCCACGCCCGAGTTCTCGGGCAAGTCGGCTGCCGGGCTGTACGGGGACACGATCGAGGAGATGGACTGGTCGGTTGGCCAGATCATGGCCACGTTGAAGAAGCTGAAACTGGATCGGAACACGCTGGTGATCTACACCTCCGACAACGGTCCGTGGAATCTCAAGGGCAATGCCACCGACAAGGTGAAGGGCAACAAGAACCGCCGCATCGGCGGTTCGGCACTGCCGCTGCGTGGTTACAAGTTCCAGCAGTTCGAGGGGGGTATGCGCGAACCGACCGTCATGTGGTGGCCGGGTCGGATTCCCGCCGGCTCGGTTTGCCGGGAAGTGGCCGGCACGATCGATATCCTGCCCACGCTTGCGGCCATCACCGGGGCCGCGTTGCCCAGGCAGAAGATTGATGGTCACAACATCCTGCCGCTTCTTGAGGGCCGGAAGGACGCTCGCAGTCCGCACAAGGCGTATTTCTACCAGTCCAAGGCGGTGCGGATCGGCGAATGGAAGCTGTTGGAATCGGGGCCCCGCAACAAGCCGAAGCGACAACTGCTGTTCAATCTCGCNAGCGATATCGGCGAAAAGAACAACGTTGCGTCCGACCACCCCGACGTCGTCAAGCGGCTCTCCCGGGCACTNTCGGATTTCAAGGCGCGGATGAAATCCGAGGGACGGCCCAGGGGCAGTCTCTGAGACGACTCCCACCGCGACCATTGCTCATTCCGACAGGCCCCCCGTGACCAACCCGACCGACCTTGGTACTTCCGACGATCAGCAGGCGATGTCGCAGTTCCGCTACGCGCAGGAACTGCGACGCACCATCCGGCTGTTCGGTTCGTTTGCCGTCTCGTTTTCCTTCATCTCGATCACGACGGGGATTTTCGCCAACTACAAGTCGCTGCTGGAGACCTCGGGCCCGGTCGGGATCTGGACCTGGCCACTGGTGACCNTCGGGCAGTTGCTGGTCGCGTTGGTCTTTGCCGAGNTGGCCTCGCGGATGCCGCTGACGGGGTACTCCTACCAGTGGGTCACCCGCCTGGCCGGTCCCGCCTGGGGCTGGCTGACCGGTTGGATTGCGGTGTGTTTCCTGGTGATCGTTGTTCCATCGGTCGATCACGTGATCGCCGGAGTCATTGGCCACGTGGCGGGTATCCCGGCCGATTCGGGCTGGTTGACGGCGATCGTCTGTGGAGTNATCGCCCTGCAGGCACTGATTCATGTCTTTGGAGTCCGGCTGGCCAATACGATCAACTCGGTGGCGGTTTTCACTGAGATGGCCGGGATGGTGGGGCTGGTCGTGTTGTTCGGGTACCTGGCGTTTCGTGACGGTCCGTCGCTGGAGATTCTTGCCCAGCCCAGCCCGTTGCCCGATGCCGGTGTTGGCTGGATGCCCTGGTTGATGGGCTGCCTGATGGGAGCCTACACGCTGGTGGGATTTGAATCGGCGGCGAATCTTTCCGAGGAGACCATCGATGCGGCTTCGACGGTGCCGCGAGCGGTGGTCTGGTCGGTCATTGCCAGTGGCGGTGTTGGCACGCTGTTCCTGGTCGTGGTCACCCTGGGGATCACCGATTTGCCCGAGCTGGTCGCGTCGGATTATCCGCTGCCAGAGATCATCCGGATGAAACTGGGTCCGACGATGTCGCTGCTGTTCTTTGTGCTGGTCATCGTCTCGGTGTTCGCCTGNGGNCTGATCATCATGGCCTCCGGATCGCGGCTCGTGTACGCCATGGCCCGGGACAACGTTTTCCCGGCCAGTGGAGTATTCCGCCGCGTGTCACCGGGAACCGCCGTGCCGGTTCCGGCCATCCTGTTGATACTTGTCCTGGGGGTGCTGGCCGAGATCTTCGCCGAATCGATCGAGCAACTGCTGTTGGCCGCCGCGGTCCTGCCGGCGGTCATCTACCTGCTGACCGTCCTGTCGTACCTTGGCCGTCGCTCGAAAATGCCAGGCCGGTTCGGCACGTTTTCACTGGGCCGCTGGGGCTCGCCGATTGCGGTGACGGCTGCTGCCTGGCTGGTGGCAACGATCGCCATCCTGACGATCCCCGAGGAGTTCCGTCGCACGTCACTGGTCTCGCTGGGCGTCTGCGTGCTGGGGCTGGTCGTGTGGTTTGCCTGGGTCCGCAACAGGATCGCATCCGGGGACGCGGGGATTTCCTCGGTTGGCCCGGAGTCCTACGGATCTGCCGATGACGGGGAACACGAGTGACCAGCGGTGTCATCGGTTTCATCCTGCTTCCGGAACCATTTTCACCGAATNTCGCTGTGCTACAGTGAGGGNCACCGGGGTTACTTGATGTCGAAATGGTCCACCGCTCTTGTCGTTGTTTNGCTCCTGTTGGGNCCGGGGGGATCCAGTGGAGTCCCNGCGGCGTTGCCGGGGAAACCGNCACCAGCCCGCACGGGTGATTCCCGGAAAACNCGGCAGGTCTCGGCGGCCGATGCGTTCTACAAGCAGGGGGCCGTCCAGGTGGTTCACCTGCAGGTGAGCGAGGCCGACCTGGCCCGGTTGAAAGCGGCCTTGCCCAAGCGGATTTACGTTCCGGGCACGTTCCGGTGGGGCGAGCAGGTCCTGGAGAATGTTGGTGTCCGGTACAAGGGAAACAGTTCGTCGAACCCGCGGCAAAAGCACAAGCGAAGTTTCCTGGTCAAGTTTGGNCNGTNCCANCCCGGGNGNACCTTTCTNGGCCTGCAGCNCGTTGCCCTGGACAATGGCGTCCAATTTGGCAGCGTGTTCAGCGAGCCGCTGGTGACACGTGTCCTGCATGACGTGGGAGTCACCGCGGCCCGGTGCAACCACGCGAAGCTCTTTCTCAACGGCAAGTACCATGGTGTTTACGTCAACGTCGAACGGATCGACAGCGTCTTTTTGAAGACCCGATTTGCCGATGGTGGTGGTCCGCTCTACAAGGTTGATGAGGGCGGACCCGGTGGCAACCTGGCACCGTTTGCCCTGCCACCCGACCAGGCGAATCGTCATGCGTTCGAACCCAAGTCCTCAGCCGCCCGGGCCGATGCCCGTGACATGCTCGAACTGATCACCAGGATCAACAAGACTCCACCGGACCGATTTGCCGAGATGCTGCAGGGCACGATCGTGGTGGATGATTTTCTGAAGACGATGGCCGTGATGTTGTTTGCCGGTGCCTTCGATCAGTTGACCGGCTGGAACGCGCACAACTANTACCTGTACCGCGAACCCGCGGACACCAGGTGGCATTACCTGCCCTGGGACCTGGACGTCGGCTTCGCGGACAAGGCGTTTCGCAGGATCCCGGTCATTGCCGGTTGGAACGCCGCGTGGCCGGTTGCCGGAGGGCGGCCGCAGCCGTTGATTGAACGCATCGTCGACAATCCGAAACTGCTGAAACGNTACCGGCGGATGGCCGATGNGATCCTNGAGAANCACTTCCATCCCAGNNTNCTGNTGCCACGGATCGATGCGATGTACGGGCGAATCAGCCAGGACCTGGAGATGGATCCNTTTCCACACCGCCGGGTGACCAATCCCGAGGATCGGAATTACGACACCGTGGTCGCATCGATCAAGGAATTCGTCCGCGTTCGCTACAAGACGGCCCGGATGCAGTTGGACCATCCGGGCGATCGACCGAAGATCGTGCGCAACCGGCCACCTCGTCCAGGTAAGCCGTCAAACGATGCTCCCACCGGGTTGGTCGTGTTGTCCATGACCGCGTCGACGGTCACCCTGAGGTGGAAGGACAACGCGGACGGNGAAGCCGGGCACATTGTTCAGCGGGCCGATGGCGAACCGGGGAAGCCGTTCCGGAATCTCATTGGCCGTCCCGGCCGCAACAGCATGATGGCGACCGACAACAGTGTCGTGGCCGGAAGGACCTATCGGTACCGGGTGTACGGGGTGCATCACACGCCCGATGGACCCCGGGGAACGGGCGTCTCGAACGTGGTGACCGTCCGGGTCCCAAAGAAGTGATCGAGCCGGGTGCCACGGTGGTTCCGGGCCGACCGTGTCATTCCGACCATTCATCGAAAGAGGCGTCGGCGTCTGTGCNGGGAGAAACGTCCGGTGGACTGTCGTCCGCCTTCTGGCCGTCGTTCTCTTTCTCGTCCTTCTTCTTCTTCTTCTTCTTCTTCTTCCGTTGACTGGCCTTCTTCTTTTCTTCCAGCTTTTTCTTGTTGGCCTTTTGGAACAGCGATCCAATGAAACAGATCCCGAGTATGCTGATCACCAGGAGGCCCCAGCCCCAGCTCTCGTAATGGAGTTGGCCAAGGAACAACCCATAACCCGCAGCCCAGAGCCCCAATTGGCCGATGGTCTTGTGGAGGATAATGTTCTTTTTGGTTTCGCGGGTCAGGTCAAAGATGGCAATCTGGGCCACGGCCAGGGTGACCAGCGTCAGAATGACCACGGTGACGATCAACTGTAATGACAACGTCACGAAGCGGACTCCCGGTTCGGCGGGTTGAAAGCCGAAGTGTTGCTTGAGGGTGTCGGCGATTTTGATCGATTTTGTGGAGTTGTGCCACTTCCCGGGCGAGGTCGTGGACGGTTTGAAATGCGATGAAGAGTATGAGCGGGTACTATCGAAAAATGGTTGTTCCGACCGGGGATTGACAGACGACAGCACCGGCTCGCCGGACCTCGTTGTTTTTCCTGGACAACCGGGTCGAATGGTTGAACTGCTGATGAACGAGCCGGATCACGACGTCCCGAAAACGAAACCGGGTCTCGATCTTCCCCGGGANATCTATGGGCGGATCGCCTGCGTGTTGGCTGGCCTGTTGTTNGGGGTCTGCGGCACATTTGCGNTGGTCAGTCTCATCGGTGGTGGAGCTGGAATNGGCAAGTTCGTGTACTACGAACTGTCGGCTTTCGCAGCCGTGTTCGGCGTGGCACTCGTGTTGTGGGGACTTGCGGTGCCGCGATGGATCGAGGGCCTGGTGGACCGCGTGGTGCGGCACGTGACGCTGGTCTTTGGCCTGCTGTTCCTGCCCTTTGTCATCGAATTCCTGGTGTTTGCTTTCCAGGGAAAGGTGTGACCTGGCGGGGGCGCCCGGGCAACCAATTGTGGTTCCGGTGTTGCGCGGGTAGGGTCCTGCAGTCGAATCGTGGGGCGTACCCCGGTTCGCCTTTGTGCTCGCGACATTTAACCATTGCCGAGGTGTTTCATGACCAGGTTGACATCCGTGACGTTGCTGACGGGATTGGCGGTTTGGGGACTTGTCGTGGGCATTGCCGCGGCTCCCAGGTCGGTTCCCGCCCCGGGCGGAATCATCGTGACCAGCGTTGTCGATTACGGGGCTGTGCCCGATGACGACCGCGATGACACCAAGGCCATCTCGGCTGCCATCGCCGCGTGTTCGGGGAGCGACACCCGAACCCTGTATTTTCCGGGGGGGACTTACAATCTCTCGAATCTCACCGTTCCGTCCACGATCAACGTGATGATCCCCAACGGGGCGAAACTAAAGATCGCGGACAAGGCGACGGTGAGGTTCAACGGGCCATTTACCGCCGGGTTGCACCAGACTTTTGCCGGTGCCGGACACGCGCACTTCGGTCCCGGTGCCGTCGGAGAAGTGTATCCCCAGTGGTGGGGTGCCTCGCCGGCCTCCTCGGACAGCAGTCCAGCGATCAACAAGGCGATCAACTCGGCCCCCACGCTGCCCGGTGTGAATGTCCGCCTGACAGGCCAGTTCAACTGCAAGACGACCATCCACGTGAATCGGCACCGGGTGAAGCTGATTGGTGATGGCATGTACTCGACCCAGTTGACGTTCGCCCCGGACACTCCCGCTGCGTTGTTTGAATTCTCTCATCCGGACAAGAGCGTGATCGCGCAATGTGCCATCCGGGACATCGGCCTGCTTGCCGCTGGAGCCTACAAGGACACCAAGCGTGTCCAGAAAATCGGTATCCGGATCGTTGATGCGGACATCATGGAGGTGCGGAATGTTGCCATCCACAACTGGGGTGGCAGCCAGAGCATCGGGATCCAGGTGCAGGGCCGGGAGCTGATCTTTGTCGAAAACGTGACCATTCTTGCCGACCTGCCCATTCTCATCGACAAGAACCCCGGCATCGACTGGATCTCGATCGATCACTCCACGTTCCGGAACACCTACCTGCTGCCGATGGATCCCAACGGTCCCTCGGTAAAAATTGCCTCGGGAGTGGCCCTCCACAACGTTGTCTTTGACGGGACCAATGCCTGGGTCGGGGGCAAGTACGGTCTCTACTGGGAGGATGACCAGACCAGGGGCGTCAGCATGAACCTCTCGGTCAAGAACGTGCGGATGGAAAACGGCACGGCACACGGTGGTGCGATGATCCACATTGTCCACAACTACAACCTGATGAACCTCGTCCTGGAGAACATCTACGGGTGCGGCGGCGGCGTCGGCGGCATTCACCTTCGACGGTGCACCAACGTCACGATGCAAAACATCTTCTACACCCCGATCCGGGGACAGGCACCGGAGGGATATGTTGCCACGGCACTGGACATCGACGAGAGTTCCTCGAACATCGCGCTGATCAATACCTTCTGGAACGGTGGACTGATCAAGACCGGGAAGCTGATCAAG
This sequence comes from Planctomycetaceae bacterium, assembly GCA_002724415.1. Lineage (GTDB taxonomy): Bacteria > Planctomycetota > Planctomycetia > Planctomycetales > Planctomycetaceae > UBA8437. Next base: position 28,050 of record PBOU01000002.1, read on the forward strand.
CCGTTCGGCACCCACTCCAATCCAGCCCGGTACGGCAACCGCGTGATCGAGGTGTACGACCGGCCCGGCAATGGACANGGCGAAGGGCTGGTGGTTTATGGCACCAAGACCTGGTCTCACAGTGGCGAGTTGGCCGATGGCGACGCGGTGCCCCTGCCGATTGGTGCGGGTTCCAAGACCCGGGTGGCCACCGTCACGGTCTCGGCGTCCGATGGGGCCGCGGTCAACCAGGCCGCGCAGTTCATGGTGGGCGGCAACGGAAAGACCATCAGGATTGCCGGGTCCGAGAAGACGAGTGCCACCTCCACGGAGGGGAACCTGTGCCTGGTTCCCGGAGACACCGTGAAGGTCGTCAACCGGCTGGGAGTCCCGGTGGACGTGGTGGTCACCATCTCGTGGAGGTGAGTTGGGCTCCGGTCACGAGACCGGGTGATGGGTCCACATGGGTTCTCGTATACTGGCCGGACACTTCACCAGCCAGGAGACCTGAACGTGCCCGGTAAAACTGCTTGTTGGATCCTGTTGTCGTTGTTGTGGGGGCCGGTCACCTGGCTGCCGGTTCGGGCCGCGGACGACGCGACCGAGAAAAAGCCGACGCGAGTCACGATCGACAAGGACGGTTTCGTCCGGATCAACGGCCGTCGCCGGTACATCTACGGTGCGTTTCGGGACCCATCGGATTCGATCACCGAGTTTGCCGGTTTGAAGAAAGCCCGGTTCGACCTGACTCACGAGTATCTTTTCGAGGTCCAGATCAACGGTGATACGGAGAAGTGGATCCGGCGAGCCCGGATCTATCTGCGGGGGGCGGCCGAGCACGGGATCGGGGTGGCGCTGGGGCTGCCCAGGGACGTGGTGGAAGATCTCGGGGATGTTGCGACGGCACGCAAGCTGGTCGAGGCCGTCAAGAACGAACCGGCACTGTGGCTGTGGTATCTCTCCGACGAACCGGGCCGCCGGTCCGAGCCGGTGAAAGTGGCTGCCAACCTCAACCGTGTCTACAAGATGATCAAGCAGGTCGATCCGAATCATCCCGTGGTCATCTGTGGCACGCGAGCGGAATTCTATTCAGTGAACAATGCCGACAACGCGGACATTCTCTGGCCCAACACGTACCCGGTTCCCGANGGCCCCTGGGCCTGGACGATGAGCGAGACGAGTTCCTATTCCAGGAAATGGCCGACCAAGTCGGTCTGGTCGGTTTCNCAGGCCTTTGACTGGAGGATCGGAACTCGTCAACAGGTCATCACAGACAGGACACACCGTCCCAACGCCCGGGAGATTCGNGCCCAGGTGCATGCGAACATCGCCGCTGGAGCCCGTTCGACGGTGTTTTACTGGTCACCCAAGCGCAACGATTTCTCCAAGTACGATATCCGCAAGCTCCCCAGCATCTGGGGAGCCGTCTGTGACGCCGGTGACGAGCTNAAGGTGCTCGAGCCAATCTTGTTGTCTCCACCACCGACCAAGAACCAGGGGGCAGTGGTCAAGTTCGAACGGACCGTCAAGCCGGCCGGTCGTACCAAAGACGACGTGTACAACTGGCAGCGTTGGCACAACGGCAGCCTCTATGTCGGCATCGTCAANGCTGGTCACGAGCGGCGGATGAAGGTGACGATCGACCTGCCGTTCTCGTTCCAGCGGGTCATGCAGTATCCCAGCGGACTGACCGTGATCACCCCGGAGAAGCAGGGTGAGTTGACGATCGATTCGTTCAATCACGACCTGATCCCGATCCAGTTCTCAGCTGCCGAAAGCAACTCAACCCGCAAACTCGATTTTTTCATGTACGAGTGCGACGTGGTGGTCTGGCGATTCATCCCGCAGCCNGTGCCAGCAAAACAATAGATCCGCTGGTACCGGTTCGACGTTGGGCTGGATCTCAGTCTTTCAATCCGTCCTGCCACCAGTCCCACACCTCCGGGTCACCGGACCGCGACGAGTTCTTCGAAATCGTCGTCAACAGCCAGGTGACGCCCAGCGTGAACACCAGGCACAGCGTGAAGTACTTCATGCCCGATTCCGGGCCGTCGAACTGGTAGAAGCCCCATCCGGCAAGTATCGCGGGCAGGACCGGCATCAGCAGTGCCACCACACGGCTGGGCAACTCGCGCGAACGGATGTGACTGGCCGTCATGAGTTCGTAGACGTTCTCTTCGTTCATCAATCGCTGGTTGTGTTTCCACAGGACGATTGCGAGAAACCCAAAAATGGCCAGAACGCCGACCAACAACGGGGTCACGCCGGTCCATCCCTGGGTCAGCATGCTGATCCCAAGCAACACGCTGATCGGTCCGATCAGCAACGAAACCGCCAGTGGAAATTTCTTCTGGGATTCGATGGCGTTTTGTTTCAGCAGGTTCTCGAAACGATTGATCATGGCCGACTGGTCTTCTGCCACGAGTTCAACACTCGCGATGTTGTTCAGCGTGTCTTTCATTTCGCGGCTCCTGGACAGGTACTGCTGGCCGGTGTCGGTTTGCACGAACGATTCGAACACGGGGGTTTCCTCCGGCGTCAGTTCGCCACCATAGATCACTTTCAAGCACAGTTGCCTGGCGAGTTCCTCGTTCATGAATGTGTCTCCTTTTCGAGGCTCTGCAGTTTTTGGGCCATTTTCTTTTTTGCGGTATGCAGTCGCGACCAGACGGTTCCCTCGGGAACATCCAGGATCCCGGCAATCTCGATGTGTCTCAGTCCATCGATGCAGAAAAGTGTCAGGATCAGGCGGTGCCGTGGTTCCAGGAGACCCAGGGCCAGGTTGACACGCTCCTGGAGATCCTCGCCGGATGAGCTGGTGTCCGAGGGCGCCGCGAGCAATTCGGCGTCGAGGTCACTGCCCTGGAACCGACTGCGGGCCTGGAGTTGCTTGTGGCACACGTTGATGCCGATGCGAAACAGCCACGTCCGGATGTGTGATCGTCCCTGGAATTGGTCCCANGCGATGTAGGCTCGAAAGAACGTCTGCTGGGCCATTTCCTCGGCATCGGTCGGGTTGCCGAACATCCTCAGGCCCAACTGGTAAATCGAAGCCCAGTGTGTCCTGAGCGTTTCGGGAAAATCGAGGTTGTTGGGTGGCATGTTGTTTAGATCGTCGAAACCTCAGTTCCTTCAGAGTTTCTTCTGTTTTTTGGAGAACTTCTGGAAGAGCGGACGTTGAGCCCTCATTGCATTCTGCCGTTTTCCGGGAGGTCGTGAGATTTCCTACGGAAGAGAATGTCCAGAAGCCCGACGACACAACATCATGACACCGGTGGTCGGCCGCTGGTCGGGGGAATCAATTCGCCCCTCTTGACCTCCGGCCCCGTTCGTCACCACGATGGTCAGCTCAACACAAGTGGAGGAGAATCACGATGGTCATTGTGCTGGCAACAATCGAGTTGGCCGAGGGGCGGCGGGACGATTTTCTGGCCGAGTTCCACCAGGTGGTACCGCTGGTGCGGGCCGAGGAGGGTTGCGTGGAATATGGTCCCGCCGTTGACGCGGTAACCAGTATCGAGAAACAGGCGCCGCTGCGAGACAACACCGTTGTGGTGGTGGAGAAGTGGGAGAGCCTGGATGCCCTGAATGCTCACCTGGTGGCACCCCACATGGGTGCCTATCGCGAACGTGTCAAGGACCTGGTGACCGGCATGAACCTGCAGGTCCTCGAACCGGCCTGACAGTCGCAAGACAGCCATCTACCAGGAAGAGAGTCTCAACATGGATCCGGTTGACCAGGACTCTGCCCCGGACATCGACGTTTCAGCCGCCATCCGCACGATGCAGATCATCACCGGGGCATTGATCGCGGGAGTGGCTGTTTTTGCCCTCGTCACGCTGGGGCCCGCCGATGGTGAACTGGAGATGCTGGGGATGATTGCAACGGCTTTCGCGTTCGTCACGACCATCGTGTCGTTTGTCCTCCCGGGATTTCTCGGTGATTCCAGGACTCTTGTGACGGATGGCGAATTGCTCGGGCTGTACCAGGTCCGGTTGATTGTTGGCCTCGCACTACTCGAGGGAGCAGCGTTCTTCAACATCCTCGTCTTCAGCATGGAACACCATTGGGCGTCGTTGATGGTTGGTGGAATTCTGCTGCTGCTGATGCTGCCGCGTTGGCCAACCCGGTCAAAGATCGAGTCGTGGATCCGAACGCAGCGGGAATTGGCCGCGTTGGATGAGACCATGTGAATTGTTCGAGCGATGCGGCCGGTGTCGGGCTTGTGCTGTTTCGACTGGGTGAACCTCGAGGAAAAACGTCGATGCGCCCCACGGAACTCACGACATTGAGTCACATTGACGACCTTTGATACAATGGGGGGATACAATGGGGTCAGAGGTGGCGACACGAATTGGTGTGTCGTGAATCCGGTTGGCAGGAGTCAGTGATGTTGCGTTTGACAGGCGGTTTCGACGGTCGACTTTGTAACGGGATGAGTCGTCGGAAGTTTCTGGAAGTCGGGTCCATCGGGGCACTCGGCCTGGCGTTGCCCGACCTGCTCCGTCACGAAGCGCGCGGAGCGGAATACAAGTCGGACAAGTCTGTCATCCTGATCTGGCAACATGGCGGTCCCAGTCAACTCGACACGTTCGACATGAAGCCCCAGGCGCCCTCGCAGGTCCGGGGTCCCTACCAATCCATCGCGTCGGCGCTGCCCGGTTTGCGTGTTGGTGAACTGCTGCCCTACCAGGCGCGGATCATGGACAAGGTGTCGGTCATCCGCAGTTTCTCGCATGGCAACGGTGACCATTGGGCAGCGGCCCACTGGATGTTGACGGCGTTCCTGGGATCGACTGGCTCGGACCGTCGCCCCCGGAACCCCTCGATGGGTGCCTGTGTCTCGACCTTGCTCGGTCCTCGTGACCCGGGTGTCCCCGCCACGGTGAACTTCAATGACGGCGGGTTTGGATTCCACGGTGGTGCCTACCTGGGCGTGGCGCACAACCCCTTNCGGGTTGGAGAATTCAGTTATGGCAACGAGGCAGGACGCTTGCCGACGGCCGACCACCGCAGTTTCAAGCTGGTGGATGGCCTGACAAAAGTTCGTCTCGGCGATCGCCTGGGGTTGTCNCGTCAGTTGGACAGCTACCGGCGGCAGTTGGACAGTTCCCCGGTGTTCGAGAACATCGACGAGGTGGACCAACAGGCCGTGGATATCCTGATGTCGGGACGAGCCAAGGAAGCGTTCGAACTGGATCGCGAGGACAAGAAGACTCGCGACAAGTACGGTCCTGGCTGGGGNGAACAGGCGCTGCTGTGTCGACGCCTGGTCGAGGCTGGTGTCCGTTACGTGTCGCTGAACACCGGCTACTGGGATGACCACGGGAACATCAAGGGNGCGCTGGACAGCAAGATGCCACGTCATGATCGGGCCGTCGGTGTNTTGATCGAGGACCTGGCCGAGCGAGGGCTCCTGGAAAACACGCTGGTCGTCACGGCCGGGGAATTTGGACGGACGCCGACGATCAACAAGAATGCCGGACGAGATCACTGGCCACAGGCCCAGAGTATCCTGGTTGCCGGTGGCGGTTACCGGGCCGGCCAGGTCATCGGGGCCACCAACTCGAAGGCCGAGCATCCGATCTCGCGCAAGGTTGGCGTCGCTGATTTCTGCCGCATCGTCTACCACGGCATCGGCCTGACCGGTGAAGAGGAGATTGTCGATCCCGGTGGTCGGCCGGTGCACCTGGTCTATGGTGGCAAGGTGCCGCGGGAATTGCTCTAGGTCGAGCTCCCGTGATGGGTCCTGGCCGTTTGAGACACGCAGTTGGCTCCGATACGATCACGTGCGGAGGTCACTGCCATGTTTCGATACAGGTTCAGTTTTGTCGCCCCGGTTGCCGGTTTCGTGTTGCTGGTGATGTCGTGGGGCCAGGTGGCGGCATCGGAACGCCTGAAGGTTGAGGTGCGGGAAACCGGTGGTTGGTCACGTCCGATTTATCCCTGCACGTTGACGCTTGACCGCCCCACCAGCCCAGCGCCGCTTCGTTTCCGGCTGGTCGACGAGTCGTCTCGTCCGATTGTCGTTCAGGCGGATGCCGAGGTTCGGGGAAAGATCACCCGGTGGTGGCTCGCGTTTCCGGTCAGTCTCAAGCCTCACCAGCGACGGGTTCTGACACTGGAGCTTGGTCCGGACGTGACACCCGGTCCACGGCGTTCCCGGGGACATGTCCTGGAGGTGTCCGGAAAACAGTTGCGGATCGTCAATGCACCGTACCTGGTGTGGACGCTTCCCACCCGCGTGGGACCGTTTCTTCAGTCACTGGAATTTGGCNACCAGGAGCATCTTGCGGGGCCCACCGCACGCCTGGTGATCAAGACCCGGTCTGGTCGTACCGTGTCGCTGGGCGGTCCTGATGCGCCGAGTTGGAAACCGGTTCGCCGGGGGCCATTGGCGGTCACATTGTCCGGTGAGCAATCGGTTGTCGTGAAGGGATCGGACAAGGTGGGCAGCCGCGTGGAACTCGATTTCCCCGTGTCTCGCAGTTGGGTTCGCATGGACTGGCAACTCGACGACCCGGGTGACCAGGTGTCAGAGATCATCCTGGACGTGAAATTGAACCTGGATGCCCCGACCGCAGGAGAACCCAACCTGGTCGATTTCGGAGCCGGAACCTGGGTGTACGCCCGGTTGGCATCCGGGCAGGTGGCGTCTCTTCAGGCGCGACGACCAGTGGGCGACCGGGTCGATGGGGCGACACCATGGAGCGTGTGGAAGGGAACCGCCCGGGCGTCTGAAGCGTTCGTGGTGTCGAACCCCAGGCGGCCGGTCAGGGCCGAGGGGTGGGTGCACCTGATGGATCGCAAGCGGTGCCTGGCGCTGGCGGTNGATTCGTTTGGCCAGGAGCAGTTCGAGGCGATCGAGACCACTGCCGAGGGGATTGTTCGCGTGCGACGGGTGTTTGCCAGGCAAAAGACACGCACCAGGAAATCGCTCAGGGCCTGGCTGCACTTTGTCGGGTTCCCTCCCCAGCAAAGTGCGGCAACAAGCCCACGTCACATGCAGACGCCACCCGCGGTCAGGGTACTCCGTTGATCGATCTCCGGATGTCGCCGGGGGACGCAGCCGGATCAATTCGGCAATCGGTTCGCCGGCAATAACTGGCCCGGACAGATGTGTGGCGATAGATTCGTTGATGGTATCGAGGTTGGTGTAGGATACCGGGCATCTGTGGACAGGAAGGGAGCTGCTGTGATGCGAGGTTCTTGTTGGAACTTGGACCGGGCTGGGAAACAGCCCCGGCATTTCCTGGCTGTTGTTTTGACTGTTGCACTGGCCCTGGTGGCCGATCAGTCAGCATGCGGGGATCTGCGGTTCTACGCGTCGTTCGACAAGACGTTCGATGCCGAGGTGGCGGGTGGTTCTCCGTCCGGTCTTTTGCTCCGGCGTGGAGCAAAGCTGGTGGCCGACGGCAAGTGGGGCCGTGCGGTCCGTGGTCACGCGAAAAGTCAACTGGCCTACGATGTGCTCGGAAACCTTGATCTGGACCGGGGAACCATCGAGTTCTTTGCCAAGATGGACCCGTTCGCAGACGGGCAATGGGCCTACAATTTCATCNATCTCTCCGGTGCCCACGGAATGAAGCTGGGCGTGTCCNGGCAAGGTCGGTCAAAGAGTTTTGTCCTGGGNTGGACGGTTGGCACGCGGACAGGCTGGATCCCGAATGCCCAACGGTTCGTGCATCACGGGACGTGGCAGCACTATGCCATCACCTGGGATCTCACCGCCGGACCGGGCAAGGGAGTCGTTGCGGTTTTTGTCGATGGGGCGCGTCGGGTTCATGCCGACGATGTGGATCCACTCGCCTGGTCACCCGACCAGATCTTCCTGGGATCCTCTTACACCGGGGCATCGATTGATGACCTGGCGATCCATGACGAGGTCCGATTTGTCGAGAATTTTGCGCCGCGGAAGAAGACGCTCTTGCAGGTCGCATTGCAAAAACAACCCTCCAAAAACAAGGCGTCGTCGTCCCCGCAAAAACCGTTTGGCCGTCCCGGCCTGGTGAATGGCGATTTCGAGGACTGGCAGGATGGCCGACCGGTTGGCTGGAATCTTGTCGGCAATACGGTCCTGGTCAAAGACGACGGTTANCGTTTTTCGGGCCGGTCGTCCATGTTGCTCAAGTCGGGCAAGTACATCGAAAAGTACCCGTATCGTGGGACGTCCTCGGATCCGATGGCGCTGACCCCCAATCGCAGTTACCGCTTGCGGGCCTGGGTGTCCACTCCACAATCGCCTGTCGGTGATCTTCGGTTCGATATCGTGAGTTCCGATGGCACTCTCGTCGGGTCGTACAGTTCCGGGTGGTCGACATCACACGGCTGGCTTCCCGTCGACTTGTCGTTCCGGACCAATGATTGCCGTCAGTACACCGTCAGCATCTACCTGCGTCGGCACAAGAACGAGTTCTATGGGCTGATGTGGATCGACAACCTCCGCCTGGAGATGAATGGGGAATCCGACCAGGTGGTTTCCGAGGCGGAGAAGGCTCGTGGGTTCTCCCTGTTCAGTCGGTCGGTGATGGAAACCAGTCGATTCGAAAAACGGATGCCCTCTCAGGGAGAACGCATCGATCGCCTTTCGGTTTCGATGGGACGGGGCGAGTACGAGCCAGCGTTCCTGGGCCTGTACGCTTTGCGGGGGCTGGGTGAGGTTGATGTCCGCCTGGTGGGTGACCTGGAAGGACCATCCGGTAGCCNNCTCGATGCCAGTGCCGTGACGGTTCGTCGCGTGCAGGAGTCGTTGTTGCCGTTGANGCGTCCACGTGGTGTGGATCGTGGGGGGATGTTGGCCTGGTGGGCGACAATCAAGACGTCCGAAGAGACTGCCCCCGGACAGTACACGGGACGGCTCCAGGTCANGGTTGCGGGCAAGCCCGTCGCCGAGATCCCGTTACGGGTCAACGTGATGGACCTACGGCTTCCCAGTCCCAGGGCGGCATTCCTGGTGTATCACCACGAGACATACGTCCCGGATCGGTTTCTGACCCCTGCACTGCGACGTGCCTATTACCGTGACATGGTCGAGCACGGGATGAACACGGTCACGGTCTACAACAATGCCGACGTCGATGGCAAACGGCTCGATTTTTCTCACAACACCGGCTACCCGGCCGGTGATCCCCGGCGTGCCTACGGCCTGGACACCACCATGAAGATGATTCTTGACAGTGGATTGTGTCGGTCGGGACAGCCGGTCCTGTGGCTGACAAGTCGTTCTGGAGAGAAGGGGTACGGTTGGGGTGGAACGCCGGAGCCAGCCCTGAAGGCCATGCTTGGTGAATGGAAAAAACGAAAGTGGCCCGAACCACTCTTTTATGCCACCGACGAACCGGGTGGGACAGGACCACGTGCTGAAGCGGCCAGGTCGCTGCTGAAAACGATCAAGTCGTGGGGCCTGCCGATCCGGACCACGACAGCCGGCCTGGATCCGGAGGTCCTGGGCAAGTATTTCGACGTCTGGATCCAGGGGGAAGCCGGCGTGTCACAGGATTCGGTTCGGCTTGCCGAAAAACTCAAGTCCGAGGTCTGGACCTACACCTGTCACGGCATGCACCAGAACATGCCGTTTCCACGCGCATTGTACGGTTTCTGGGCAGCCAGGACGGGTATCAAGGGCGTGGCGTCGTGGGCGTACTACGACAACAAGATCTGGACGGCCGATGCGAACGGCAACGTGTCGGGTGATCCCAGGACGCGGTTGAGCCAGGTGTGTCTCTCTCCCAGCGGGCCGATCCCCACGATCGCCTGGGAAGCGATTCGCGAGGGGGTCGACGATTACCGGTACCTGCAATTTTTGCAGGACCTGATGGCCAGGGCAGAAACGGTGGTGAAAACACTCGCCGCACGCAGCGAGGCACTTCTNACCGAAGAAGATCGCCAGATGATCGACCGTCGGGAGGAGCAGAAAAAACGTCGGATGGCCGAGNTCAGGCCACGGCCGCAGCTGGTTCGCTGGGAGGCAAAAACTGATGCCGAACGACGAGGGGAACAAGCCTGGCTGGCGGTGAGGAGGATCCGGTCGGTGTTGTCGCTGGTCCAGTTGTCGACCAAGAGCATGTTGACGGCGATTCCGTTCGATGCCATGTCGACTCGCCTCGGACTGGCACACGGCGGTCATTGGAGCACATACGCTCCACCGATGGGGCCGATGATCGAAGGGGCCAACATGCGGACGATTGCCGACGATCATCGTCGACTGGTGGCCAGTCACATCCTGTACCTGCAGGACACCCTGGACAGGAACCAGCCCGGGGCTGACAGGTAGCAGCGGGGTTGTGACTGCCTGTTGTTGGGCCGCCGATCCCCGGTCATTCCCAGCCGCACCCACCTGGTGGGTCTCTAGCGGCCGCCGGTTTCGGCAGCGACGTCCGGAATTGTCAGGTGGATCGGATTGGATGCGTAATTCGTACTGATCGAAAACGACATCGAAATCCGGCCCATGACGGCGATCGGAAATTGCTTGAGGGGCTTGGGGGCTCTGTCTCCGGTTGCCGCCTCGAGAATGATCGTTCCCTCCACGACATTTCCGGCCAACCTGGCCTTGCTGTCCGACGACATGGTCACGCCAGGGGGCAATTGGTCGGCAATGATCGAGTTGCCGTAGAGGAAGGGCATCCCCAGTTGGATCGGTCCGGTGAACTCCTTGCTCCGTTTGACCCGGACCTTGATCTCCACCTTCTCTCCGGGCCGAAGCGTGATCTGGCTTGGCGTGGCTTCGAATTCGACGATGTCGAGTGGATTGGTGACCCCGACAAGTTGCGTGTTGATTGGCCGGCGNGCCTGGGATCCTCCCGACACCTGCAATTCGCAGGTGACATGGGCATACCGGANCAGGTCCCGCGTCTTGCCGTCGGCGTCGGCATAGGTCGCTTTTCCATAGAGTCGNACCAGTCGGGCATCGATCTTGGCGTTGGCGCTGGCCGACAGGATGACGGCTGAGCGGGTCAGACCCGATGGGATGGTGACCGGCGTGGCTGTCACACCTTCGGGTAGCCCCTCGACTTTCAGTTCGACCGGTCCGGTGAATCCGTTCTGCCGACTCAGGTTGACGAACCAGATCATGCGGGTGCCGGGCGCGAGTTGGGCGTAGTAGTACTTGCCGTGCAGTTCGAATTCGGGAGTCGCCGGTTCGGCCCTCAGGTTGTAGATGAACCGTTCTCCCCCGCGGTTGTGGAGATCGCGGACCGACACGAAAAACTTGCCGTCCGAGGGCGCCTTGAATTGCAGCTTGGCGTCCTTGGTGTAGTAGCCGTCGTCGCCGTCGGCCACTTTCTTTCCGGACGAGTCAAACATGTCAATGACGCTATCCAGCGGCAGGTCACGTCGGTCGGATTCGACTTCAAACAGGTAATACTGGCCCTTCTTGGCCTCGAAGGAGTANTAGTGCACTTNGTCGGGCTTGGAGAGTCGNGCGTTGGCTCCNACCGGCAGNGTNAGTGGGNTCGCCNGGNCCATCGAGTGGTTNCCTNTGGCGACGANNTGNGGNTGGNCNCTCACCANCACCTGCACGGGATTTGTGTGTCCACGCGGCGTTTTGACCGGAAGCCTCTTCCAGCCAAGTGGTTCGTCGGCCACCGATTTCAAAGTGGTTGTTTCGATCCCGCCGAGGTTGTGTCCGACCACGGTGGCCTGGGTTGTCTGTCCCCGCTGGATGGCCATCGGAAAGACGGCATGGGCGAAGGGTTGATCGCTGATCTCCACGCAATACACGTACTTGGGATTGCCAATGAAACGGGTGTCGCGGACCTCGAGAAAATACCGGCCGTCTTCGGGAAGCTTGTACGACAGGAACGAATCCCCACCGACGAAGTTGTCGTTTTCGGCGATGACCTGCCCGTTGGATCCTCGCAATGTCAGGATCGAGTCCATCAGGTACATCACGCTCGCACCGCTTCCACCCGACTGCATGCTGTGGACAGCCTTGGTCACCCGCTGTGCATAAATATTGATCGTGATGTTCTGCCCGGCTTTCCCGGTGAACTGGTAGAAGTCGACGTCCTCGGCATTTCCACACATGCCGCAGATGGCCACCGGAAACGAAACCTCCTGGGCTGTCTCGATCGAACCGTTGTCATCTTTTGACTCGTTGACCACCGGGTAACTGGTGACAAGCAGGTGTGAGACGCTGGAGACGGCTGTTTTCGTGGCGACGCGGAATTCGTAAATGCCCAGTGGCTGATTGGCAGGCACGTCGGCTTCGAAGCGAAAGGGGGTACCCGGTGTGCCCCGCCCCTGGTGAGGCGCGGGAATGGGCTTTGTCTCCAGGAACTTCATCGTGATGCCGGGCCGATCGAAAAACACCCTGTACGATCCGTCGAGCGTGTAGTTGGAGCGGACGTTGATCGTTGTTTTCTTGCCGCGTTGGACGGCGACCGGTGTCGTCGAACACAGTTGCCGGAATCCAATGGTCGATTCCGCCTGGAGGGATGGCACCAGGACGCACAGGGTGGCGATGGCAGCTGAAAAACGGCCGAGTGTCATGGCGCACCGTTACGGGAATACTGGTTCTGGAATGTCGGTCCAATTGGCCGGACGCTAGCTCATCAATTCCGGGATGACACGCCCGTCACAGACCTGCACGGGTCGTCCATCACCGGTGACGTGGAGGGTGTCCAGGGCGATCCCGAGTTTCGTGTAGATGGTCGCGGCGATGTCGTTGGAGTAATACTCTTTTCCGACCGGACGCGCCCCGGTGGCATCGGTCTTGCCGATCACCCGACCCGGTGGAGTGCCCGCTCCGGCAAAGCAAATCGGCCCGGCCGTGGGCCAATGGTCGCGTCCGGCTGCCGAATTGATCACCGGTGTCCGGCCGAAATCGGTCATCCAGACGACCAGCGTGGATTCGAGCAGTCCTCGTTCTTTCAAGTCCGCGACCAAGGCCGGGAATGCCTGGTCCAGCGGCGGAAGCAATCTCCTGAGAGCCGAGAAATTGTTGACGTGCGTGTCCCAACTCGGGCTCGACACCGTCACAAATCTCGATCCGGCTTCGACCAGTCGCCGGGCCAACAAACAACTTTGACCCAGGTTGGTCCGTCCATACGCGTCGCGGGTCTGGGCGCTCTCCTTGTTCAAGTCGAACGCCTTTTGTGTCGCCGGCGAGGTGATCATGCTGAAGGCGTTTTCGTAGTAGCCGTCAATTGCCTTCAGCGAGGCGGGCTTCTTTTCGACATCGCGTTGCAGACGATCGATGGCCGCCAACGCCTGTCGCCTGCGGTCGACGCGTGCCAGGCTCACTCCACCGGGTAGGGTGACGTCGCGGACGGTGAAATCCTTCTTGCTGGGATCACCCGGCAACTCGAACGGGTTGTAACGAATGCCCAGGTAGCCGGCCGTCCCGCCACCGTGGACGCGATCAACCTGTGTGCCAACCTGGATGAACGGCGGCAGGTTGGTCCGGGGCCCCTTCTCCATTGCCACGACCGATCCGAAACAGGGATACGTGATCGATGGATTGAGTTTCTTGCCCGACATCATGATGGCATCGGCCACACCGTGACCGGCATTTTGCGGGTTGAGGTTCCGCAACACCGAAAACTCTTTGAGGTGTTTTGCGAAGTGGGGCATCTTGTCGGTGAACTGGACTCCCGGCAAAGCGGTGTCAATCACGCCGAACTCGCCACGGATCTCCGACTTCGCCTCGGGCTTGGGGTCGGTGCTGTCGTGGTGACTGGTGCCGCCCCTGGTCCAGATCAGGATGCAGTTGACGTCGCTGGATTTCGACTGGTTTTTCGAGTCATCGCGTGACTCCGCCCGCAGCGCCGTTTCCAACGACAGCCCCAGTCCGCCCAGCGAGCCAACCTGCAGCATGAAATGCCGCCTGGTGGATTCACAGTCCGTGGTTCGTTGACCAAAGAGATTCAACATGGCAGAGCACCTCGTGTTCAGACGCAGTTGGTCAAATTGTCAAACTCTCTCGCTGTCAGCCCGTGACGACCTCGATGTTGAACACCGTGATTTCAACACGTAGACTTAAGTTCACAGCCAGTGTGGATTGTACCTCATCGAACTGTCTTGATGCGTGGTTCGCAGGCTGGCTTTTCGAGGAATCGGCTGGTGCCAACATGAGTGTTGGTTCGTGGTCGAAGGGGGTTTCATGGCTCAGATGGCTTCGAATCGGACCAGGATCCGACTTGGCGGGCTCATCCTCACCTGGATGGCCATGGTATCCGTTGCCGGAAATGCCGTCCATGCGGACAACACACCCGTGTCGCTTCATGTCGAACCGCCACGAGTCGCGCTGGCTGGCAATCTCGATCGTTTGCAGTTGCAGGTGACTGGAACCGATGGCGGCGGTCGGCAATTCGATCTCACCCATGCCGCATCTTACAGCATCAGTTCCGGTGACATCGCGTCGGTTTCAAAGACCGGGGCGGTGGTTCCACTGGCATCGGGAACCGGAAAGATCCGGGTACAGTACGGTGCCGGGTCGGTGGAGATCCCGGTTCGCGTTACCGGGTTTCTGTCGCAGGCCAAGGTCAGTTTCGTCAGGGATGTTGTCCCGATCCTCAGCCGGTCGGGTTGCAACCAGGGAACCTGCCACGGTGCACAGTACGGCAAGGGGGGCTTGAAGCTCTCTCTTCTCGGTTTTGCCCCGGAACAGGATTATTCACCGATTGTTCGTGATGAACTTCGGAGACGAGTCTCACTGATCAAGCCCGATGACAGCCTGATTCTTCACAAGGCTCTTCTGGAAGTGGGCCATGGTGGTGGCAGGAGGTTCCGCCGCGGTTCCTATGATCACCAGGTCCTCACCGCCTGGTTGAATGCCGGTGTGCCGGAACCGCAGGCCGACGAACCCCGGGTCGTCAACCTGACTCTCTCGCCGACAGAGCGAACCTATCGGGTCGACCAGGGACAGCAACTGCGGGTCGTGGCACATTACAGCGACAACACCACCCGTGACGTCACCCGCACCGCAAGATACGACGGTCTCAATGATTCGATCGCCACGGTCACCGCGGATGGTTACATCACCGTCGTCGGAAAAGGCCAGGCGACGGTGATGGTCCGTTACGAGGGCCAGGCAAAAGTTGTCCACGTGCTCTCTCCTTTCCGAGACAACGTCGATCTGGCCGGTTTTCAGCCGAACAACT
The DNA here is from genome assembly GCA_002724415.1 of Planctomycetaceae bacterium. GTDB lineage: Bacteria > Planctomycetota > Planctomycetia > Planctomycetales > Planctomycetaceae > UBA8437. The sequence continues at coordinate 43,131 of PBOU01000002.1, forward strand.
TCATCGATGAACACGTCAAGGCGCGCTGGAAACGGCTGGGCACCAGGCCGGCAGGTCTCTGCAGCGATGCCGAGTTCATTCGACGTGCCTACCTGGATTCCATTGGCACTTTGCCTCCGGCCGAGAAGGTCGAGACCTTCCTGGAAGCGAAGACACCGGACAAACGCAATCAACTCATTGACGAACTCCTGGGGCTCACCGGGGATCCGAAACGTGATGTGAACGTCGAAGCGTGGAGTGCGTACTGGGCATTGAAGTGGGGCGATTTGCTGCGGAACAACCGCAAGCAGACCGGTGTCGGCGGGATGTGGAGCCTGTCCAACTGGATCAGGCGGTCGTTGAGGCAGAACATGCCCGTCGACCAGTTTGTCCGTGAATTGATCACCGCCCAGGGTTCGACATTGCAGAACGGCCCTGCCAACTATTACCGGATTGCTCGCAAGCCGACCGATCTCGCCGAGGCGACCGCCCAGGTATTCCTCGGTGTCCGAATTCAATGTGCCCGTTGTCACCACCATCCGTACGAGGTGTACAGCCAGTCGGACTATTATGGATTGGCCGCCTTCTTCACACGGGTCGGGATCAAGAACAACAGCAAGTTCGACCAACTCGGTGGAGAGGCGATCGTGATTCTCAGGAATTCGGGGTCGATTGCTCATCCCCGCCTGGGAAAGACGATGGCTCCCAAGCCGTTGTCGGGAAACCCGGTCGACACCAAGGGAGTTCGTGACCTGCGACGTCCACTGGCCGAGTGGATCACCTCGAAAGACAACCGGCTGTTTTCTCGCAATATCGTCAATCGGATCTGGTCCTACTACATGGGGTCCGGACTCGTGGAACCTGTCGACGACATGCGGGCGACAAATCCCGCTTCGAATCCCGAACTGCTCGACGCCCTGGGCGACCACCTTGTCGAGACCAAGTTTGACCTGCGCAGGTTGATGCGGTCCATCATGAGATCTCGCGTCTACCAACTCAGTTCGACCTCGCTTCCCGAAAACGCCGGCGACCGTCGCTTCTATCCTCATTACAACATCAAGCGTTTGCCCGCCGAGGTGCTGCTGGATGCCATCGACGTGGCCTGCGGAACCCACGAGCCCTTCGGGGGTGTGCCGCTGGGGACCCGTGCCATCGAGCTTCCCGACCCGAATTTCAATTCCTATTTCCTGGACACGCTCGGTCGTCCACAACGTGCGATTGCCTGCGAGTGCGAACGCACTGCCGAGCCCAACCTGGCCCAGGTCTTGCACATTGCCAACGGTGACCTGCTCACCCGCAAGCTGGCCGACAAAACCGGCCGCATCTCGCAACTCGCCGGAAACGACAAGCTGAAGAAACCCGGGTCCGCCCAGCAGGCCGTCGAACACCTGTACCTGGCCACCTACAGCCGCCGGCCCACGTCCGATGAAATCACCGCATGCCAACAGATCATCACCCGGTCCCCCAATCCTCGCGAGGGCCTGGAAGATCTGCTCTGGGCGTTGTTGAACAGCCGCGAGTTCCTGTTCAACCACTAGCGTGCGACGGCGTTACCGGCCGGGCTTCGCCAGACTGTAGCAGCGGATCTCGCGGTCGTTACGCAGGTAGATGTTCCGGTTGGCAAAAGCCGGATGGGACCAGACCAGCAGGCGATTTCCCACCTTGTGGGTTGGCGAGATCACCTTCGCGCGACTCACTTCCTCGTACCCCGCGGGGCTCAACCGGGCAATGATCAGTTCGCCCAGGTCATTGGCCAGGAAAAACCGGTTGCCCTGCCTGATCGCGAACACGTTGGCCCAACTGGCCGGCCGGCGTCCGGTTGCCGGGGCGAAGGTGTTCCAGACCTGGTGCCCATCGTCCAGGCGTGCGCAGACAAACCGGCCGTTCTGGCCACAGGCGTAGACGTGGCCGTCTTGAATGACGGCCGTGTTGAAGACTCCACCGACTCCGCGTCGCGCGTTGCCTCGCCAGGCCAACTTCGCCTGGCCTCCGTCCCGGGACACTTCGATGCAAGCCGACACGCGATTGAAACTCATCACGAACACCCGTCGTCCTTCAACGACCGGTTGGCCGACCGACATGCCAAAGGTTGGCTTGACCGGAACCGACCAGAAGACCTTGCCTGTTCGTGGGTCCAGAGATTCGAGCGCGTCTCCGTGCCAGATCAGCAGTTGGCGTCGTCCCGCGATGGTGTGGATCACCGGTGGGCAGTACCCGGGTTGGGACGAGGAGAGTGCTCGCCAGAGTTCCTTGCCGGTCCGCTTGTCGAAGGCCACGCAGGTGGTCCCCTTGCCACCGACGACGCAGATCAGTCGGTCTCCATCAACCAGCGGATGAGCGGCCGTTCCCCACTCGGGGATCTTCAACCCGTAATCCTTCTGGAAGTCGCGTTCCCAGAGAATCTTGCCATCGGAAACGGCCAGGCACTTCAGGTCGCCCTCTGCTCCCAGGGCGTAGACACGATCTCCATCGACGGTTGGGGTCGCTCGTGGACCGATGGCGTAGATGGCCACCGTCGTGTAGGCACGGACCCACTTGTGCTCCCAGATCAACTTGCCGGTTTTTTCGTCGAGGCAGACGATCCGTTCGCTGCCGGGTAGGAGCTTTCGCAGGAAGTTGGCGTTTCGCGGTGGTGGGCCATCGTGCAGGATCCTGGCCTTGGCGAGGTCGATCTTTTCGGCTTGCCGGTCCATGACGAACACCCGCCCTCCAGCGACGGCTGGGCCCGAATAACCACCGCCCAGCGGCCGGGTCCATCTCAGAGGTGGTCCGTTCTCGGGGAACGACTCGAGAATCCCCGTCTCGCGCCACACCGTGTCACGATTGGGGCCGAGCCACTGCGGCCAGTCGTTGGCCAGTGCCGGAGGCCCAGTAGAGACCAGGATGGCCAGTGCCGACGACAGCGACAGGACAGATCGCATCACCATGTTTCCGCTCGCTTGCAAACTTGTCACTGCGATCGATCGCACCATTGCGACCCGGTTGCCTGCAGTGTCACCATGCGTGCGATTCTCCCCGGCGTGGCCCGGCCGATCAACCCGCCGGATTTCGACCGGGCTGACGAATTTCGTTGGTAGCCCTGTCCCGGAATGTCTTGCTACCGGTTCGCTGAGACTTGCGGAGTTGTTGGTGCAGCACGAGGATGATCGGGCATGCATCCGTGAACACACGCCACCGTGAACAGGGAAAAGATGATGAACCGCAAGCTCGTGAATTGTTGTGTGACCGTCCTGGCCGTCTGTCTCGTTTCGGTCCTTTCAGCCGCAGACGACAAGAAGTCCGCCAAGGCCGTGACACCGGAAAGTCGTCCGGCCGAGTGGTGGAGCAAGCGGCACGCCGAGAAGCTCAAGGAGCTCAAGAGCAAGAAAACCGTCGACCTGTTGATGATCGGTGATTCGATCACTCACGGTTGGGAAGGCCGGGGCAAGCAGGTTTGGTCGGAGTACTACGCGAAACGAAATGCTTTCAACATCGGTTACGGTGGCGACCGGACCGAGCACGTGATCTGGAGATTGCAGAACGGCGAGGTCGATGGGATTTCCCCGAAACTGGCCGTGATCATGATCGGGACCAACAACACCGGTCACCGGCAGGATCCTCCCAAGGAAACCGCCGCGGGCATCAAGAAAATCCTGGGCGAACTGAAGAAGAGGCTGCCCAAGACCAAGGTCCTGTTGCTGGCTGTTTTTCCACGTGGTGCCACCGCCGATGACAAGCTGCGGAAGATCAACACGGGGATCAACAAGATCATCAAGAAATTTGCCAAGCGGAAGAACGTTTCTTTCCTCGACATCAATTCGACCTTTTTGGATGACGACGGCAACCTGTCCAAGGACGTCATGCCCGACCTGCTGCATCCTCATGAAAAGGGATATCGCATGTGGGCCGAGGCGATGGAGCCGACCATCAAGAAACTCATCGGCGGCTGAGCGGAGGCTGACCACGACACGGGGTCGGCCCGACGAATTGTCAGCCCGGAGCGGGGGACCCCTGTTTTGGGTCTTGATGAAGCCATCCGCCAGTTGGCTTCAACTCTTTATCTCCGGCGCCCTCTCCGATCGCGATGTGGGTCAGAATTTTCTGTTGTGTTGTCGTGTCCGAGGGTGTTGCGTCCTTCTTGAAGAAGTAGAACGCATGTCCTCGGCACGAGTGAATGTAGGTCGACCCCTTGCCCAGCAGAGGATGCTTGGACCGAATCGTGATGACCTCTTCCAGGGAAGCCCCCATCGAGGTACTGACCTCGTCCAGGGTCATCTGGTCGTGGACCTGGACGCCGTGGACGGTCCACACCTGCATCGGGCCTGAATAATCACCCTTGGCGGCGTCCTTGTTCCGGCAACCTGCTGTCACACAGAGACTGGCAGCCGTGGACAAAATCAGGAGAAAAATGCCAGTGCCAGGGGAAGTGTGGTGCATCTGGTTTTGTACTTCGTGGCAGTCGGCGGGTTGGCAGATGGTGCTGCGACAGGAATTGAGACCCGTAAAGGTTCAACTCGAAAAAAAAATGCGAGTTGTTTCCTTTTGGAGCGGATTTCACGCAACTCGTGGTGGCGATCTTCGAGAATGAAGGGTGGCCGACCATTGTACACATAGAGACAGACAGGTTCTCGGGATTTCAGGCGGACAGATCACTTCGCCTGGGCTTCGGACGACTTTTCGTGTGCGGTCGGTAGTAAGAATTGTCACCCGGGAAATCAATTGGATTCGACGTGCCTATTACAGCGACACGGGCCATTAGCAGACTCTCATGGAGTGACTTTGCAGTTGTCAGGCCACCATTGGTGGATCCAGCCGACGGACACCGGGTCGATGCCTACACGGCCTTCTCGTGGGAACTTCCGGACAGGCCGCCCCAGGTAATCGACGGGCAATTGGCGCTCAACCAGAACAACGCGCTGCGGATCAGACCTTC
>PBOU01000038.1 GCA_002724415.1 Planctomycetaceae bacterium
CGCAGATCACGGGTTTGGCGAAGCGGCGGCGCGCCCCAGTGAGCGGGGAAAGCCTTGCCGTTGGGTGCCTTATGCACCTTGGCATTGTCTTTGGGGCCATCGGCATTTTTGCCAAAGAGCATCTTGTAAACCTCCTCAGGTGTACGACGTTTTCCGGTTCTCTCGTTAAACCATGGTGAACCACCGATAAAGACCTTGCCGGCCGGGATTTTTTTACCGCCCTTGACCCATTCCTCAAATGTGGGCACACCGGCATTTTTGCCGCCCTTTAACGCGGCCAACTCGTTCTCCAGTTCGGCTAGCTTGGCATTATGTTTGCGCAAACCTTCCGGGGTAAAACGTGCCCGGCGAGCGAAGTCTTTCATGCGGGCGATTTCCTTTTCCAACTCCGCAATGCGCGCCTGATTCTTGTTGGCTGTCGGCTCGGTGATTGCCCGGCCATCTTCGGTGACCACGATATTGATCTTCACGGTGTTGAGCGGTGGCTTGTCTTCAAACACGCGACGGTATTCCAGCACGAGTTCTGACTTGCCGAGTTTCATCGCCTGAAAAGCGGCGGTTGACATCCCCGGTGCTCCTGGGACTGGGCGACCGGCCTTGTGGGTGATTTTGCCCAAGAGTTTCAGTCCCGTGCCGCGTGTGACGTTATTCCAGGTGAATCCGGTGGTCGGGTTGCCATTAAGTTTCACCTTCAGAGTACTGCCCAGCTTGACGGTAATCGTGCGGCCATTTTCGGCCTGACCCAAATGCATCTGATGGGCCTCGGTGCGACACAAGGCGCAGTCCCCACCACCCACTGGAGCCGGGGGCGCAGCAACAGCCTCATTGCCGCCGCCCAGTTGAATGCTGGAAACGACCAAGCCATTGCGGGGCGCGTCATCGGCAATGCGGCGATCCCTGATGTAGCAGGAAACGAGCAGTCCCTGTTTGTCGGAACGAATGTAACGGCGCTCGAATTGCTTGAGCGGTTTTTGGGCTGTTTCCAAGGCGACCTTGTAAAGCTCATCAAGCGTCTTGGCGGGGGCACCTCGTTTATTCGTGCCGATGGCTTCACCCTTTTCCACCCAGCTGATTGTCTTAGGCTGAGCAGGTGCTCCGCCACCGGGTCGAGGCGGGGCAATGGGGCGCCTGCGGTTAAATGTACGATAATGCCGCTCGGTCACCTTGTTATTTTTCACCACGATGGTGGTTTCATGACCGAAACCAACAAAGCTCTGAAAGCCGACCTTATAACTATAATTCCCCTTGCACTTGGCCTTGGCTGCTTCCCAAGCCTTGATGCCAGCCTGTACTTTGGCCATATCCACCTTGGCCTGTTCCTTGGCTAGCTCATTGGCCTTGGCTTCGGGATTAAACACTGGCGGCGGAGCCACCGGTCGAGGCGGTGCCACTGGATCAACGGTAACCGGAGGAGCCGGCACGCCATTCTTGGCGTCATTGTCCAAGTTCTTTTGAATCCACCCGGCCAATGTGCTGCTGCCTAAGCCGTAACCACCGGGCAACGGGCGGAGGTCCTTGGTTTGCAGACGCGGCGGAGCACCCCAATGTTTGGGGAAAGGCTTTCTGCCTGCTACCGGCTTGATGCCCGGTTTGCCCTTGTTGGCGTCCTTTTCCAGATTCTGTTGAATCCAACGGGCCAACGTGCCACTGCCGCGGCCATAACCTCCGGGGAGCACGCGCAGATCCCGTGTCTGTCGAAGAGGTGGCGCACCCCAATGTTCAGGGAATTGTTTGCCGTTGGGTGCCCGGAAAACTTTTTTTGCAGGGGCCTGTTTAGGGGCGTCTGCCTTGGGAAGAACCTGCGGTTGCGCAGGTTTGTCATCAGCAAATGTGATGCAGGTCGCAGTGGCGATGAGCAATGATAGAGTTCGTTTCATGTCGCGTTCGTTTTATGAGTGATTTTTTCTATGTAAATTCAGACGGACTCGGTCGGTAAATGCCCCACCTGTCATGTTTTTTCGTTAACGCCTTGGCTGAACTGGAAGTATCCTCGGTTGCCGCAGTTTACCATCGTTGCGCGGAACCTTGATGGTTTCAACGACCTGGAATTTAACTGGCACTCCGTTCACCTTGGTCCCTACATATTTCTGCGCATTGGCCATGGAATTCTTATCCCGGGCCACCACGTTTATCCAGGCGTCGTTGTTGTTCCGGCCACCAACTCCCACTCCAATAATTCCGGGCAGTGACAGGACGCGCCTGTCAAAATTTGTGGCAAATCGTACTGCGTTGACCTGTGTAGCCGTAAACTTTTTGTCTTTCTTATCCTTATTATTATTTTCTTTTTTATTGTCAGGCTTGGAATTGGGTTTCTTCTGGTTCTGACCATTCTTTGCCTTGGCCTTGTCGCGGTCGATATTCCCTTGAATCCACTTGGCCAACGTGCCGCTGCCACGACCGTAGCCACCGGGAAGCGTGCGCAGGTCACGAGTCTGCCGAAGAGGCGGCGCACCCCAATGTGCGGGGAAGTGTTTTCCATTTGGGGCTGGTGCACCTTTTTTCTCCGGGGGATTGACGTTCCTTAAATCGCCCTCGGGAATGCCCAGTTGACGGCGCAAATGATCGCGGGACGCTTCAAGTTGCTTGAGCTTGAGTTGGTATGCCGAGGCCAATTGGGGAGAAAGATTGCCCCGGGTCATAAAATTACGAAGATTTGCAATCTGAGTCTCCACATTCTTCAACTGGAACTGAAGGGCGGCGACATTGGATGGGGCAACGCGCGGAGCACCCGGCACCGCAGCCGCGAGCTGTGGAACTCCTGTCGAAACAACTGCTATGGCCAGTAAAATTCGTATCATTTCCATTGATTAAGTCCGGTAAATTTGACGCCTGACAATAACCAAATCAGCGCCTATTGCAATGTTTTTGCCCGTAATAAACCCATAACGAGCCGCCCTCCGTTGCTCGGTGGATGAGTGGGTGGTTTTTTATTCGTGGATTTCGTAGATGGTGCCGTTGAGCACGAACTGGACGTTTTGGCCGAGGGCAAGCCATTGGGCGGCCTTGGGTTCCTTGGCCAAGAGGGCGAAGTAAGCGTCGCTGTTGAATTTCACGCGGGTGCGCTTGGCCTTGGCGGACTCGGCTTTTTGCACGTCGGTATCGACCCAGAATTTGTCATTTTGGAAAAAGTTCTTGCCGCCGAAATATTGCATGGGTTGCACAACCTGCCGCGCCTTGGAGGATTGCCCGGGAGCACCCTTGCGTCCGGGGACAATAAATCCGCCGGGTGCAGCTGGGGCTCCGTTCGCAAGCCCGGCGCCGTTGCCTCGGTAGCCACCCAGGCCTTGCGCAGCCTCGGCGTTGCTGCGCTGCTGGGAGGCCAGGGCGTTCGTGGCTTCCTTGAGAAGCTTGGCAGCCCGCGCGCTGCCGATGGCGAGATCGCCAGCCTTGTCGCGCTTGAAGCTCTCGAACTGCGCGCGCGCCTGCTCAAGCACCTCGCGATCGGCTTCAAACCGACGCAGGGTGCGGGCGGCCATTGGCACGCCGCGGCGACGTTCATCCTCGATGATGAGGTAGGCGGTGTAGGGGGTGACGATGCCATACTTGCGCGCTAGCTGGGTGACTTCGTCCTTCAGTTCCTTCTTCTCGCCGTGCAGGCGAATTTCATCGAGCAAATAACCGACGCGCCGCGTGGCCCACAGGCGCGGGATAAAGTCGTNGTCNGCNTCCTTTGGGAANTNNACGNCAAACTCNNNNTGCGNNTTTTNNCCGTTNACNGTGCCNTCGAGCANNANGTCGCCNNNGNCNNCCTTGTTNTANCGGCCNACGAGGACNATCTCCTCGCCNTTNAACANNTCNGGCANCNNGTTNGGGTANAGCTTGCTNACGCGNANGCCGTNNGGNAACTTNAGCNNCGGGTTNGCNANNACNGGCTCCTTGATNTTGGTNTAAAAACTGGAGANNTTCACCTCNATNTCNTCATTGGGCGTCACGTAGNTGGCNGCTGGCGCGNGTTTCCTCGGTNATCTTGTCGAGCAGNTGCGCNTTNACGTCCGTGCCGATGCCAAAGCTGAACACGCGCGTGCGGCCNGCGGCCTTCTCGACATTCTNCACAATCTGATCCTCGCTGGTGATGCCAATGGTTGGCCTGCCGTCGGTGAGAAAGATCACCACGAATGGCCGGTCGCCCTTGGGCTGCAGNGCCAGTGCGTCCTCCAGCGCCTGATTAATGGCCGTGCCGCCGATGGGCTTGAGGTCCTTGATGAACTCCGTGGCCTGCTTGCGGTTCTTGCCATTGGCCGACTTCAACCCATCGAAGAGTGCTTCCGTCTCCGTGGAGAACCGAATGACCTCAAAGCGGTCGCCGTCGTTCAGGTTGGCCACGCAGAATTGGAACGCCTTCTTCGCCTGCTCCAGCTTGTTGCCCGCCATGGAGCCGGAAGTATCGATGACAAAAGCCACGTCCTTCTCCACCACCTTGCCTTCGCCCACGTCGATACCCGGCGAGGCCAGCAGCAGGAAGTACCCGTCGCCGTCGCCCTCGCGGTGCGAGATCAGGTTTACCGCGATGCCCTTTGCCTTGGGCTGNTAGTACAGCTTGAAATCCTGGCCCGGCTTCACCCCCTTGGCCTCCAGGCCGATGGTCGCCCGCTGCTTTCCGTCGCGCTTGATCTCCACCTCATGCGTCGGCGAGTAAATCGCCTTCAACGGCGCGCCTGCCTCCAGCTCCACCTTGATTGATAAATTCTTGATCGGCTTGCTCGAGTACTTGCCCGTGCCCAGCGGGTACGCGTACTCCACCAGCCCCGCGTCATGCTTCAGCACCTGATTGTACGTCAGCTTAATGCGCTTCTTGCCGTGCGGTTCGAACGGGAAAATGCTCACCTTGAAAAGCCGCTGGCTTGAGAACTCCAGCAGCGCCGGATCCTTCATCTTGCGCACGATGTCCGTGTAAATCTGTCGCGCCTTCTTCGCGTCCAGCAACTCCGCCTTCTGCAGCTTGCCATTGATCTCCATGCGGAAATCCGCGATTGCCGCACCCTTGGGCACCGGGAACATGAACGTACCCTCACGNCGCCGGCTGTTGGGGTTGTAAAACACCTGCTCCACCGTCGTGCGCGCCACGCGGTCGGCAATCTTCACGGTCACCTGCTGGCTCTGCAGTTCCATCGGCGCAAACACGTGCGGACGCGGGCGCGGCCACGGCACCGGGCGCGGCGGGATGACAATGGGCGGGCGCGGATGCGGCGGAATCACAATAATATCGTGGCAGACAATCAGCCCGCCTGCGTACGACGAAAAGGAGGGAGCCAACACTGTCCCCGCCAGCGCTAAAGAGAGAAGCAATCGTTTCATGACCTAATAGACGTTCAAGATCTCCAGACTACTCCCACAAAGCCTTAAGGCAATTGAAATCCATGAACTTGACCCCGCACACATCGGCCGACANAATCCTCCCATGTTCAAGCACATCNTTNTTATCTTTGCACTCNTGTCCTTTTCCCTGNCTGCNNCCNNGNACAAGNTNCACACNTGGANNAAACACCACCTCACCCCCCATTTCTGGGCTGAAGGCGGGCATTTCGGCGACTTCAACAAGGACGGCAAAGGCGACGTCGTCGTGGGNCCCTATTGGTATGCCGGGCCGGATTTCAAGAAACGCCACACCATTTACCCGGACCAAGTGCCCGCAAAGGACGCCTTTGAGATCACCAAGGNTGGGCAGAAGGTCAAGGTGCCGGGGTACAAGGGCGANNTNAGNGGCNNNAANGGTTACTCCAACAANTTNCTCACCTACACNTACGACTTCAATTCCGATGGCTGGAAGGANGTNCTNGTNTTCGGCTGGCCCGGCAAACANACCACNTGGTACGAGAACCCNAAGAACAAGNCCGGNCTCTGGAAGGCCAANGTNATCTTTCCGGTGAGTGANGGCGAATCNCCGCGCCTTGAGGANATGAATGGCGATGGCAAACCNGAGATNCTNGTNTTTCGNGACAAACACCTTGGCTACGGACAGGGCGANTGGAGTGACCCGGCCAAGGAATGGAAGTTCATCAAGATCAGCACCCCGGGCAAGTGGCAGCGTTACTCTCACGGCTATGGCGCAGGGGATGTGAATGGCGATGGGCGTAAGGATATCCTTGAGCCTGCCGGCTGGTGGGAGCAACCGAAGAAAGTTGATGGTACCCCGTGGAAATTTCATGCGGCTCCCTTTGGGGCGGGTGGCGCGCAAATGTACACCTACGATGTCGACGGCGACGGCGATAATGACGTCATCACCTCCCTTGCCGCCCACGGCTATGGCCTAGCGTGGATTGAGCAGACTGCCCCGGGCAAGTGGAAGCAAAACACCATCATCAACAGCAAGCCCGAGGATAGCCCCTTCGGTGTCAAGTTCAGCCAACTTCACGCCATTGACCTCGCCGACATCAACGGAGATGGCTTGCTCGACATCATTACCGGCAAACGTTTCTGGGCCCATGGCCCCAAGGGGGATCAGGAACCCAATGCACCGGCGGTGCTTTATTGGTTTGAGCTCACCCGCAAAGGCAAGACCGTCGAATACATCCCGCACCAGATTGATGACAATTCAGGCGTGGGCACCCAGGTGGCCGCCGGCGATGTGAATGGTGATGGACTCTTGGATATCGTGGTGGGTAACAAGAAAGGCGCATTTGTTCATCTGCACTCGGTCAAGAAGGTCAGCAAAAAGAAGTGGCAGGCGGCACAGCCCAAGCGGATTCATTAAGAATTAATCAATGAATCCTACCTTTATAGCTTTGTTGGCTTTGTGTTTGAGTCTGGTGGGTTGTGGGAAGAAGGAATCCGTTCAACCCACCATGCCAAAATCCGAAGCCACGCAACCAATCACCCAAAATACCGAAGAAACCAAGCCTGAGCCAACCAAAGACAAGACAACCGCAGGGACCAAGCTATGGGAATTTGAAACGGGTGGTGATGTAGGCTCCTCCCCCGCCATCGGCTCTGATGGCACGG
>PBOU01000039.1 GCA_002724415.1 Planctomycetaceae bacterium
GCTGAACCGGTTGCTGAACCGGTTGCTGAACCGGTTGCTGAACCGGTTGCTGAACCGGTTGCTGAACCGGTTGCTGAACCGGTTGATGCTGGTTCTTCCTTCGGTGCCGGCCTCCTTGACGTTTCGCCACAGACATCTGATCCGGACAGCGGCACAGGAGATGAAACGTCATCGTCGAATGACGGCAGCACTGGTGAAGGCGGAACGGGAACCGGTCGCAAGAGACGAAGACGCAGACGAAGACGACGGCGACGAGGACCAAGTGAAACGGCTGAAGCAGCAACTGGCGAGAGCCAAGCCGCTGTCGCGTCCGACCCACTCGCGTCCTGGGGTGCTCCGCCGCCCAGTGATTCTGAGCCCAGCGCGGAACCGACCGATGATTCTGAGCCCAGTGAGGAATCGCCCAGTGATTCTGAGGCCACTGGTGACGGTGGCGAAGAACAACGTCCCCGTCGACGACGGCGACGACGACGACGACGACGGCGACGGCCACGCGGCGATGGTGAAGCACACGAGTCACAAACCGGGACCGACGGTGACGTCAAAGACGCGACGCCAGCACCGATCGTTGACGACCCCTTGAACGCCTGGCAAGTTCCACAACCGACAGATAGCCCAGATCACTCGACCGGTGAAGCGGTTCTCGAGGAGGCCCGCGATGCGGCCGTCGCTGGGGATGACGACTCGGAATTCGATGACGAACTGGATGGTTCCGGATCTCGATCCACCAAGAATGTCCCCACCTGGGAGGATGCGTTGTCGCAACTGCCACGAAGTGGCGGCAACTCGACTGGATCGGGAAAAACTTCTGGTGGCCGCAAGCGCCGCCGGCGGCGTCGAGGTCGAGGTGGCCAGGGCAACTCCAGCCAGGACAACGTGACGGACGAGTGAGTCACTAACGAGAATCGGTCGCCGCCGATTCTCATGGTCACTATACTGGCTTCATGCTCGTCGCCCCTGACCAACCGACCTGTCGACTGGTGACTCTTGGCTGCAAGGTCAACCAGTACGAGACCCAACTCGTCAAAGAAGCGCTGGTCTCGGGAGGTTATCGCGAGGCAGATGATGGTGAATCGGCCGACATCTGCGTCGTCAACACCTGCACGGTCACCTCAACCGGAGACTCCAAGGGACGTCAGTTGATTCGCCAACTGGCGAGACGTAACCCCGGCACGCGCACCATCGTGATGGGCTGCTACGCCACCCGAGATCCCGCGACCGTGGCACGATTGCCAGGCGTCTTTGAGGTTGTCAGGGACAAGCGAGAACTCCCGGACGTGCTCGGACGCCTCGGCATCGTCGAGCTTCCCAGGGGAATCACGCATTTCGACGGTCGCCAACGGGCTTACGTCAAGGTCCAGGATGGCTGCATCCTGCGGTGCAGCTACTGCATCATCCCCCAGGTCCGTCCCGGTTTGCAAAGTCGATCACCGGAGGACATCGAGGAGGAGGTGAAGCGGCTGCTGGGGGCTGGCTTCCGAGAAATCGTATTGACCGGAATTCACGTCGGTCATTTTGGTGTCGACACCACCCGCGGCCGTTCGGGCCGCCCCCGCTTCCGGCTTCAGCACCTCTTTCAACGTCTCGACCAGATCCCTGGCCGTTGGAGAATGCGACTTTCTAGCATTGAAGCTCGAGAAATCAACGACGAATTCATCAAGATCGCAGCTGACTGTGAACACCTCTGCCCCCAGTTTCATCCCGCACTGCAAAGTGGTTCAGATGCCGTACTCCAGAGAATGCGACGTCGTTATACGACCGAACAGTTTCTCGATACGATCCACGCAATGCGGGAACAGCTCGATCAACCGTCTTTCACGACGGACGTGATTGTCGGTTTCCCTGGCGAGACGGATGCAGAATTTGAACAGACCGTTTCGATGTGCCGGCAGGTCGGCTTCTCGAAAATCCACATCTTTCCATTCAGCCCCCGGGCCGGCACGCCCGCAGCCGAATTGCCGGACCAGGTGCCTGCAACCGTCCGGAAGGACCGGGTGCACCGGCTGGATTCCGTCCAACAACAACTCGCCTCCCAATATTATTCCGGGCTGATCGGTGACAAGCTGGAAGTGCTTGTCGAACGTTCTGCCAAAGACCGCCCGGGTCATGTCCGTGGTACGGACCGTCGCTATGTTCCCGTGACCCTGCCCGGTGACCAGGACGAAATCGGCCAACTCGTTGAAGTCAGAGCGGTCTCGCAGGACGAAACCGGTGTCGAAGGCACGCGATAATGGAACTCGAAGGATTCAACTCGCAATTCTTCCAGGCCGAAGCGATCGACCACTGCGTGGTGCTCAGATTCCATGCCGGACCATTGAACGAGGAATCCAATATCGAGGAGTTGGGCCGGTCTTTGTTCCAGTTGATCGACCAGCATGGCTGCCACCGGATCGCCATCGATCTGTCCGAAACCTCATTCATTACTAGCAGCGTGCTTGGCAAACTGATTTCGTTGCACCGCCGACTCCACCGGTCCTCGGGGCGACTCGTACTCTTTGGACTGCAGGCCCCGGTCGAATCGGTGATGCGGCGCAGCAACCTGTACGAGTATTTCAGGATCACGGAATGCCTGGAGACCGGACTCGCTTGGCTTGATTCGACAGAATGAGACACCCATGAGTTTTCTGATCGCCATCGAAGGCATCGACGGTTCCGGCAAGGGCACCCAGGCTCGACAACTCGTCGACCGGCTGACCAGCAACGGAATCTCCAACGCCTTGCTCAGTTTTCCCCGGTACTCCGACACACTCTTTGGTGCAGCGATCGGACAGTTTCTCAACGGAGATTTTGGACCGCTGGAGAACGTCGCCCCGCAACTGGCCGCCACCCTCTACGCGGGCGATCGATTCGAATCACGTGACACGCTGCTCGAAGCAATGGCCAATCACCAGGTTGTCGTCTGCGATCGCTACGTCCCTTCCAATCTCGCTCACCAGGGCTCACGTGCCGCAGAAGCCGGTCAAGACGACCTGATCAGGTGGATCGAACACGTGGAATACGATGTCTTCAATTTGCCGCGTCCCGATGCCGTCATCTGGCTGGATGTTCCACCACAAGTCAGTCGACAACTGATAGAGAAAAAGGCGCCCCGCGACTACACCGACAAGGCGGCCGACCTGCAGGAGGCCGATTTCGAATACCAACTCGGTGTTCACCAGGTTTACCAGTCACTGGCAAGCAGCCGGTCTCACTGGAACCGTATCGACGGCCTGTTGGAGGGGGCCCTGCAGGTACGCCCCATCGAGGACATCGCCGACGACGTGCTGGATATCGTCTCGCAACGAATCTGATTCCGCGGCCGCTATGACCAATCCTCGTCGTCCTCGTCGTCCTCGTCGTCCTCGTCGTCCTCGTCGTCCTCGTCGTCCTGGTACTGGTCTTCTTCTTCGTCGACAATGCAGTCGACGACCTCAACCGCGGCTGCGGCCGCCATCGAGGCCGGTGGTTTTCTCAGCAGGACCGCATTGGGCAGATCGTCGAGGTCGGTCAGCCCGAACAGTTCCAGGAACCGGCGAGTGGTTTCGTAGAGATACGGTCGGCCCAGTGACTCCTCTTCGCCACCGATTCGTACCAGGCCGCGTTCCATCAGGTGTCGCAGGATGTCGGTGGATTGAACGCCACGAATAGTCTCGATGTCGGCCCGTGTGATGGGCTGCCGGTAGGCAACAATCGAGAGTGTTTCCAGGGCAGGAGTCGAAAGTTTCAGTTGGACCTGCCGATTGTGCAGTCGATCCAGCCACATCGAAAACTCGGGACGCGTCAGCAACTGGAAACCCGTGGCAACCCGTTCGATGTGAAACGCACTCTCGCCCGAATCGTAAATCCTGTTGAGTCGTTCGATCAGTTGACCGACTTCAGCAGGCGAGGCCAGGGTGGCCAATTGAGCGAGCCGTCGAGTTGACATGGCCGAGTCGGCCACCAGCAGCACGGCCTCGAGCCGGGCCAGTTTCTGGCTTCGACGTGCCCCGACCGGCGCCTCCCCCAGACAATCCTTCTCCACACCGCGTTGGCGGAAAAACTGCTTGCGACGATCACCGTGTGGTCCGGAGCGAAGCCGCGAACCGCCGCTCGTCCACGATCGACTCGAATGCTGCCACATCGCTTGACCTTGTCGAGTCTACCGAACCCGGACGACCTGGGTGAGGCTGCCATTCAATTGCTCGATCTGTTTCAACACATCTCGCGCAGCCTCCACCGGATCGGCCGCCTCGGCTTCGAACCGGCGTACCACGCGATTGCGCCCCGGCACCGGTTGCACGCAACTGAAATGAACCTCATCGGCACGGCTGCCCGGCTGAATCTGGAAGTGTTCGATTCCGTGGGCCGACAGCGCCACTCGCAAATGCTTCCAACTGATCTCCGATGGCCCGGACACCGCCTTCGGCTTGTCGCTCCGGGTGTGACGCGAGGTGGCCGGCAAGGGCCGCATCGAGGACAAGATCCCATCGTCATCTTCGGATCGCGAAGCAGTGTCTTTGGCAGTTTCCGGGGCAACATCCGCCAGCAGCGCGGTCGTGCCGTCACCACCAAGCCATGCCGGCAATTCCACTCGCGGAGCCATCTGCGGCACGCCGTAGTTGATCATCGCCAACATGGCCATCAACGGCCCCAGCATGAGGACCGTGCCCAGGCACCGGCGTATCGATCTGACCATCCTCACTCCTCTCCAACAACGGGGCGGGAATAATACGGCAGATCTGCAGCACCAGCAATTGCAATCCGAGGACCACCGACCCACTCCAGCTCGCGATACTCGATCGAAACTATTGACCTCACAGGCGTCAGGAATACAATCCGGCCCCCAGTTTTTGTCGGGATCTCATGCGCAACATTTTTCAGCTCGCCACACCGTTCATCGCCACCGCGATCGTGCTGGTTTCCACACCGGTGGTCATCGCGAACGATTCACCGGAATGGCACACCATCCACCGCTGTGGCCCCTTCCTGATCCACTCAGAGTTTTCTCTCGAATCACATGCCGCGCCCCTTCGCTCACTCGCACGCCTGCCAGCGCAATTCCACAAGACACTCGACCTGCCCACCACCGGTCAACCGATACACCTTCACCTTCTCTCAAACCGTCGTCGTTACCGGGAGCACGTCCGGTCCTGGGTTCGCGATGGGACGAAACGTCGTGCACTGTTTCTCAAGACCAGGGACCATGCCTACGTCTTCGCCTATCGCCACGACGATTGGTCCGAAGATCTGCGTCACGAATGCACGCATGCGTTGATTCACAATGCGTTGCCCTTCCTCCCGCTCTGGCTCGACGAGGGATTGGCCGAGTACTTTGAACAGC
This sequence comes from Planctomycetaceae bacterium, assembly GCA_002724415.1. Classification (GTDB taxonomy): domain Bacteria; phylum Planctomycetota; class Planctomycetia; order Planctomycetales; family Planctomycetaceae; genus UBA8437. The sequence goes on from PBOU01000039.1 coordinate 5,300, forward strand.
CGGCCCCGTCCTCTTCTGGTGTGCAGCCCCATCTTGGCCGACTTCGCTGGTCGATGCGGTTCGGTTGGAGCCCCTCGTTGACACGACTCGAATCGCGACGTCGTTTCCAGTCGGTGACCTCCCGGGACTACCGGGAGGCCTGGGCCTGGGTTCATTTCCTGTTGCACGGTCCACCGGCAGCGCGGCAGGCATTGGCCGACTACCTGGCTGCAATCAAAGCCAACAAACCGCCGGGCCACTTCAGCCGGTTTCTCGACACACGGTTGCCCTCGGCGTCCTCAGGGCTAAAAAAACACCTCGCCGGACTCTCTCGCTAAAAGCAGCAAAAACCACCAAAAAAACACCGTCCGTTCAGCTTTCTGGCTGGAGTCACCTCCGGATCATTCCGATACCAACGAGTGTACGGGTTGTCCGGATTACACTTGTTGAACGGATGAATCTGATTGCCACGGATGGCAACCACCCCGCACACAACAAGACAAGTCTCGGATCAACGGATTGCCTGCAAGAGGAATTGGACCAATGAAACGGATTTTCCGTCGCAAGACATGGACGTGGTCCCTCACCGCACTTTCGTGCATGGGGCTTCTGATGGGCCAACTTCCTGCCTGGGCCTTTGGCCCAGCAGCAGGGGCGAAAGTGCCGGCCGGCAGCACGCAACCGGCCACATCGATTTCCGACGTTTCACTCGACAAAACCGGCCATTTCTCCGGCCAGGTTGTCGATGACCAGGGCCAGGTACGCGGCGGAATCGTGGTCGTGCTTCGGCAGGGACGCCGGGAAGTCACTCGGACACAGACAGATTCACGCGGCCACTTTGCCATGGCAAACATTCCGGCTGGCCTGTACCAGGTCGACGTGGGCTCGACACGAACCGTCTACCGGATCTGGACCATCGAGTCGGCTCCTCCCGGTGCCAGTCAGCAAGCCGTGCTGGTTTCGAGTCCCGACCAGATCGTCAGAGGAAATCACATCGAATCGGCTGTTGACCAACTCGATGCCATCACTCTCGCTCTTGTCACCACCTCGATTGCCTCCCTGGTCGTCGCCTCAGTGTCGCTTGACAAGATCAATCACCTGGAGAGTAGTTCCGGCTCGTCCACTGGCAGTCCGGCTAGCCCGTAAAGTCGACGGGAGTTTTCTTCGAAAAAACCGTTCCGGGGCCTCACCAACCGATGGTGAGGCCCTTTTTCGTTACAGAACGGGATTGGTCGTGCGAACCGGTTTTTTCCGACCGAACTGACTGACCGGCCACCACTGGGGCCGAAGCCATGTCTCCGAACAATTCTGCCCAAGCTGTCCCCGTGGGCGCGACGATACACCTCTTCGCCGGGACCCTCTCGTTTGTCCGCCTTCGGTTGCGATGGCGTCCAGCCGGACTTCAGTTCGTGGTCCCGGCGGTTGACACAGCCAATTGGCAGTTCAACTGCGACCAAGGACTCATTGAATGTACACCATTGATGGAACCACCCGCATGATCCGCACCACCAAACCCACTTCCTGGACGGCCTTGTGCCTGGCAGCGCTCGTCGCCACAACCCTGGCCCCGCAAGCTCAATCCGCAGACCGTGTTGCGGTCAAACCGTCCAACACCCGTGCCGGAGCACTCAAGCAGGCCCTGAAGATCGTCGACGAAAGCCGTACCGCACTGCAATCGGTCAAGGATTACTCGGCAACGTTCTCCAAGAAGGAGGTTGTCGGAAAGAAGATGATCCAGCAGACGATGCAAATGAAGCTCCGCCAACGGCCGTTCTCGGTGTACCTCAAGTTTGCCAAGCCGCACGAAGGCCGCGAGGTGATTTATGTTGACGGCCAGAACGGCGGAAAACTGCTGGCTCACGGCACCGGCCTGCAGAAGATCGTCGGCACGCTGAAGCTGAAACCGACCAGCAAGGTGGTCATGAAGGAAAACCGGTATCCGATCACCCAGATCGGTATCTTCAAGATGCTCGAAACCGTCATCGGGCGATGGGAACGACAACCCAATAACACCCGCGTGCGTTTCTTCCCCAAGGCCAAGATGGGCAAGAAGAGCGTTCGAGTGATCCAGGTGGTCCATCCCAAACAAGGCCAAGGGACACCGTTCCACATGACACGGCTGTACATCGACAACCAGACCCGGTTGCCGATCCGAGTTCAGCAGTACGGCTTCCCGAAGAAGTCGGGCGCCCAACCGCCGCTGATCGAGGAGTACACGTACTCGAACGTGAGAACCAACATCGGCCTCGGCAGTCGGGACTTCGACCACGAAAACCCCGGCTACGACTACTAGGCGACCACGACGTCCAGTTTTCTCTGGACAAAACGAGATGACACCCCGACGGCACGCCCGGCTTTATCAGCCGATCGTGCCGTCGGTCTTTGCGCCCGGACAACTCACACCTCGTCAAATTGGCATCCAGACCATAGAATTTCCTCGGAACCGTGTCCGCAATGGACACGAACTCGGTTTGACACGCACGAGGCTCGAGCGGGGCGGATGAGGACGACCGGGAGTGTCACGGAGGTGCGCGAGTTGATCGCCGAGGCGCGGCGGGCGGGCAGCCGCGTCGGCGTAGTGCCAACCATGGGAGCCCTGCACCGTGGCCACACCAGCCTGATCGAGGCAGCCGTGGCCGGCTGCGACCTGGTTGTCGTGACGCTGTTTGTCAATGGCCCCCAATTCAACGACCCCGATGATTTCCTCCGTTATCCAAGACGACTCCAGGATGATCTCGACACCTGCCGGGGCAAGGGCGTCGATGTCGTTTTTGCTCCCGATGAACAAACGATCTATCCCCCTGGTGGCCAAACCACCGTCGATGTGGGCCACCTCGGCACACTCTTCGAAGGTCAACACCGGCCGGGGCATTTCCAGGGCGTGGCAACCGTTGTCGTCAAGATGCTCAACATCACGACCCCCGATACAGCGTTCTTCGGTCAGAAGGATTTCCAGCAACAGCTGGTCATTCGCCAGCTCTGCCAGGACCTGCACCTGCCGATCGACATCGTCACCTGTCCAACGATAAGAGACGACGACGGGCTGGCCCTGTCGAGCCGAAACGTGTTGCTGGCCCCCGAGCAGCGCGTCATCGCCACCTCGCTCTCGCGAGTTCTTCGGCACGCTCGAGAGCAATGGCAAAACGGTTTCAACGACCTGCCTGCACTGCGCCAGCAGTTGAGAGAGCAACTCGAGTCGACACCGGGACTCGAGTTGGACTATGCCACCATCGTCGATGCCAACACGCTGGAGGAAACGACCGCGGACAGTGATCCGCTCGTCGCGCTGGTCGCCGCATCGGTCGGAAACATCCGGCTGATCGACAACTTGCTGTTGAACGCCACTTCCGAAACCGCCTAGTTCTGACATTCCATGCGACAAGAACTCCTGAATCTTCAACTCGATTCACTCTTCGGTTACACCGAATCGGTTCGAGGCATCCCGGTCCTGGGAATCGGGTGGCTGGCGGTGCCCTGGACCCTGCTGACTGTTTTCTGGGTCTGGAGAGCGGGAACACACCGGGAGACGGAAACCGAGAAAAAGTCTCTCTGGGTTCAGTTCGTGATCGGGTTGATCGTGCTGGTCGGTGCCACGCTGGTGACCCGGGGGGGAGCTCCCGGTCCGATCGTACCGGTTTTTGGGTACGGCTTCCTGGTGTTCCTGGGCTGCATCGCTGCCGGGACACTGGCTGTCCGCCACGCACGACAAGTGAAGATCCCCGAACAACTGGTCTGGGACCTGGCGATCTGGTTGTTCGTTGCCGGTGTCGTCGGAGCCCGAGGGTGGTACGTGTTGCAGTATCACCAACGACTGCTTGCGGGGAGGATCGGGATGCTGGCGAAGATCAAGGCCTGCGTGGACATCTCCTCGGGTGGCCTGGTCCTCTACGGCGGGGTCGGCCTGGCACTCGTGGCCATTGTCATTTTTGCCAGACGGCACCGCCACGAAGTTTCACCACTCAAACTGGCAGACCTGATCATTCCGTCGTTCTTCCTGGCCCTGGCTTTTGGACGCCTCGGCTGCCTGATGAACGGTTGCTGCTGGGGTGATGCTTGCGACTTGCCATGGGCGATTCGTTTTCCCCATGACAGCGTCCCCTTCAACGCACTGTCAGCCCGGGGCTTCCTGCATCCCGATGCGTCGACCACTTTCGGTGTTCACCCCAGCCAGATCTACAGTTCATTCAACGGACTCGTCCTCTGTCTGGTCACGTCGGCGATCTTTCGCAACAGTCGCCGCCACGGCCAAACGCTTGCCGTCGGGCTGGTGGCTTATCCGGTCACGAGATTCCTGCTCGAGATCTTGCGGGGCGATGAAATGGGACAATTCGGAACGGGGCTGACGATTTCTCAGTGCTTCAGCCTGATGCTGCTCACTGTCGGAATTGCGTTTTCAACCTGGCTACTGCGACAAGCCTCCCCCACCCCGGGCACTTCCACCATCTCAACTCCAGACAAGACCACGTGAAGAACCTCGACGATCAGCAACTGGTGGACCTGTGCCGCGACGGCGACGAGACCGCTTTCGACCTGCTGGTACTCCGCCACCAGGATCGCCTGTTTCATTCACTGGTCTCGATGTTGAAGTCCCGCGACGACGCAATGGACATCGCGCAATCGGCCCTGATGCAGGCTCACCGAAAGCTCGACACGTTCCGCGGTGAATCGGCCTTCTACAGTTGGCTGTACCGTATCGCCGTCAACCTGGCACTGAGTTGGCTGAGAAAACAAAAGGCGCCAGCCGTTTCGCTCGATGCGCTCCACGATGAGAGCGGTTACGAGATCGCCGACGACAACAGTCAGCCACTGGGCTCGCTGTTGAGAGACGAACACCGGAGGCTGGTCCGAGAGACGCTCGCTGAACTTCCAGCCGATTTCCGGACCGTGCTGGTGATGAAGGAATTCGACGGGCTGAGCTACGAGGAGATCGCCGGACTGACGGAAGTCCCACTGGGGACAGTCCGGAGTCGAATTCATCGCGGACGCAGCGAACTGGCCCTGAGGCTGAAAAGAAAACTCGGCGACCAGGCCGCGGGATAGGCTCCGACGACTACTCCAGGGACGTACGGGGCAGCGTTCCCCAACTCGACAGGTACATCCCGCGAGGCACGCCGGTTTCGAGCCACTTGGCCAACTGGCGTTCGGGGTCACGCGATTCAACCTGATCGAGCAAGAGATCGATCCACCCGGGACGTGTCCGGTAGGTCACCACCCGGACTCTCGACAGTTTCAACACCGATTTCAGCGATTCGATGACATCCTCCTGGTAACCAATCTCGTCAACCAGGCCGTGCTCGAGTGCCTGGTTGGCGGTGTAAATCTGGCCGGTCGCCAGTTCTCGCACCCGGTTTTCGTCCAATCCGGAACGGTTCTCGGCAATCACGCCGATAAACCTGTCGAACGCATCGTCGAGAATCGCTTTCCAGACGGTGCGGTCCTGGTCGCTGAGTGGCCGAAACGGGTTGAGCGAGTCCTTGAGCGGTCCGGTCTTGAGCGGATCGACGCGAACACCAAATCGATCCGAGAGCGAACTGACATCGTAACGGGGAATGATCACACCGATCGACCCTGTCCAGGTCGTCGGTTCTGCAAAGACCCGTCCCGTGGGCCCCGAACCCATCGCCACATACAGCCCACCAGATGTGGCAATCCGCGACATGGACACCATCACCGGCTTGCCGGTCTCCATCCTGTATTTCTCCAGCCGGTGGTAAATCTGGTGGCTGTCGGCAACCAGCCCCCCGGGGCTGTCAATCGCCAGGACCATTCCCCGAACCGACTCGTCCTTCTGCACCAGATCGATCATCGACAGCACCTGGTCGGTCAAGGGTGACATGATCACCCCTTCAACCGGAATCACCGCCAGCTTGGCCGTGGCCCCATCTTCTCCCGAATGAAACACCTCCTGCGGCCCACCGCCCCGTGTTGCCTGCCAGAGCCGGTACTGGCCCCAGTTGCCTCCCAGGGAGCCCAGCAGCAACACGACAGCAATCCAGCGAAACACGCGCCACACTGGTGAACCCGCTGGTCCACGCCTCTCGCGAGCATCCGCGCCAACGACAGGCTCCTGGATGGTATCGGACGACTCCAGGGGTGTCGTCGTTTCGTTTTCGGACCGATCCTCACTCACCATGGTTCGTTCTCCAGATTGTCACCCGGCACAATGGGCTGACTTTGCCGATTAGTCCGCGCACAACGATTCCGCCAGTGCTAACAATCGAAACCGGTGGACCGGTTCAACCCAGTCAAAACGATTGTTCCCGTCTGTCCGGTTGTATGGGAAGTCGTCGATACCGACAGGGAATGCTACCACACGAGCCCACGATTTCCGGCAAGTCGAGCACGGAACGCCCACGTCAAGCAATCGATTATCTGTCGCCCAATCGACTCGTGCAATGACCAGTCAACGCCAAGGAGGACGCCGGATGTTGGGGATCCGAAAACGCACGACACAATGGACAAGCGGCGGCTGTGTCATCATGGGAATTTGCCTGGCAACCGGGCTGTTCGCTCCCTCCTTCGCTGCGGAACAGCCTGCCTCGAAGCCGTCGGTGGATTTCCCAATGCCTGCCCCCCTAAAACATTTTGACACGCCGCAGACCAATTCAACCCAGACGGCCCCGTCCTCGGCAGTGCTGGATGAACTCCGTGAGATCTACCGACAGAATGGGTTGACCATGCCGTCGATGACACTCCGCGGCCTGGATCGACAGCAACAGTCTCACCGAACACCGCCAACCGCCCAGAAAATCCGACACCTCGCACCGGTCGCAGAACCACCACCGCCAGTTGTCGACTTCGTTCCTGTTCCAGTCGGCGCTCCGGCCGCAACTCCCAGTCCGATTCGGCCACAGGTTGCCACCAGGCCAGTTCGCCCCCCCAGTCCGGTCACCAAGCGGTCAGCCCGCGGTGACGGTCTCAAGGGATTCTGCCCGGTCGCGTTGAAGGACCAGCGCAAGCTGGTCAAAGCACATTCCGAGTTCAGCGTGACCCACCAGGGGCGGGTGATCAGGCTCTCATCCGCACAGGCCCGCACCGCATTCCTCACCCGGCCAGCGACCTATCTGCCGGCCGCCGGAGGGACTGACCTGGTCAGCGCAAGCCAGCAACAACCTCTGATGGGGCAACTTGACCACGCCACCTGGTACCGCGGGCAACTCTTCCTGTTCGCGACCAAGGCCAACCTGCTCGAGTTTCAGGATCAGCCGGATCGCTTCGCTCGCTAGCTGTTGCCAAAAACCGCAGCGACTCCGATCAGGGCTTTCCTCCAGGCCGGCAGGCGGACCCTGCGGGTGAAAACATCGTAATCCGCCCGCTCGATCCGGCCCAGCAGCCCACCATAGACCCGCAACATCGCTCGCAACACCGGTCGTCCTGTCGAATCGATCTGTTCGAACAACCGCTCGCTGGCCGCATAATGGTCGCGCGCCCGAGAAATCTCGAAACGCATCAATTCACGGAATGGCTCATCGACATGGCCAGCGGCCAGATCCTGGGCTGCCACTCCAAAATGATCCAGATCCTCCTGGGGCAGGTAGATTCGCCCCATTGCAGCATCCTCACCCAGGTCCCGCAGGATGTTGGTCATCTGCAGGGCCATTCCGCAGTCGTCGGCCGTTTCCATCGCATCCGGATCGTGAAAACCCCACACGTGGAGGCAACAGCGGCCAACGGCCCCAGCCACCCGGTCACAGTACACTCGCAAGTCTTCGTACGTCGCATAAATCCGCGGCGTCAGGTCCATTGAAATCCCGTCGAGAACAGCCTCGAGCTCTTCCGGCGGGATCCCATAACTGGTGACGACATCTGACAGTGCCGGAAACACGTCCACCGGCTCTCCCGACAGAATCTCTCCACCACCCATTGCCACCCGCAACCGGTCACGCCAATCCAGCAGTGCCACCTCGCGGTCCGAAACGCTCCGTCCGGGCTCGTCGGCGATGTCATCCGAAAGTCTCAGGAAAGCATACAGGACACACATGGCCCGGAATCTGTCACGAGGCAGACCAAGAAAGGACACGAAAAAATTTCCCGCCGCACGGCGGGCCAGTCGGCAGCACGCGTCATACGAATTCTGGAGCCGGGATCGAGTCACCTGCTGCGGCCCCCCCGTCCCGGACTCACAGTACGTGTCAGTCCGGCCACCAGTGCCCTCAGCACCATGCTCGCCACATCACGTCGCCGCACCACCGGCCTCTGTTCCCAAACGCGGAAACCAACCGCTTCGATCCGATCCAGGATTTTCGCTCCTCCCCGGGCAAACAAGTCGACCACCATCGGCATTCGAAATCCAGGCAACAGCGTCGGCAACCGGCGTCCGCCCTCCAGGATCTCACGCGCTCGCTCAACCTCGAACCGCATCAATTCGAGGAACCCGTCGGTGGTGACCTGGCTTGCCAGGCTCGTCTCATCATACCCAAACCGTTCCAGGTCCTCTCGGGGCAGGTAAACACGACCGGCATCGTGATCACGACGAACATCCTGCAAGAAGTTCGCCAATTGCAGGCCCGTGCAGATCGCGTCGGAACACGCCACGGCCGAATCGTCGTGGCCCCCTGCCAACCGCAACACGATCCGTCCGACGGGATTGGCACTGTTTCGGCAGTATCCCAACAACTGATCGAACGTGTCATACCGGTGGACCGACTGGTCGGTAGAAAACGCCTCAAGCAGATGGTCGAACGGCTGGCGATCCAACCGGAAATCTCCAACGGTCTGCTGCAACGCCAGGGTCACCGGATGCGTCGGGTCCCCCGTGAAACAGGCGTCCAACTCTTCTCGCCACCAATCCAGCAATTCCAGTGACCTCTGGCAGTTGCCGATTTCGTCGGCCAGATCATCAGCCCAACGGCACCAGGCGTAAACAGCGGCCAGGGGGCGCCTCAATCGATGTGGACACATCCACAACAGCAGGGGGAAATTCTCGTAATGGTTCTTCGCCAGATCGAGGCAATAGGCGTGAGCCTGTTGGAGGCTGCAATCGGGGCGTTGCAGGACCTCCGGCCCCCACACCGCCAAACCGGCCTCCACTCCCGTGATCTCGGCTGCCACCTGCCCGCCTCATCCAACAAGTTGTCCCGGCAATTGTCCTCTGCCCATTATTGGCTACAGTTGTGTTTGCAACCACAACAGCACGGCTTACCAAGGCTGTTTCGAACCCGAGTTTTTTCCGATCGTTTTCGCCAATGCCTGTCCCCCGCGTCGCGATCGTTGGCCGACCGAATGTCGGCAAGAGTTCACTGCTGAACTGGCTGGCGCGGCGGCGCGTGTCGGTGGTCGACCCGACCGCCGGAGTCACCCGTGATCGTGTGACTTTCGTCCTGCAAACCGGCGACCGGTATGTCGAACTGGTTGACACCGGCGGGATTGGACTGCACGACACCGATCGCCTGGAGGACGAGATCGAAAGGCAGATCCAGGTCGGGATCGACGAGGCCGAATTGCTGATGTTCGTCGTCGATGGCCAGCAAGGCATCACGCCGATGGACCGCGAGGTCGCCCAACGTCTGAGACCGCTGGACAAACCGACCCTGCTGGTGGTGAACAAGTGCGATTCGCCACGGACCGACCACGAGGCCCCCGCTTTCCTGGAACTCGTCGACGCTCCGGTCGTGACCACCAGCGTCGTTGGACAACGCCACCGTGGTGAACTGCTCGCAACATTGCTGGAAGTGTTGCCGCCGGCCGACGACGACGAAGCCGAGTGTGGTCAAGGAATGACGGCCGATCCAGAACTGAAACTGGCCATGGTCGGACGACGCAATGTGGGCAAGAGCACCTTCATCAATGCGCTGGCCGACGACGACCGCGTGATCACCAGCGAGGTGCCGGGAACAACCCGGGACAGCATCGACGTCCGCTTCGAAATGGATGGACGGAGCTTTGTCGCCATCGACACTCCAGGAGTTCGCAAGCGAAAAAGTATTGCCAACGACATCGAGTTTTACGGGCTCGTGCGATCACGCAACAGCATCCGACGGGCCGACGTGGTCCTGATGTTCTTTGACTCCCAGGAAACGATCTCACGAGTCGACAAGCAACTCGTGGAAAGCATTGTCGAAACACACACGCCGTGCGTGCTGGTGGTCAACAAGTGGGACCTGGCAATAGAGGCCGAGATGACGATGGCTCGCTGGTCCGAATACTTGATTCAGACGTTCGGGATGCTGAGATTTGCGCCGGTAGCATTTGTCACCGCCGAAACCGGTCGCAATTCCCGGAAACTGATCAACCTCGCACAGTCGGTCTTCAAGCAGGCCGGCGAACGGATCAGCACCGGACGACTCAACCGCATCGTCCGTGCAGCGGTCGTCGCCAACCCGCCCCCCTTCCGGAAAAACCGTCGACCAAAGATCTTCTATGCCACCCAGGTGGACACCTTCCCGCCCACCATCGTGCTGAAGTGCAATCATCCGCAACTGTTCTCTCCCAGTTGGAAACGGTACCTGCTCGGCGTTTTCCGTGAGGAATTGCCGTTTCGCGAGGTGCCGATCAAGATCCTGATGCGAGCCCGGCAAGGCGACGAGGAAACCGGTCCGGCACTGCACGAGCGGCCTGGCGCGGACATGGTCGAATCGGATTGAGACCAGCCGATTCCGGTGTGGTGGACACGCCGCCGCGGGATGGATTAACGTGAGTCTCCGGGGTCGTCATCCCGCGGGCACAGCCGGTCCCCCCAGACGGAGTCCTTTCATCATGCCACGTCCCTTTTTCACGCTGATCGCCGTCCTGGTACTCGCCGGGGGCCTGACGATTTCCGGTGCCGACGCGGCCGACGCCCGGGCAGTTGAATCGCTCCGCAAGGAAGTCTCCGCAAAAGGCTACCTTGTCGCCAGTATCAAGCAGGCCCGTGGCGACTGGGATCTCGTGTTGATGCGGCCCGATGGATCCGAACAACGCAAGTTGACTGACACCCCAGCCTGGAGCGAGGCGGCTCCCCGCTGGTCCCCGGACAGCCGCCGGTTGCTCTACCGTCGAATCAAAACCGGCACCGTGATCAGCCACGACCGCTGGGGATTCCAGGGCGAACTGGTTGTCGCCGATGCGCTGGGCCGCAAGGGGCGTGTTCTTGGCAAGCATCCCTGGGGGTGTTGGAGTCCAGACGGCAGCAAGATCTCCTGCCTGTCGCTCAAGGGAATCGAGATTCTCGATGTGACAACCGGAACAGTCCAGCGGCGAATGAAACGAGCCGGTTACTTCCAACAATTGTTCTGGTCCCCAGATGGGAAGTGGTTCTGTGGCACAGCCAACGTCGGCGGTGAACTCTGGACAATCGTTCGCATGGATGTTGTCACCGGCAAATGGAATGTCGTCAGCCGATTTCGTAACTGCACACCGGACTGGGCCCCCGATTCCAAGCAAGTCATCTTCAGCAACCGGCCAAGCAACCAGCAAGGATACGGCTGGACGCAGTTGTGGATTGCCCCGGGCAACGGTGGCAACCGGAAGATGATCTACGGTGAAGACGGTCGCCATATTTACGGTGGAGGCCTGTCACCCGATGGACGCTACGTGCTGTTCACCCGTTGTCCCAAGGACGGCGGAGGATCCGAACGTGCCGGAGCCCCCGGAGGCCTGATGCGACTGGCCGACGCGCCAATCATCGGGGGAGCCAGTCCCGCACTCCGAAAACTGCACCCCAAGGCCAACGACGGTCCGGTGCTTCCCCTGCCAGACCTCTGGGAACCCCACTGGACCTACACAGACGTCACCGCGGCTCGCTAGAAAACTATCCACCCAATGTCTCAGAGTCCATTGCCAGAACCGACCCCCGACACTCAGTCCACAAACACCGTCAATTCGAGCGCCCGCTGGATTCTTGGCGCGATGATGCTGATCGCTTTGGTCGCCGTGGGAGTGGCGACCGCCTTGCGACCAGCATCCACACAAGACGTCAGCAAAACGGCGCCCGAGGACACCACACCGGACGGACCAATCCGGACAGCCGGCCGCTTCGAAGTCACCGGCCGGTTGGTGGAAATGCCGGGCAAGTTCCTGGCCAACGATGGCCTGTACAACTACGCCTTCGTATTGAAGTACGACGTGTTGACCATCCATCGCGGGGGTGACCAGGTCGAATCAACCATTTACGTCGCTCACTACAACCCCAGGAAGACGCGCGACGAGGTTGCCGACGAGTTCTATCCCGACCTGGGAGGCAATCTCAAACGTTTCCGGGCCGGAGACGTTCACCGACTGGCGCTCGAACAACCGTGGGACGAACACTACATCGGGCCACTGGTCGACCGATATCACCAGGTGAACGGCAAGCGGATCTACTGGGCAATCTGGAGCAACACCGCCAGCCACGACGGGTGATCCGGCACCAACTACTTTCGCCGGAAGTAACTATTGAAGACCAGGAAAAACAAAACCGGCGAAAGAAACAAACTGTAGCAGAAGCCGAAAACGTCGAAGAACTTGACCGAATCGGGCAGTAGCGCCTGATCAAGTACCACCGGAAGAATCACGCTCCAGCACAACAGGATCGTCCCGATCTGACGACGTTTTTGCTGAGCTTCCTTGGCCTCGGGACTGCCTGGCTTCGGCGGACCTTTCCGCTTTTTCGGTTTCTTCTTGGGTTTCTTGGTTTTCGCCGAATCGGCGCTGCCAACTTCCGGTCCCGCCTCTCCTGCGGCTTCAATTTCCGAATAAAATCGGGCGATGCCCTGGTTGACCGACAGCGGACTGGCAATCAACCGACGCATCGGCACGCCGACCCGCAACCGCAATTCATCCTCGAGATCGTGAGTGGGCTCGTCGACACACGCAACCAGCAACACGTCATCGTCCACAAACAACGGAAGGATCGTATTGCGACGGGCGACGTTGCGAGGAATCTTGGCAAGAATCGAATCGTCGGGGGTCAGTTGCTCGAGATCGACATACGGAAGCCCCAGTTCTATCGCCAGGGCCTCGGCGGCCGTCTCGGCATCCACCAATTTCATCTGGACAACGGCATCCCGCAACGACAATCCACGCCGCTCGGCAAAGTCCTTCGCCTCATCCATCTGATCACGACTGAGTCCACCACTGCGGACCAGGGTTTGAGCAATCGTGGGGCGGACCAGTTCATCGTTCTCGTCGAATTCCCGTCCCAACCCCTCGTCGTAATCGTGTTTTCGCTCCGGATCAGTCAGGCACAACATGGCCTTGGCAAGATCGTTGAGCAACTCCTGCGACTCGACCTGGTAGGTCCCCGTCGCGTACTTGCGAACGTGCTCGTTGAGCTTCTTGTAGTGGCCACGAACCTTCTGGACATCGTCCTCGAACCGCACCAGCCGCAATAACGCGTAGTGGTCCGGCGGCCGGGGGATGTCCTCCGGGATTCCCAACCAGTCCTTGTAGACATCCAACGGCACGGCTTGCCTTCCTCCCACCAGCACCGCCCCTCGTGGAGCGTGTTTTCGAACCGGGACACGACCTCGCCCGGCCCCGGCTACTCAACCAGGTACTTCTCGGCCAGGGTCTCGAACGAATTGACACCTTCGGTATCCAGTCCCGACCCTCGAACGATCTCGATCGAGGCTTCATTGTTGCCGGTCAATTCTCGTGCGGTGCAGTTGATTCGCCCCGACGCGTCGTAGGCGTAAGTCACCTCGACCGGCGCCCCCTTGGGGAGGTCGGCAGGCAGGTTGGTGATATAGAAATCCCCGATCGTCGCACAGGCGTCCGGGTCTTCGACTTCCCCTTCCAGCACCGTCACGTGGATCCGTTGCTGGTTTTCCACGTTGGTCGAGAATCTCTGGGTGACGTTGAAGGGCAATTCGGTATTTCGCCCGATCATGATGTGGTTCTTTTTGGCATCCCTCGGACCGACCTTGGTGCCCAACGAGTGAGAATTGACGTCGGCAGTCGAGACGCTTCGGAGGCGATTGATGATCGCTTTGCCCATCCGGGTTTCGCCACCGGTGGCGCGGGCTTCCAGGATCGCCGCGTGGATCGCCGCCCCATGCCCAACCGCCTGCTCGGGATGCACATCCCGGTTCGGCGACTGCTGGCAGATGTCGGCGAGCATCTGTTCAACGACCGGCATGTGGGTCGAACCGCCAACGAGAACCAGCTCGTCGAGTTCACCGGGCCCGACACCGGCCTGTTCGAGAACCAGCACCGTGGTCGTCTTGGTCCGTTCCAGCAGGTCACTTGTCAGACGTTCAAACTCACCACGGCTGACCGAAACGGTCATCGTGTTGCCCTTGTAATAGACCTCGATCGGCACCTGCGCACTCTCGGAGAGACGTCGCTTGGCATCCTCACAATCCTGCGTCAATTGCCTCAGGCTGGTGGCGTCCTCGCGGGGATCCAGATCAAACCGTTTCTGAAATTCATCGGCCACGTGGTCGACCAGCCGCCGGCTCCAGTCGAGACCGCCCAGCATGACGTCTCCGTCTGTGGCGAGCACCTTGAAACTGGTCGGCGTGTAACGAACGACGGTGACGTCGAAGGTTCCGCCCCCGAGGTCGTACACCAGGATGGTCCGCTCGACCTGCTCGAGATCACTTCGCCCCAGTTCGCCCTTCTCCCAGGCATGAGCCAACGTGGCAGCTGTGGGCTCGTTGACGATATCAATCACGTTCAATCCGGCAATGCGCCCCGCGTCCTGGGTGGCCTTGCGGCGGATGTCGTTGAAGTAATACGGCACGGTGATCACCGCGTTGGCAATCGGACCGATCTGCTGTTCGGCGTCCTGCTTGAGCTTCTTGAGAATCAAAGCCGAAACGAATTCGGGGGTCAGCTTCCGGTCCTGGTAGACCACGTGGAAGTCCTTGTTTCCCATCTCGCGTTTGATTGCCTCGACGATCCGATCCGGAGTCTCCTCGGCGATACGGGCAAACGAGGGACCAACCACGACCCGTTCACTGTCACCCAGCAAAACCACCGAGGGCGTGATGTCTTTATCATCGACATTCAAGATCAGATGAGGATTTCCCTCGTCGTCGAGTTGAGCGATCGATGAGTACGTGGTTCCCAGGTCAATGCCGACGGTCTGACCTTCGAGCAATTTTACGGCCATTCTTTGTGTCCTTCACGCAACGGCAGGAGAATCCAGCAACAGTCGTGGTCTTCAAGACATCCATCGTCGCACGCAGCCCATTCGGGCCAATGCAGGCACCATTGTGTCACCCTCGAGGGACTGATTCAAGCTGCCCACCAAGGCCCAATGACAACCAGTCCCTAACGCCTCGGCTGCACGGTTTGTCGCTTCAAGCGCCGACCCCGCTCATCAGGCGATCCGTTTTTTCCCGCTGCCCCCTTGATAACCGGAGCCTCGAATCGAGGCTTGGAGGCTCTTGGCAACGTGACACCCAACTGGGGAGCCAGGCCGAATTCGACCGACAACAACGGCGACGACCAGTCGATGTCCGTCAACGGAAACGAGACTTCTCCAAATTCCAGATCACTGACAACCACGGTCGATTCGAGGGCCTTACGTGCGTAGGCCTGCCAGGCCCGATCAAATTCCGCCTGGAAGATCTTGGGCATCACTTGCCGGTTCCCAACCTTGACATCCGGAGACAGTTGTCCCGTCATCTTGATCACCGGCTTCATCGGAAAACTGATCTTCAGCGATTGCCCCTCATCCCCGACACGGTCCATGAATTTCAGCCTCGCCGTGTGCTCCAGCGTGAAATCAAAAACCGCCATCGGCTCCCACTCGGCCCCGGAACGGGTGGAGACAATCAACTGGGCACCAGGAACCTTGAAACGGAACCCCATCGGGGATTTGCTGGCCGAGGCCGACTCGTCGGTCGGGGAAATCGAGATCGGCCGGGTCAGGACCAACTCGGTCCGCAACTCGGTCGTCGCCGGCAAGGCCCCAACCGCCGGTATCACCCTCGCCAACACATCCCGATCCCCCAGCCTCCTGACAAGTGGTTCGGGTGTGTCGCGGACATCAATTCTCGCCAGGCCCCCATCGATCACCATCTGGGTCAGAGGATCGAGCAATCCCGGGGCAACTCCCACACGCAGGGAGCTTGTCTTGGGCACCTTGGTGATCAGGTCCTTCACGAGGACCAGTTCACGTGGCTTTGCCGGAGCGGTCGCGGGATCGGCTGCCGCGACGGTGATCCCCATCGCGACGGAGAGTCCGCTCTTTTCAACAACCACCGCTTCGGGCCACAGCCTGACCCGCGGTTGGAAAACCGGCAGCGGCCAGAGACTGCTCAGCAGGTCCGGCGAATCAGCAAGTTCGAGCTTCTGTTCCATCGCGGTGAGCATCGTGGGCACCGCTTCCTGGACCTTGTCCTCGACCAGGCCTCGCTGCTCCAACAGGCTGGCGACGATACGCTCGTACACCCTCTTTCGCTTGGTCTCCTGGAACAATCCCCTAGCCTCGACAACTGGCGGACCGACCACCTCGAACTGGTCCGGAGCGATCTGGAAACCCGTTTTGACCAGTCCCAGTGACAGTCTCCGATCGGCCGCAGTGGGCTTGAGCACGAACTCCAGGAGAACCGGTTTTCTCCGAGCGACCAGGATCTGGCTGTCGTAGGCAAGGAACTTCTGCTTTCGACTTTTCGGAACAAAACGCCTCCGGCCCCGGACCCGTTTTTCCTCGAGCTTGATCTCGTGGATCCGCGTCAACGGAAAATCCACGATGATATTCTTCAATGCCATCTTCACCAGCACGGTTCCGTCATCTCGCGGGGTCATCTCGGCCGAGTGAATCTCGCCCCGATAGGCGATGTCTTCAAGAGTCGCCTCGTAGTAACTCTTCGTGCGTTTCTTCCGCGTTCCCCCGTCGATGTCCTGGATCGTTATCGGTTCGAGTTTTCCGGAAAGAAGGTCCTTGGGAACAGCGGTGGGAATCGCGGCTACAATCGAATCGAGTACCTCGCGCCCGACGCGCAGATACGCAGCGCCCCCGACGTGAGCCACGGGCACAAATGGCTGGAGCGACCTGGGCAAAGGGGTCCCGCGAGCTTCCAACCGGACATCAGCACCGGGAAGCGGATCTCGTGGATTCGCCAACCAGGCCTCCAGGATCTGGCTGTCATAGGCCCACTGCCACACGCCGTGTGCTTCCGACTCGGGTTCATCAAGACGGACACGCGCCCCGGCAACCGCCTTCAAAGCCGCCACCATCTCACGCGATCGCTCCGGAAACACAATCCGGTCCTTGGGACCATGAATGACCCAGACCGGCGTGTCCTTCAACGCCGCCACCCGTGTCGTATCACCTCCACCAGACACCGGAACGACTGCCGCCCAACGAGACGGATCGGCCATCGCCAGGCTCCAGGCCCCATAACCGCCCATGGACCATCCGGTCACGATTTCGCGATCACGGTCGACACTGTAGTCCTGTTCGACACGTTCAAGAATTTTCAGGGCCCGCATGGCATCCGGTGAACCCGCCAACCAGCGTTCCAGGTACCGTCGTCCCTGGACCGTCTCGCACTGGGGAAACACCACGATGAAAGGAAACTTGTCGGCACGGGCCCTCACAAGGGGGCCCAGCCCGATCTCAACCTGTTTCACACCATCCCGGCCACATTCATCGGATCCGTGCAGGTACAGGATCGTGGGATATCGCTTTTGCGCATCGTAACCGGCCGGCAGAAACACCTGGTACTTATGGGCCCCCTGGCCATCCTTGAAGACCTTCTTCAGGAATTGCCCCTCCGGAGCAGCTTCCGACGTCTCCTGGGCCCCCAGCGGGGAAACCAACAAGCCGATGGCAATTGCCAGGACCCATCCGGATCGACCATTCCACGGTCCTCGACTCTGCAAACGACTCTGCATTTCCAACTCCCCTGGTGACTCCAGCCGACCACGCCTCGAACAATCAGGCTTTCCCGTCACTCCCCTGTACCCGCACCGCGGCACAGTGTCAATAAAATAGCCGTCCATCAGCCGCTGACCGGCAATGGTTGACGTTTGCCCGGTACAAACTGCCCCACCGTCAAAGCCAGAGACCCGGCAAGCAGGCGAACATCAAGACCTGACGTTTTGCTGCCTGAGTCGGCCGCGGGCGCGGGCCAACGTGGGCCCAATCGAGTTCTCCGGAATCCCCATCAACTGGCTGATTTCCGAATAACTGCGGCCCTCGAGATGAAAGTGTCTCACGACCGAAGCGTCCCGTTCCCCCAAACCGGCCAACATGGCCTGGATCTCATCCTCGTCGTCAATCCGCCGCTCGTGGACCGGGCCAGAGCCCGCCCGATCCAGTGAGGCCTTGTGGGCCGGAACATGCCCCAGCGCTTCGGCCTTTCGACGTCGAGCGATCTCGCGGACAACCACACGTCGAGCAATGACGGCCAGGTAGGTTGCCAACGAACACCGTCCACGAAAACGACGCAACACGGCAAAATCGTCAGCCAACAACGTCAGGAAAACCTCGGCACACAGGTCATCGATGTCGTCCGAGGACAGTCTCACACTGCGAGCGTGAGCAGTGTGATTGACCACGTGGACGAACAGCCCGATGAACCGGTCCACGAAATCCCGCCACGCGCCGGGATGATGTTCCAGGCAACGGGCGAGCAGACTGCGATCGACTTCGGTGAGTGCCAACGTGAATGCGCGAGGCTAACTTGGAGAAAATGGAAAAACGACAGAAGCCCCCGCTGTCGCAAACTGTAGTCAGAGGCAAGACCTGAGGCAAGATGGGTCTGCATTCTGCCGACTTAAAGTGTGTTGTCTGACGTTTTTTCGGAGAAAACCATCGCCTGAAATGGCCACTTGACACCTGACCAACTGCCGCATTACGATCCGCTGACACATTTGGGGGGTTGGGAATAAAATTCCTGGTGCGGTCGTCCAAGCGACCCATTCTCCGGGATTCGTGCCGCGTCCAAACGGAATAGCAAGGGGATCAAAATGACGCACGTCGTCGCCGAACCGTGTTTCAACTGCAAATACACCGACTGTGTGGTCGTTTGTCCGGTCGAGTGTTTTTACGAGGGAGAGTCGATGCTCTACATCCACCCGGATGAGTGCATTGACTGCGAAGCATGTGTGCCGGAGTGCCCCGTTGAGGCGATCTTCCTGGAAGAGAACCTGCCGGGCGAATGGGAAGGCTTCACCCAACTCAACGCCGACATGTGCAACGACCCGGATCCTCCGCTGCCGGTGCTCACCGAGAAAAAAGAACCCCTGGCCGATTCCTAGGCCAAACCGGGGGGGGAACCGGTCATGATCGACCCGGGGACCGTCAGCGACCTCAGGCCGTTACTTGACCGGTTCTGGGACGTCTCGGCTCAGTCCCTGGATCAGCTCCAGCAACACGCTGATCCCGGTGCCGGGGCTCCGGTCTACACCGTCGACGGCAAGTACACGTCGCGAGGCTGGACCGAGTGGACGCAAGGATTTCAGTTCGGGTCTGCCCTGCTGCAATTCGACGCCACCGATGAGGTCCGGTTTCTCGAGTCCGGACGGGACGCCACCCTGGCGCACATGCCGGTTCACCTGACACATGTCGGGGTGCACGATCACGGTTTCAACAACGTCAGCACGTACGGCAATCTCTGGCGGCTGGCCCGCGAGGGTCGTTTCGAAACAACTCCGGCCGAACTCGCTGGATGGGAACTGGCCTTGAAGGTCAGCGGGGCCGTGCAGGCGGTCCGCTGGACCGACACCACCGAGGGCGATGGGTTCATCCACTCGTTCAATGGACCGCACTCACTTTTCGCCGACACGATCCGCAGCCTCCGGTCACTCGCACTGGCTCACCAGTTGGGACATCGATTGCTGGGGGAACACGACGAGCCGATTGGGCTTCTCGACCGACTGGTCCGCCATGCCCGGACCACCGCCCGCTACAACGTCTACTATGGAACGGGACGGGATCTCTACGACGTGCGGGGGCGAGTGGCTCACGAGAGCCTCTTCAACACCAGTGACGGCCACTACCGCTGTGCCTCGACCCAGCAGGGGTATTCACCGTTCACCACGTGGACTCGTGGGCTGGCCTGGATCATGCTGGGCTACACCGAACTGTTGGAGTTCCTCGCGACCCTCAACGACTCGGAATTGGAGCCACTGGGTGGCCAGGAATCCATCACCAGCATGATGCTCGAAGCGGCACGTGCCAGTTGCGATTTTTACATCGACACGACACCCACCGACGGCATCCCGTACTGGGACACCGGGGCTCCCGGGCTTTCAGAGATGCCGGGCCACCGCGACGGGCCGGCCGACCCCGACAATCCCCACGAACCGGTTGACAGTTCGGCTGCGGCCATCGCCTGCCAGGGACTCCTGCGGCTGGGACAGGTGCTTCGCCCCTCTGAACCGGACGCGGCCGACGGATACACGCGAGCCGGATTGGCCACGCTCGCCACGCTACTGGAAGCCCCCTACCTCTCGACCGATCCCGCACACCAGGGCCTGCTTTTGCACGCGGTCTACCATCGGCCCAATGGCTGGGATCATGTACCTCAGGGATCGAACATCCCGCGAGGCGAATCGTGCCTCTGGGGTGATTACCACCTCCGCGAAGCCGCCGTGTACGCCGGCCGTCTCGCCGCAGGCCGAAACCTCACGTTCTTCTCGGCCGACAATGGAGACGCGGCATGAGCCAACCACTGCATCGGGTGGCCCTGGTCACCGGAGGTGCGCGTGGCATCGGGCTGGGAATCGCCCGCTGGCTGGCCACCGACGGCTGGCANNTGGCGTTGGGAGGACGCCGCCCCATCGAGGACGTGGCTGACGTTCTCGACACATTCCGACAGGACGGGATCGAGGTCTGTTACTGCCAGGGTGATGTCGCCGTGGCTGCTGACCGAAAACGTACCGTGACAGAGGTCCGTGAGAAGTTCGGAGCACTGCACCTGCTGGTCAACAACGCCGGCATCACGTCACCCGGCCGACGAGACATCCTGGAAGCGGACGAGGAGGACTTCGATCGCGTCCTGGGAGTCAATCTCAAGGGNCCCTTCTTTCTCACCCNGGATTGCGCCCGCTGGATGATCGACCAGCACGACAACGACCCGGGATTCCAGGGCACCATCGTCAACATCTCGTCGATCTCTGGCGATGTCGTATCCATCCACCGGGGTGATTACTGCCTGAGCAAGTCGGCAACGCGAATGGCCACTCAACTGTGGGCCGTAAGAATGGCTCCACACGGTGTCAACGTCTACGAGGTGCAACCNGGAATCATCANGAGCGANATGACNNCNGGAGTCACCGAAAAGTACGACCAGTTGATCGCNGACGGCCTGACCGTCGAGACACGCTGGGGNGANCCCGACGACGTCGGGCGTGCCGTGGCGATGCTCGCCCGGGGCGATCTCACTTACGCCACCGGACAGGTGCTCACTATCGATGGTGGCCTGTTGATTCGCCGTCTCTAGCAAATCACCGCCACCACGCTCAGTCCGCCTCGGGAATGTACTTGTTGTACAACTCGGCGTAATCCTCGCGAACCGGGCTGAAGACATCCAGGACCCGTGCCGGACCACCCACCGCGACAGCCTTGTGAGGCGTGTTGGGCGGAATCAGGAACATCTCGCCAACCTCGCAAACCCGCNCCTCGTCCCCGATCGTCAATTCGACTTGCCCCTCGAGCAAAATCCCGCCCTGTTCGTGCGGATGATCGTGCAGTGGAACCACCGCCCCCTCGTCCATCTCCAGGTAACTCAACATCAAGTTTTCTCCGAACGGAGTCCGCATCCGGCAACCGGGAACCACTTCCAGGGGTTCGATGTCCTCGATTTTGATGTAAGGCATTGCTGTCACTTTCTCGTTGGATTCTCTAGTTGGAACCGATTCCCAGCACCTTGTCTCGCCCCGCGACCAGTGCCGCCATCTTGGCGTCGGCAACACCACGGGGCAGCATCCAGAACCCACAATCCGGGTGCACCCATCTGACGCGTTCCTCGCCCAGCACCTCTAGAGCACGCTCGATCCGCCCCGCCACCGTNTCGACACTCTCGACCTCGTTGTCCTTGATATCGATCACACCGATCCCCAGCTTGATGTCCGGCTTCACCTCGCGAAAGACCTCCAGTTCGGTGTCGCCTCGACGAGCAAACTCCAGCACCAGGTGGTCACACTCCAGCGCGTTGAAGAACGGCAACAGGGCCTGGTAGGCCCCCTGCTGGATTGTCTGTCCACCGTAATTGCCAAAACACAGGTGCACCGCCCGCTCGGTCGTGACACCTTCGAGNACCCTGTTGATTCCCGCGGCCGCCAGCAGCGAGTCCTCGGGACGTCCCGGCACATTCGCCTCATCGACCTGGATCACCGCAGCGTTGATATCCGCCAACTGGCCGGACAACACCTCGCCCAGGGCCATCACCAGTGGTTCGAGCCCTCCGTAATGACCGTCCAACAGGGTCCTGGCCAGCATGTAGGGGCTGGTGAGCGTGAACTTCAACGGGGCGGCTGCCAGGTCACGAACCCGCTCAAAGTCCTCGGAAAGATCCAGNCNGCCCGGCCCCAGCGGCCCACGAACCACACCGGCCGGCTTCGACCGGAATCGGAAATCCGGAGCCGCCCGAAACCGCGACAGTTCCTCGCCAGTCAATTCGGTCGCAACCCCGTCAAGTGGACCGACAAAGTAGTCGATCATCCCGTTGGTTTCCGGATGATTCACATCAAAACGGCTCAGTTCCCCGTCGCTGATCACGTCCAGGCCAGCGAGTTCCTGGGCCTTGAGAACCACCAGGGTGGCATCGCGGAGGTTGCCCGAGGTCGGATGAGCCGGGAGCCAGTCGGGGACCGGATAACTGCCGACAACGGTGGTCTGGATCGTGTGCGTCATCCGCTCATCATAACCATCGGGCCAACCCGACGGCACCACCGGCAACGAGTG
The DNA here is from genome assembly GCA_002724415.1 of Planctomycetaceae bacterium. GTDB lineage: Bacteria > Planctomycetota > Planctomycetia > Planctomycetales > Planctomycetaceae > UBA8437. Next base: position 28,044 of record PBOU01000039.1, read on the forward strand.
CGAACACCCAGTTGCCAATCACGTGGCAATGCCGGCTCGCCACCGGACCGAATCGGTGAACTGTTCGACGTCAATCGCAAAGCCAACTCCCAGCGGAGCCCGCTGCAGGCTGGCCAGTGACACGCGGCCTCCCCGGACGGTCAATGTCGGCCAGCCGTTGCTGCTGCGGTGGTAGAGATCACCATGGGCCGCCAGGACCTGGTCAGCAACTGGCTCGGGAAACGCCTGCAGACCGGCGAAGTAGTGGTGCCCATTTCGCTCGATACTCGTGATTCCCAGGGAACTGGCCACCGCGAGGTCCTGCAACAGCGCCACCGGACCGATGTTGGCCAGATCCTCACCACTCATGATGTACCGCGTCCCGTCCCCCGCATTGTGCCGATTCAGAAACTCGATCAGGCACGCGTTGATCACACCCCGGAAGACTCCCTTGCAGTTCTTGTGACTGGTGCCGTGGTACCCCAACTCCAGTGCCAGGACCAGGCTGTCGTTTCGAGCGTCCGATTCATCGATAATCATCCGCGGCCGATCGGCCCAGGCGGCCAGGCCACCTGCACCTCCCATCAATTCCCGGTCAAGCGCCACGTCCCTGTGGAACGGCTGCTCGACAAACACCAGGTGCGAGAAGAACCCGTGGAGTTCGGGCTGGCCGGTGAGTCGTTCCCAATAGGTACGGAAGTGCCCCGGATCCCGGAACTGCTCATTGCCATCCAGCGTGAAGCCAAACGATTCAACGCCGGACGATTCGACCAGCCTGGCAATATTGTGGAGACGTTCCAGATCGGAATCGCAGTCGCCGTTGACCTTGATCTTCAGGTGACACAACCCGTATTCGGCCAGGCAGGCAGCCAACGACTGGGGCAGGCCATCCTCGAGCCGATCCTCGACAGTGATCTCCTCGTCGGTCAGCGGATCGGCCATTCCCACCGTGTGACGGGCGATCACCTCCGAGGGCAACCCGGTGGGCAACAGGTCCCCAACCTCCAGCCCCGCCAGCCGATCATCACAATCACCCAGTCGAATCCCCAGGCCCCCGCCGTGCAACAATTCAGACCAGTTGGTTCCTCGCGCCCGCGCCACCGCCTCGAGCATCGCTCGTTCCACCAGCGTCATCCCGAAGTTCACCAGCAACGGCGGCCACTCCTGGTGTCGTCCCCACTCGGCCTGCCGCTCGTAGAGATCCTGCCACAGTTCGAAGGGGGTTTCGGCGCGACTCCCGACCGACAGGTCAACGGCCACTTCGATCGTGGTCAGCATCTCCAGGATCTCGGTCTGCAGCGGTGAGTCCGGGACCTTGGTGAACCACTTGGGCGGTAGAAAATCGGCGGCCACCCCCGTGGAATGCTGACCATCGACGAGGACATGGAGCCGGACAAAAGCATGGGGCGCCTCGGTCATCGTGGCGATCCCGTAGCGAAACGGCAGTCGCGTCTGCAGGTCGATCAGGTGGATGTCGCCCCCCAGCACCTCGATCGTCATCGCCGGTCACTCCTCATACGGCTGCCGGGTTCCACCAGGCCGAACGTCCCAGGTCGGCCAGGACCACTCCGGCGGCATTGTAACCACACAGTCCGGTGATGTTGCCGCCGGGATGGCAGGAACCACCGCACAGGTACAGGCCGTCAACTCCAGCACGGTAATGCCCCGCCCCGGGAAACGGCCGGTGGTACCCAACCTGGTCATTGCCAAAAGCCCCCACCAGCAGGTCGCCCTCCCGCATGTTGGGCAAACTCCGCACCGTGTCGCGTGGCGTGCGAACAAATCGGTCGAGCACCGCGTGAGAGAGATTGGGGGCCGCGGCAGCCCATGCATTGAACATCATCTCGCCATGAGCGTCCCCAGCCCGGTCCCAGCCATCGATCGCCCCGCCCAATCGGTATGGCAATTTCTCCCACATGAAAGCGGTGTGCTGTCCCCCGGGTGCCTGCGAGGGATCAAACCGCGTGGGCACCGCCCCCCACATCACCGTCGCCGGCACGGCCCCCTCCTGGTGGGCCGCCACGATGTCCTCGAATTGTCCATCGTGGCCGAGTCCCAGGATCGTCATGAATGCCTCGTCCAGATCCGGATCGGCGGTTGCGGCCGTGTAAGCGGGAGGCTCCGCCAGAGCCAGGTTCAGAGCAAACAGCGGGGCCAGCAGGTTGTACTCAAACCGCTCGGCCCGGCGACGGATCGTCTCGGGCACCCAATCGGCATCGATCAACTCCACCAGTGTCTGTTGGGGATTGAGTCCCGAGACAACAAAATCGGCCCCGTCAATCCTCTCGCCATTGGCCAGGGCGACTCCGGTCGCACGCCCCCGCTCGACAAGGATCCCGTCGATCTCCACTCCGCACCTCACCTCGCCACCGTGCTCGACGACATCGGCAACAAGTGCCTCGGCCAGCCGCGACGACCCACCAACACACATTTGCGCCTTGTGACGTCCGGCCAGCAACGCAGGAATCGAGTGACCAAAACCGGGCAACCTCAGATCGACTTCCCTGAGACCGTTGAAGAACAACAGGCCGGCCCGAACGACCGGATCCTCGAATTCACCACGGACAAATTCCAAAGGCGACAGCGCCGAAACCTCCAGCAACAAGCGTCCGTCGGCGGTGCTTTCAAGCCGCTCGCGACGGTCCTCGGGTGTCAACGGCGGAGAACTCGCCTCCGGGATCAACAGGTTCTCGACAATCGGCTCGAACCGGGAAATCCAACCGGCCAGCACGTCCGCGTCTCGACGGGACACGGTGGCCACCGATTCGAGAGTCCTGTCCAGGTCGGTCCACCATTTCAACACCTGTGAATCCGGGCAGATCATCGCCACGTTGAGTGCCGGCTCGATGTAGCGGGCCCCGTGCCCCTCCAACTCCAGGTCGGTGTACCAGGGCATCGTCGTGATCGCGCGGTGGAAGAAGGAATGCGTGTTGTGCAGGAACCCGGGAAGACGGGGATTTTCGATTGTCGCCAATCCCCCGCCGGCCGAGTCGGCCCGGTCCACCGACAGCACCCGCAACCCAGCCCGGCACAAGTACGCCTGGAGCACCAGCGCATTGTGACCGGTTCCCAGGATGACACCGTCGAAACCGCCGGTCATCGGCTCTTCCGGACCTGCTGTCGATCACGGTCCCAGGCAGCCATCTCGGTCGAGACCATCAGCGCCATCGCCCCACCACGATCGTCCGGACCAAGAATCGCCGTGCGATCCAAATACGCACGCAGTGTCTTCTGCTTGCCCGTCCCGGTGCAGACGTCCACCAGCGTGGCGTCCGGGGCAATCCTGGTCTTGATTGCCGGCCACGACCTGGCCACCACCGGCCCGTAGGTCTTCTCGTCCAACCAGCCACGACGAATCCCACGAATGATCGAGTAGGTGATCATACAGGTGCTGGTGAACTCACGGTAACTGCCCGTGTGATCAATCACCTGGTGCCACATCCCTGTTGGATCCTGTCGCTTGATCAAGGCGGAGAGATGCGCCCTGTGAGCCGACAGGATCGGTTTCCGTTCGGCCGCCGATTCGGGCAGATGGCTCAGGCACCACGCCAACCCCAGTGCGGGAAACCCGTTGCCCCGGCCCCAGGGAGCAGAATCCAGGGGCGAATGCGCGTGCAACCCGTCGGGCCGCAGATTGGTGGCCAGCATGAACTTCATATGCCGCAACGCCATCCGTGTGTAACGAGGTTTGCCGGTCAGCACGCCGGTCTCAACCAGGATCGGACAGGCCATGAACACCGAATCGCTCATCTCCACATGTCCCGGCATCGCGGCCAGTGGACGCCCCTGCTTGTCGAAAGCCAGGTCGGCAGCATTTTTTGCGAGTTTCCTGTACACCGGTTTCCCGGTCACCCGGGCCAGTTCTGCAAAGACCAGATGCCCCGAATGATTGCTGCCGAAGATCCGCCCCGGTGGCACTGTCGGTTTCTTCCCGGAGGCGTATGGGGCCACGATCCGCTGGACGTCGTCCAGGTGGCTCGAATCCCCCGTGAGTTGTCCCAGCCGTATCCGACCAACCAGGGCCAGGGCCGGGATGTATGCAACGGTGTTCAACTGGTGGCCGTAGCGTTTGGCCAGTTGAGTGGCGACCTGCACCGGCGTGCGTGCGAGTCGCATCTGCAGTTCACGTCGCGCCGGCGAGGGGCCGGTGAACCCCGACCTGAAAATCCTGGCCAGGTGGGTCGGCACCCGGTCGGGACGATCAACCAGTCGCACGGCAGCCACCGGTCCCGTGCCGCAGGCCGCATGACGTGGCAGGCACGACGCGAGTTCTCCAGATGCGCCCAGGGATGCCCCCAGGGACACCAGCGGCTTCATCGCGGCCAGCCCCGTCCGGGGAACGAACAGTCCCGGAGAATCACCTTTGCCGATTTCGATCACCAGATCGGGCGCCGAGATGCCGATCCATCGCCAGAGATAATGGGCCTCGGGATTCTTCAAGTCTCCGTAGGCAGTTCCCGACGGTGGAAAGGCCGTCGCGGGCATTCCACCCGAGAGATTGCTGGCACCTCGTCCGGACACCCAACCGTCCGGATTGGCCACCGGCACGGCCGACAACACAAACCGCTTGCGGAACTCGGCCGCGTCTCCCGATTCGTAAAACCACTTCAACGTCGCCCCGACCGACACCTTCGGGTCGGATTCACCGTTCACGTTGACCAGCAACACGCGTGTTTTCTTGGTTTCCAAATCGAGGTCATCGGCACTCACCACCGCCGGGATCAGGGTCCCCTTCCGAGTCACACCGATATCGAGCCGTCGCAGCGGCCCAACCCGCATGCCATCGATCAAGGCTCCCATCTTTTTGTCGGCCNCACTGGCCCCGGCCACCGACACCAGGACGAGAACCAGGCCCCACCGCATCACCACTTGTTTCATGTCGCCTCTCCACTCTGTTCCGCCTCAAGGTCCTGTTCAGNAGGGACTCGAGTCCCAAGGCCCATATCCAATCCCAACCGGCTCAGGTACACACGGCTGCCGTCCAGGAACTCCCAGATGTCCCGGCTGGGAGCGACTTCGAACAGCAGTGGACCGTGAAAACCTCGCCCCTGACCCATCTGGTCAATCGCCGAGATCACTTCCGGCCAATCAACCTCGCCTTCGGCCACAGCCGGCCACGGCCGGCCGTCTCGCCGTTGCTTGATGTGGATCATCGAGATGGCATCCGGATCCAGGTCTGCGGTGACCTGGGCCGGATCCGGACATCCAGGTGCCATCAACAAATTGCAGGGATCGAAACAGATCTTCAGCCACTGGCCGTTGTCACCAGCCGCCTCCCGGGCCCGCGCAAACACCTCACTGAACCACTCCCAGTTCTCCCGAGCGTGTTCGATCGACAGCATTCCTCCCACGTCACGCACCCGCTCCAGCAAGTGGCCGACCGTGTGAGCGGCATCCGCCACGTCGACGGTTGCATGATCCGTCGACAGGTCGACAAGCCGGAGATGAGGAACCTGGTCGCCGTGGGACAATCGGCCGATGGATTCGCAACCGGCCACAAAAACNGGGTCATCACCAGAGGTCGTCGGATCAAAACACGGGTACCCCAGTGCCAGGTCCCATTGCAACCCGGGGCACGACTCCACCAGCGCCTGCAGGCGATCGGGATCGGGCACCAGTTCGTTTTCGCTCTCGCAATCGCCCAGGCAGCCCTGTCGAAGTTCGATCACGCTGAACCCCCGCTGGCTGGCCTGGCCAATCAGGTCCCCCAGCGGTTGCCCCGCATCGATCTGGCTCTTGAAACAGTTGCTGACAACTCCGACTGGCATGGCACTCATCCTACAGGTCGCCATCCACAACGACCAATCCGACAGGCCAACTGCCCGAGGGACTTCCGCTGGATGGCCTCGTGCGACATGATGGGCCAGCCCCAATGGACTCTACCGGGGACGCGGGAAACCGGATGGAACGACCGGGTCGGCGATGAACCAGGAATCAGCATCGATTGAGACGGTACTCGGCGAGTTGAACCCGCCGCAGCGGCAGGCNGCCTGNCACGGCGATTCGCCGTTGCTGATCGTCGCCGGTGCTGGCACGGGCAAAACCACCACCCTGGCTCACCGTGTGGCGTGGTTGATTCACGAGGGAACCGACGCNTCGAGAATCCTGCTGCTGACGTTCACCCGGCGGGCGTCNGCCGAGATGCTCAGGCGGGTCGAGGCCATCCTTCGACAATTGGACAGTGGCCGCGGAGGTGGNGCGGCGGGATCGACCCGGGTCTGGGGTGGGACGTTTCATTCGATCGCCACCCGACTGCTACGACGATTTGGGCGATTGATCGAATTGCCGACGGAATTCTCAATTCTCGATCGNGGTGACTCCGAGGACCTGATGGCCTCGCTGAGAAACGAGTTGGGACTCGGTGAAACGGGACGACGATTCCCCAAGAAAGGGACTTGNGCGGCAATCTACAGCCGGGTGGTCAACACGCAAACGACACTCGCGGAGGTACTGGAAACGGCCTTTCCCTGGTGCGCCGAGGATCTCGATGGCCTCGGCGAACTGTTTGCCGCCTATGTCGACCGCAAGGAAGTCCAACACTGCCTGGATTTCGACGACCTGCTGGTGTTCTGGGAAGCCCTGCTCGACGATCCCACCGCCGGACCAGCCATCCGCAAGNTGTTCGACTGTGTCCTGGTCGACGAGTACCAGGACACCAACCGGCTNCAGGGCCGGTTGCTCAAGGGACTGTGTCCGGGCGGAACGGGACTGACCGCCGTCGGCGATGACGCCCAGTCGATNTACTCGTTCCGTGCTGCCACGATCCGNAACATTCTCGACTTTCCCGAGGAATACCCCGACACNACTGTCGTGCCNCTGGAACAGAACTANCGCAGCACGCAACCGATCCTCGAAGTGACCAATCGCGTGATCGCCCAGGCAAGTCAACGACATTCCAAAACCCTCTGGTCCGACCGGACCTCCGGCGAACACCCGGTGCTGGTCGATTGCACGGACGAAGATGAACAGAGCGAGTTCGTGGTCGACCAGATCCTGGCGCGACGCGAGGAGGGGGTGGCCCTGAAAGACCAGGCCGTGCTCTTCCGGGCCTCGCACCACAGCCTGGCCCTGGAGGTGGAACTGGCCCAGAGGAACGTCCCCTTCCACAAGTACGGAGGCCTGAGATTCCTGGAGACCGCCCACATCAAGGACCTCCTGGCATTTCTCAAACTCGTCGACAACCCTCGTGACGGCGTGGCCGCCAACAGGCTGTTGCTGCTGCTGCCGGGCATCGGGCCGGTCCGAGCGGGGCGACTGGTCGAATTGCTGCTGGAATCGGGAGGCCAGATCTCGGCGTGGGACGAGATCAAGCCACCACCGGCAGCCGAGGAGATCTGGCCCGACCTGTTGCGGTTGCTGAAGCGACTTGCCGGCGACAACCGATCCGAACAAAACGTCTCGGCCGAACTGCACCAGGTCCGCAAGTTCTACACTCCGCTACTGGAAACCCGCTACGACCACGCCTCCGCCCGTGTGCGTGACCTCGAACAACTCGAACAGCTCGCCACTCGCTACAACGATCGCAGCCGCTTTCTCGCCGAAATCACCCTCGATCCGCCCTCCTCAACCCAGGATTTTGCAGGTGAACCGATTCTCGACGACGACTTCCTGGTTCTCTCGACCATTCACTCGTCCAAGGGACTCGAATGGGACAGCGTCTTCGTGATTCACGTTGCCGACGGGAACATCCCCTCCGACATGGCCACCGGGAACGCCGACGAGATCGATGAGGAGCGGCGACTGCTCTACGTGGCGATGACCCGTGCCAAGAACCGGCTGTTTGCCTGTTATCCACAACGGTACTACTTCCGAGGCCGCCGCCGCAGCGACGCCCACGGCTTCTCACAATTGTCGCGGTTCTTCACCGACGAGGTGATCGCGTGCTGCGACCGGCGTCCGGCCCGACAATTGGGCGATGAGGACAGCATGGACGAAGACTTTTCCGCCGACGTGACGGCTGCCGAGATCCGCCGTAGAATCAAGGACCTCTGGTAGTTCTCCCTCTCTCACATCTTCACGCCGTGCACCGCTTCAACTCACACTGCTCACACACCGCCACCAGGCACTCGCTGCTGGCCTGTGGACTGATCCTCCTGGTGATGGGTTCCACGCTCCAGGCGGCCGACATTGGCTCGTATCGGTCCAAGAACTTCATCGTGCATTCCGATGATGATCCCGATCGCAGCAAGGAACTGCTGGAACGGCTCGAGACGCTGTTGAAAATCGTCTCCGAATACTGGAGACGTCCCAACCGCCGACTGATCGAGTGCTGCGTGGTCAAGGACCTGAAGAACTGGCCCAGTGGCCGGTTGCCGCAACTGGCCATCGAAAAGATTCGCTCCAAAAGCGGCGTGACGATCAGCATCAAGCGAATGAAAGGAACCGTGTTCTTCACCAAGAGCATCGTGTACGCAGCCGCTCGAACCGGCGTGGCCCAGCACGAGGCAGTCCACGCCTACTGCTACCAGATGTTCGGATCGACCGGGCCGGTGTGGTACAGCGAAGGCATGGCCGAGATGGGCAGGTACTGGGCCAGTCACAACGACCGCAGCGTCCGTGGCGACCGTGGACCGATTCGTTTCCTCCGGCAAACGACACCGCCATCGGTCAAGACGCTCACCCGCACCGGCCAGACCTCCGACGGCTGGAGAAACTACGCCCAGCGATGGGCCTTGTGCCACCTGCTGTCCAACAACCCCAACTACGGCCAACGCTTTCGGACCCTGGGTTTTTCACTCCTGGGAGGACGCCGCGGAACCAGTTTCCAGTCGTTTTTTGGGACCATGAGCCGCGAGATCCAATTCGAATACAACCTCTTCCTGCAAAACCTCGACAACGGATACCGGGTCGACCTGTGTGCATGGGACTGGAAAACTCGTTTCCGACGTCTCAAAGAGGGACGTACAGCCAAGTCGACGATTGATGCCAGTCGGGGCTGGCAGGCCAGCGGTGTCAGTGTCCAGGCTGGTCACACCTACTCGGTGACCGCCTCGGGAGACTGGCAAACCTCCACGGGTGCCGAGGCAGTCGATGCCGATGGAGACGCCAGGGGAGTGGGACGACTGCAGGCAGCCATCTGGGACAATTACCAGTTGACCCACACCAGCGACCTCGGCCGACAGGTCACGTTCAAGCCCTCCGGAGACGGAAAACTGTTCCTCCGCTGCAACGATCGCTGGGGCAGCTTGCACGACAACACGGGCCGACTCACCGTCCAGGTGAAACGCGTCCCCAGGCCATAGAGCCCCGGGGCCGGCCCAGTCTGTGCGATCGAGAGCCTGTCCTCGCACGCGTCGTGTGCCGAGTTGGTCGCCCCCCCGTTGTGACTCGGAATTATTTTCCGGTTTTTCCACTGATAACGATTTTTCTATTTGCCAACCTCACCGCACCTCACTACAGTCCTTTTTGTGGGTTTTGTGCCCAATGATCTTTCACAACTTGATTGCATGTGGGTTTTCTGCCCATTATGCTGGATGCGGCTTGCGGAGCAGGTCGCCGGCATGGACACCGTCCGGCCTGCAAGGTTTCCGCACCATCCCCTCCCAGCCACTGGCCCATGCCTCCACAGACCTTTATCACCGGCGAAGTGCGACGAACCCTGGACGACAGGTTTCGCGTTTCCTTGCCGGCAGAAATGGCCGAGGCAGTCACGGATGACAATGGCCAGACAATCATCTCGAAGGAACGATTTGGTTGTGTGAGTCTCTGGCGAGCAGCCGACTGGCAGGAACGGATTGATGCCGGAGTGGCACTGATTCGCCAGAAGATTGAGGCGGGACGGATGGAGAGTCGTTTTGGGGATGTACAGAGGCTGGGACGCCTTCTGTCAACCCGGCACCAGACAGTTCGATTGGCAAAACGATCGAGACTGCTGGTGCCCGACGAATTCCGATCTTTTCTCGGTGTGGCCCCCAACCAGGACTTGATGCTGGTCGGGGCTGTGATCTGCGTGGAGATCTGGAGCGTCGATGCCTGGATCGAGACGCTGCGGGAGGACATGCCTGAATTCGGGCCACTGTTCCTGCAGTTGACCGAATAAGGGAAAAGGGCCCGGAATCCGTGATCCCGGGCGATTCACGGATTTCAGCCCAACAGGAAGCAGAAAACTGACACCGGGCATGCCCGGTCACGGACGTGGAAAGAGGCTGTCGTTCACTCAATCAGTCAACGTGTGAACAACCAGGGACGGTCCAAAGGCACGGAAGCCAACTCTTCTTTTCTCCCCCCCGACGACCGGGCATGTTCCTTTTAACGATCACCGCACTTCACACGAACTGGGTCGTGAGTCCCCGGTAGGCAGCCGGCCCCTCGGCCTGGGAAACCCACAACAAATGAACCGAACCTGACGTCTGAACCGATTCCAACGTCTGTGAGTCCACGGCTTCGGGATCTCTTGCAGTTCCGAATTGACCACCCGAAAACAGCAGGCCTATACTTCGGGTAAGTCAGCTTTTCCACAACGGCTTGAAAACCGCGTTTGCAGTGTGCGGCGAATTGACCGCACGTGTCCCATGACAAATATCAGCAAGATCCTCTGTGTGTTTGTACTCACCGCCTGTCTCGCCTTCATGGGCGTCGCAGCGGTGACGGCCATGGGTGGCGCCAACTGGGAAATCGAGCGCGACCGACTCACCGCAGACTACACGTTTGAAACCACCGAGGGCCAGGTGACCACCTATGGCGTGAAGTCGCACAAGGACAAAAAGTCCCTGATCACCGGGGGCAAGAGCCTGGCGTCCACCGTCATTGCCGCTCGCAAGGACATGGTGGACAAACAGAACCAGCAAATCGACGGCCTGAAAAAAGAGACCAGCGACCTTGGCACCGAAAAAGAGAAGTGGGAATCGCTGACCGAGGTGGATGAAGCCTCCATGACCGCACGTTGCGATGAACTTGCTCGTGAGTTGGCGGCTCTCAACAAGTCGATAGACGACGCATCCAAGCAGAACATCACCACGGTGGAAAAGACGCAGAGCACGTTGCGACGCAACGAAAATCGCCGCGAAGAGGTCTACCGGCTCCTGTCCCAGTTGGATGAGATTCGCACAGACCTGTTCCAGATCAATGAACAGACAAAACGGCTGCAGGACCTCCTGATCCGCAAGAGAGGCGTCGTGAGCCGGCTCAAGAGGCGACAGGTCCAACTGGTGACATCCGGAGCTCGTGGACAATACGAATCTTCTTCGCCTCCGGCCAAGGCACCCAAAGACGCACCCGCGAAAACGCCGAAGACACAACCGTAGAGCAGACAATTCACGATCCATTCGTTCCAGGCCCAGCCCCGCCAGTTGTTGGCGGGAGGGAGTAGAGACCATGACTTTCGTCGGCAAGATGCTCATCGTCCTGCAACTCGTCCTCAGCCTCCTGTTCATGGCATTCGCCGGTGCGGTGTCCACGGTCGAGAAAAACTGGAAACAGGAGTCCGCAGGAAACCTGGAACTGTTGGAAGAAGAGAAGAATTACCACCAGGCAACGCAGAACTCGTTCAACGAGTTCAAGAACACGGCGACGGCCAGCATCGCCGACCTCGACACTCTCTCCAAGAAAAGGCTCTCGGACTTCAACCGCGAGAAGAACCGGGCCGACAACCTGCAGCAACAACTCAACAACCTCAAGACCGCGCACGACACACAGCGGACGGTCGCCCAGTTGGAAGGTGACGAAGCAAAGTTTCGCCGCGACGAGGCAGTCGAGCAACGCCAGGTCAACAAGGCGTTGCACGGGAACCTGGTCGAGTCGGTCCGGAAGAACCGGGGCCTGGAGGACATCATCTTCGACCTGAGACTCCAACTCGGTGAGCGGGAACAGCGCCACATGGTGATTCTCGATGAACTCAAGACAGCTCGTCTCCAGGCACGCCGCAAGGGTGGCGGACTGGGAGCACTCCCCAGCGAGGACATTACGCCGCCGCCACCGTTGGACGGCAAGGTCGTTTCGTCCCGCCGAGGAATCGGCAACCGCATCCTCTATGTCGAGGTCTCGATCGGCGGCGACGATGGAATCAAGGAGGGTCAGCAACTGACCGTCTACCGTCGCGGCAACGGCAAGAGCCAGAGGACGAAGTACCTCGGACAAATCCGCATCATCCAGGTCTTCGCGGACAAGGCGGTCGGCACGGTCCAGGAAAAAGCCAAGAACGGCGTGATTACGAAGGGCGACAATGTCACCTCGAAACTCTAGCAGCCCCGGTGTCGACGTTTTCGTCGGCCTGTTGTTCGTCTCGGTCGCCGCGCTGGTCGTTGGAATCAGCCTCCTCGCGGTGGAACTGAAGAGCTACGGATGGGACATGGCTCCCTAGAGCCCCCTCCCCCCTTGCACTTCCGAACGACTCGCCACCGGCCCCCCGTCTCGATAGGATGAGACCTCCGATTCACTTCTCGGAGATCTCTCGATGTATCGTCGCCGGTTTGTCGCCTGTCTCGCTTTCGCCATCATCCCGATGGTCGTGTCCGCCGTTTCTCTCGAAGCCGCCGAACCGACCACGGTGCGGCTGAACCGCTCGGTCTCACCCCCCGAATGGGCCCTGCTGGAACGCCAACTCCTGGCAACCAATACCGCGGCGTGCCGCGAATTCTTCGCCAGGTATTTCGACGAGCGGGGATACCTGCTGTGTGTCGAACGCTGGGGTGGCGACGACGGTCCCGATGACGCGATCGAAAACTGCAACGACTGGCCGATTCTGCACGCGCTGGGGGCCGACGATGCGGTGCTGCGGATGTACAAGACCGCGTGGGAAGGCCATCTCCGGCAATACACCCTGGCCAAGACTGTCGAGGTCCCCTTCGCGCGTGACGGGATGTACTACAAGGAATTCCCCGTCACGTTCGACTGGGTGCACAATGGAGAGGGCCTGACCGTTTTCAACCTCCAGGGACTCTCCGACCCGAACAACATCCGTTTCGGGCACCGTGTCCGACGTTTTGCCGGTTTCTATCTCAACGAGGACCCCGGCGCCCCCAACTACGATCCCAAGCACCGGATCATCCGCAGCCTCTTCAACGGCAGCCGCGGCCCCCTGATGAGGAAAGCCACCGGACTGGACTGGGCCGGGGACCCGATCGAGATCGCCAATCGGTTCTCGCTCGGACACGGTGAGCGGAGCTACCAGGAGATGGTCGACCACTTCAAGGACTACAACGACATCGTCGGTGATCACCCCCAGAACCTTCTGGCCACCTCCCTGGCACTCAATGCGTACCTGCTCACCGGACAGGCCAAGTACCACGACTGGCTGTTGGAATACGTCGATGCGTGGAAACAACGGACCATCGACAACAAGGGAATCATCCCCACCAACATCGGGCTCGACGGCACCATCGGCGGAGCCACCGACGGAAAATGGTATGGCGGAGTGTACGGTTGGAATTTCTCTGTCGTGGTCCCCCAGACCGGTGCCCTGGCCCACCGCAACACCCATTACCTGGGCCATGTCGGTTTCACCAACGCCTACCTGCTCACGGGCAATGACGAGTACCTCGACGTCTGGCGTCAGCAGATCAAGCGGATCAATGCCCAGTCCAAGGTGGTGGACGGCAAACGGCTGACACCCCGGATGTACGGAGACAAGGGCTGGTACAACTTCACCCCGTCGCCCTACACCTCCGGAGGCCTCGAGACCTGGTACCACTCGATGAAAGATTCCGACCGTTCGTTGTTCCCGGGCAATGGCTGGGTCGCGTTCCTGGACGGCAAGAATCCCGGCTACCCGGCCTCCGCCTTGCGGGGTGATCTCGAGCGAGTCCGCAACCGCGTGGCTGGTTCCCGGGCCGACACCACCACGCCAGACACCCGCCTGGCCGATGATCCCATGCGTTACAACCCGGCCAGCGTGAGTTCCCTGATTCAGTTGATGCTCGGGGGCCTGCATCCCGGTCACCGTGGCCAGGTCCTGCACGCCAGGGTCCGCTATTTTGACCCCGTCGCCCGCCGGGCCGGGGTCCCCGAGGGAGTGGCTGCACTTGTCGAATCGCTGGACGACACCTCCGTCACGCTCACCCTGGTCAACACCGACCAACTCAACTCACGCGTCGTGGTGATCCAGGCCGGAGGCTATGCCGAGCACCAATTCACCGGACTGAAGCAAGGTGACACCAGCACTCCGCTCGATGCCGACTCGCTGCAGGTCAGGTTGGCTCCCGGAGCCGGTGGCCGCCTCCGGCTGACCATGAAGCGGTACACCAATCGCCCATCGATGCGGTTCCCCTGGGACCGGGACTGATCTGGACGCCGGGGACGGGATCAGCTACCACCCCGTCTTCACTCTCACCACTCCCCCATCCCACGTCGTGAGTCACAGGGCCCGTCCAGCTTGGCCGGGCCTCCGGCCCACACGCCACCGTCGATGCGCAAACGCTTGGCACTGATCCTGCCCACGTATGGAGTGCTCTACGCACTCTGTTTCGTCGCAGCATTTCTGCTCAGATTTGATTTCCAACTCCCCGACATCTACCAGCCGGTCATCGTGCTGGGCCTGCCGGTCGTCCTGGGCATCAAGTTCTGCATTTGCCTGGCAACCGGCGAATGGCGACGCACCTACCGCTACACCACCGTCACCGACTTGTTCAACCTGATCGTCGGCAGTGCGACTGCAGCCGGTTTCTCGTACCTGGCGTTGCAACTGGTCCTGGGCTCTCTCCCCTTGCCTCGCACCGTCCTGTTGATCGATGCAATGCTCTCGATCCTCACCGTGGGCCTGTTGCGGGTCGGAATCAGGGTGATCACTGAAAGAGTCGTTAGGGCCGGCCACGCGCGACGGGCACTGATCCTGGGCGTCGATCCCGATGCGGTCGCCATCGCACGCAGCCTCGGGTCATCGGCGGAACCGGTGCGAGTCGTCGGATTTGTTGGCGAACGACGCGATCACGGAAACGCACTGATTGCAGGCATCCGGGTTTTCCCCTTGGCCGAGAACGGTGTGCTCGCGACCGACTGGACACGATTGGCTCACAAGCAACGAGCCGATTTCGTTCTGCTGCCCAGTACAGTTTCGGGTGACGTGGTCCGAGAATTGATCCGTGAATTCGCCGGCACCAGCGTTCGAGTGCAGGTGATGCCCACAGCCCACAGCCTGCTGGGACAGCAAGAGCAACTGGCAGTTCGAGACGTCACGATCTCGGACCTGCTTCGTCGCGACCCTGCCAAACTCGACCTCGAATCCATCCGAAAACTCGTCAACGGCAAACGCGTCCTTGTCACCGGAGCCGCCGGCAGCATCGGCTCGGAACTTTGTCGCCAGATTGCATCCCTGGCCCCGGAGTCTCTTGTCCTCGTGGATCATTCCGAAACCGGAATTTTCCACATCGAGAACGAACTGGCCGATCGACCGACCACGTTGCACCCCGTCGTTGCCAGCGTGGTGGACCACGACGTGATGAGGCGAGTGATGATCGAACACAGGCCGGAGTTGGTCTTTCACGCCGCCGCCTACAAACACGTGCCCCTGATGGAATCCAACCCCCAGCAGGCAATCAACAACAACATCGGCGGCACACGGACGATGGTCGACCTGGCCGACGCCTTCCATGTCGAGGCGTTCGTCCTGATCTCGACCGACAAGGCCGTCGATCCCTCGAGCATCATGGGAGCCACGAAGTTCGTCTCCGAAAAATACCTGCAGGCGGTCACCACCACGTCCAATACCCGCATGATGATCGTTCGTTTCGGCAACGTTCTCGACTCAGCCGGCAGTGTCGTTCCCACCTTCCGAGCACAAATCGCAGCCGGTGGTCCGGTCACCGTGACTCATCCCAAGATGGAACGGTTCTTCATGACCATCCCCGAAGCCGTGCAACTGGTACTGCAGGCTGGAGCCATCGGTGATTCCGGGGATGTGCTGATTCTGGAGATGGGGCAGCCCGTCAAGATCGTCGATCTCGCACGGGACATGATTGAACTCTCCGGACTCAAGTATCCCGACGACATCGACATCGCCTTCACCGGTATCCGTCCGGGGGAAAAACTGACCGAAACACTCTTCTACGAGCAGGAGTTGGGGGGGCGAAAAATCCACGACCAGATTTTCCGTGCCACGGGATCGCTTCCCTCACACGATTGTGTCGCCACCGAGTTGGAACGCCTAGAACAGTCACTCAATGGATCGAGGGCCGAGGCCATTGAAGCACTCAAGCTGGCCGTCCAGGGGCTGATCGTCGATGACCGTCAAAACCGTGACTTCCGCAAAGCCGCCTGAACAATCGGCGACGCGAGATGGACAGTCGGCCGCAACCGGCGTGTGAAACAGACATTCGGCCACCTCGCCTGTCCTTCTGGGATCCAGCACCATGACGCCTCTGACACGCCGTCAACTTTTCACCACCGCTGCAGCCACGGCCACCGCAACGGCTGTTTCGCACGCCGGGACTCCCAGGGCGACTGCCGCTGCCCCGTTTCGCTTCTGCCTGAACACCAGCACCATCCGCGGCCAGAAACTCGGGCTGCTCCAGGAAATCGTCCTGGCGGGAAAGGTCGGCTACACCGGAATCGAACCCTGGATCCGCGAGATCGACCAATACCGGCGAGAGGGAGGTTCGCTCAAGGATCTCCGCAAACGAATCCAAGACGCCGGACTGCAGGTCGAAAGTGCCATCGGATTCGCCCAGTGGATCGTCGACGACGACAAGCAGCGAGCGGCTGCACTGGAAACAGCCCGGCGCGACATGGACACCATACGGCAGCTTGGCGGCAAACGGATAGCCGCTCCTCCGGCCGGCGCCACGCGACAAAAGAATCTTGATCTCCTCGCCGCCGCCAGCCGCTACCGCGCCCTGCTGGAAATCGGAAACCGGATTGGTGTCACTCCACAGGTGGAAGTCTGGGGATTCTCCCAATCCCTCTCGCGGCTCGGTGAAACCGCCTTCGTGGCAATCGAGAGTGGCCATCCCAACGCGTGCGTGTTGCCCGACATTTACCATATCTACAAGGGGGGATCCGACTTCACTGGACTCGACCTCCTGTCCGGACCTTCCATTCACTGCTTCCACGTCAACGACTATCCCGACAAGCCACCGCGTGAAACGATCACCGATGCCGATCGGGTTTACCCTGGCGACGGTGTTGCACCGGTCGCGGCGGTCCTCAAGCAGATCGCCGCCAAGCGACACCCTGTCGCCCTCTCGCTGGAACTCTTCAATCGCACCTACTGGGCCCAGGACGCCGAGACCGTCTGCCGGACCGGGCTGCGGAAGATGAAAGAGGTGGCGGCACGGGCGCTCTCCTGAATCGGACGTGTCACCTGGCCGTCGCCATCACCGGCGACTACTTGAAAAACCACTCGCACGCGACCACCATACGGCTCCTCTGAAATCCGTCAGGAGAGTCGCCGTGATACCGTGTGCACGTCCCACAGGCCTCGTTCTCAGCCTCGTTCTTGCCCTGGTGACCAGCGGTATCGCGGCTGATCCTGAAGTGGTGGCTTTTCGCGGCGCCCGGATTCTGCCAGTCACCGGCAAGCCGATCCCCTCTGGCACACTGGTCATCAGCAACGGCAAGATTGCCGCGGTGGGACCAATCAAGTCGGTGAAGATTCCTGATGGAGCCCGGGTTGTTGATGTCTCCGGCAAGGTGATCATACCCGGACTGGTCGACAGCCATTCCCACCTCGGTGTTGCCTCGCGGCCACTGGAAAAAGCCAACAGCGACGGAAACGAACGTAGCGGCGCGGTGCAGAGCATCGTGAGGGCACTCGACTCGATCAACCCCTTTGATCCCGGGATACGCATGGCCCACTCCGGCGGCATCACCACTGCCAACGTGATGCCCGGAAGTGGCAACGTGATCGGCGGGCAAACGATCTACGTCAAGTTGCGTGGCAACAGCCCCGAACAGATGTGGATTGGCACCGATGGTCATTTCGGTGGCCTGAAAATGGCCAACGGCGAAAACCCCAAGCGTTCCTACGGGTCCAAGGGCCAGCCCCCGGTCACCCGAATGAAGATCGCCGCCCTGCAGAGATCCGAATTCGTCAAGGCCCAGGGATACCGTCGCAAATGGACCGCCTACGAAAAGAAACGCCGGAAGGACAAAGACGCGTTGCCGCCGGATCGCAACTTGGCACTCGAGCCATTGGCCGAGGTACTGGCCGGCCGACGGACCGTCCACTTCCACACTCATCGTGCTGACGACATCCTCACGGTCTTGAGACTCAAACGAGAATTCCGTTTCGACCTTGTCATCCAACACGGAACCGAGGCCTACAAGGTCATTGACCAGGTCGCCGCCGCTGGCGTTCCTGTCTCCATGACCATCGTCGACAGTCCCGGGGGCAAGGCCGAGGTGGTCGACTTCATTGAACAGTGCGGTGCAGAATTGACCCGCAGAGGGGTCAAGGTGCATGTCAACACCGACGACCCGGTGACCGAAAGTCGGTTCTTCCTGAGAACTGCTGCCGCCACCGTCCGTGGTGGGCTGGACACCGCCAACGCGTTGAAAGCCATCACCCTGCACCCCGCCCAGGCCTTGCGGCTGGACAACAGGGTCGGGTCACTCGATCCGGGCAAGGACGCTGACTTCGTGATCCTCAGCGGCGCCCCGTTCAGTGTCTACACCCGTGTGCTGGAAACATGGATCGATGGCCGACAGGTTTTCGACCTCGCCAACCCACGTCAACGGCTCTACCAGACCGGCGGATTTCAACTGGCCCAACGCGAACTCATCCCCGCCCGGGCTCCCGCCGTCCGACCACGATCGCAAGTCGAGGCTCCTGAAGTCCCCAAGGCGGCCCGAAGACCCAGGGCCAGCGGTGACACCATCCTGGTCCTCGCCGGACGGCTGCATCCGGTCTCCGGGCCTCCCCTGGACAACGCCGCCGTGCTCGTGCGGAACGGGGTCATCCAGAAGGTGGGGCCTGTCGACAAGATCAAAGCCCCGGCGGGAACACCGGTGATTTCTGCCAGGGTGGTCACCCCCGGCCTGATCGACACGCACACCATCGTGCCGCTCTCGGGTGAATACAACATTCCTGCCGACCAGGACCAGGACGAAACCAGTGACCCGAACCAAGCCGATGCCCGGGTTCTCGACGGATTCAACCCCGCCGAACCCCTGCTTCGCTTCCTGCTCGAACAAGGTGTCACGGTGATCCACGCATCACCTGGCCGCGCCAATGTCATCGGAGGATTGACCGGTGTTTTCCGCACCCATGGAAACGACGTTGAAGCGATGACTGTTCGGTTCCCCCAGGCCATGGCCTTCAATCTCGGAGTCGCCCCCAAGCAAACCTATTCCGGCCAGAAGCCGACGACCCGAATGGGCACCGCAGCCCTGATCCGAGAGGCCCTGTCCCTGGCCCGCGACCACCAGGCCCTGATTCACGCAGCCAAGGACGAGGACATCGACCTCCCCGACCGGAACCTCAAGCTCGAGGCACTCGGCCTGCTTCTCGACAGAAAGATTCCCGCGGTCTTCTGTGGCCACCGCGCCGACGACCTGCTGACCGCCCTGAGAATCGCCAGGGAATTCCAGGTGAAACCGATACTGTCGATGGCAACCGAGGGTTACCTGATCCGTGACCAGTTGGCCCGGGCCGGTGTCCCGGTCATTGTCCATCCGACAATGCAACGTGTCGGTGGCCTTGAAACCATCAACAGTTTTCTGGGCAACGCGGCCGCTATTTCCGATGCGTTCGCCCCAAAGTCGGTTCCCCTGGCGATTGCCAGTGGAGTGGAGGGCTATGTTCCCAAGTCACGAGTGATTCGCTACGAGGCAGCGGTCGCCATGACCTACGGAATGGGTTTCGACCGGGCACTGCGAGCCATCACCCTGGACGCCGCGAGGTTGCTGGGAATCGAGCAGCAGCATGGCAGTATCGAGCAAGGAAAAATCGGCGACCTGGTGCTTTACGACGGTGACCCGTTCGAGCACGCCACCCATGTGACCGCCGTCCTCGTCGGTGGCCGCCTGGCCTATCGACGCGACATTCGACCAGCCATCCCGCAACTGGGACGATTGTTCCTGCCAACCCCGCCAATCCCCTGCTGCCAGGCCTTCTGAGCAACGAGGTTGTCACGCTCCCCAAGCGGACGTCGCATCACGACCGGGGCCGGTGACGGGTTGTCTCGTGAAACGCCGGACCGGCGAATGCCACTCAGCCGGTCCTTTTGGCACCGGTTGGCCATCTGTTGCATGGCCCCCTGCGAGCGGCTATTCTTGCCCAACCGACTGCGAGAGAGCCATTTTTCGCGGGCACGGTGACTGTGGTGGGTATAGCTCAGTTGGTTAGAGCGCCAGATTGTGGTTCTGGAGGTCGCCGGTTCGAATCCGGTTATCCACCCTTTCGCGGCCACTCCCAACATGGTGGCCGCATGTTGTTTTGACACTGAGGCGTTTCAACACAGATTCACAGGCACAAGACCACGTCCGAGGAGATTCAGGTTATGACACTGGTGGGGAAACCGGCACCCGAATGGAGTGCATCGGCGTACGTCAACGGCGAAGATAAGACAATCGGCAACAGCGATTTCGCGGGCAAGTGGTACGTACTGTACTGGTACCCACTGGACTTCACCTTCGTCTGCCCGACGGAAATCCGCACGTTCCAGGAACTGGCCGAGGACTTTGCCGACGACGGGGTCGAGGTGATCGGGTGCAGCACGGACAGCTATTTCAGCCACAAGGCGTGGTTCGCTGACCGAGAAACATTCCCCCAGGAGATCACACACCCGGTGATCGCTGACACCACGCACTCGGTCAGCCAGGCCTTCGGTGTGCTCAAGGACGATTTGGGAGCCGCCTACCGCGGCACGGTCATCGTCGACAACGAGGGCATCGTGCGTTCCATCGCCGTCAACGATCTGGGTGTCGGCCGCAGCCCCTCAGAGGTACTGCGGACCGTCCAGGCCCTTCAGAGCGGTGGCCTGTGTGGCGCCGACTGGAAGAAGGGCGACGAGTTCGTCGGGTGAGTCGTCTCGAGACAATAACGCGGGAGAACTGGGAAGATTTTCTAGCCGCACCGGCCGCCGTGTTGATGCTCGGAAAGAGCGATTGCCCGGCGTGCGCGGTGTGGACTGAAGAACTGACCACTTTTCTCGAGAACGACTCCGAGTGGATCTCGGTTCGCTTCGGCAAGCTGTTGCTCGACCAACCCGGGCTGGGAGGCTTCAAAAAAGCCAACCCCTGGCTGGCCGGGCTCAAGGATCTGCCGCTGAACCTGATCTACATCGAGGGCGAAAAGGTCAAGGAGTTTCTGGGATCGGGCGCCGACCGCCTGGCCAACCGGCTTCGCCGTCTTCTCGCTCCACCAGCCCCCTGACCCCATGCCCGCGATCTACGAGCATCATCACCGGGTGATCGCCCGGGACATCGACGGACAAGGCCACGCCGGCAACGTGGCCTATGTCGGCTGGATGCAGGATGCCGCAGTGGCCCATTCCACCGCCCAGGGATGGACGCCGGAACGGTACAAAAACACGGGGGCCGGGTGGGTCGTCCGGCACCACGACATCGAGTACCTGAAGCCGGCCTGGGAGAACGACCAACTGGTCATCGTGACCTGGGTCGCGGACTTCAAGAAGCTGACTTCCTTGAGACGTTACAGGATCGTCCGCCGTGACCCACCAGGTGAAAGTGGAGGCGAGTCCGTCGAGACAGTCCTGGCTGTGGCTGCGACCGACTGGGTGTACATTGGATTCCAGAGGCGGATGCCCCGGCGGATCCCCGATGAGTTGTCCGCCTCCTTCGAGGTGGTTCCCGACGCTCCGAGCGACGGCTCCCTCACCGGCTAGATGGGCGGTCGAGAGGTCGCGTCACCACGAGCTCCGATCGCTTCATCGATCCGCTGCAACAATTCACCACTCACATCGGCGCCCATCGCACCGGCCGACTCGTGGATCTGGTCGGGCCGCCGTCCGCCACACAATGCAACGGTGATTCCCGGTTGAGCCAGCGTCCAGGCAATCACCAGTTGTGAAACCGTCAGGCCCGCCTGCCCGGCAATCGGACGCAACTTGTCAACAAAATCCAGGTTCCTCTGGTACTCCTGGCCCTGGAACATCGGGTACTTGGCTCGACCATCGGGAGGAACGAAAACATCCTCACGCCCCAGGTGCCCCGCCAACAGCCCCTTCAACAGGACCCAGTAGACCATCACTGACACGTTGTGCTCCTGGCACCACGGCACATGCTCCGTCTCGATCTCACGCTGCAGCATGTTGTAGTGAGGCTGTGACGCCGCGATCGGGCAGACGGCCTGGAATTCCTCCATCTGGGCAGCACTGAAGTTGGAAACACCGACACTGCGAATCTTCCCGGCTACCAGGAGTTCCTTCAGTCCACCCGCGGACTCGCTGACCGGCACGGACGGGTCGGGGGCATGGATGTAGTAGAGATCGACATGGTCAGTCCCCAGTCGTCGCAGGCTCTCCTCGCACTGCCGCTTCAGTGTCTCGGGCCGGGCATCTCTCTGCTGAACACGGTTCTCCCAGTGGACTCCCCCCTTTGTCGCAATCACCACCTGGTCACGACGATCGCCCAATGCGCGACCAATCAACCGCTCGCTCTCACCCTCGTACCCGTAGCAATAGGCTGTATCGAAAAAATTGATGCCCGAGTCGACTGCGGCCGCGAGCGTCGAAACCGCGTCAGAGTCAGTCACCCCCAGCGTCGTCACCCCACTGATTGGCCAGCAGCCCATCGCCACGGGAGTC
Source organism: Planctomycetaceae bacterium (assembly GCA_002724415.1). Lineage (GTDB taxonomy): Bacteria > Planctomycetota > Planctomycetia > Planctomycetales > Planctomycetaceae > UBA8437. Next base: position 50,660 of record PBOU01000039.1, read on the forward strand.
ACACGAATTCCCGTGGCACCAATCTCAACGGTCTGCACACCTGACGACATACTGTCGCAGCATAGCCATCTCGTCGTTGGCGTCCAGCAAGCCGACTGTCACCGGTGCCGGGTCGTCGGCTAGCATGGGGCCATGTGCGGTCGTTTCAACCTCAGAACTCCTGCCGCCCAACTCGCGGCTTTCTTCGACATCGTGTTCGATCCGCCACTGCAGGCGGCACTGGCTCCACGATTCAACATCGCCCCTTCCCAACCGGTCCTGATCATCCACGAACAGGCCGGACGGAATTCGGCCGCTTTGGTCTGCTGGGGGCTGGTGCCCGGATGGGCCAGGGATCCGGAGATTGGAAACCGGATGATCAATGCACGAGCCGAGACGGTGGCAGAGAAACCGTCATTTCGAGCCGCCTTTCGGCACCGCCGGTGCCTGGTGCCCGCCACAGGATTCTACGAGTGGCAGAAAACCGGTGGACAACAGAAGCAACCCTGGCACATCCATCATCCCGACAACAGTCCCCTGGCGTTTGCCGGGATCTGGGAAAACTGGGAAGGTCCCGACGGGTCCTCCCTGCAGACGTGTGCCATCATCACGACCGAGGCCAATTCCCGGATGTCACCGATCCACCACCGCATGCCCGTCATTCTGCAGCCGGACGACTTTGCCACATGGCTCACCCCCCAATCGGACCAGCACGATTCACTCGAGAGCCTGCTGGTCCCCTGCCCCGATGACACCCTGGTGACCCGTCCGATCGACACCTGGGTCAATCGCCCTGCCAACGAGGGCCCCGATTGCCTGCGACCGCCGCCGGATCCACCGACCACCGGCGGCAGGCTATTCGAGTAAGATCGACACCACGCGATCGGTTTCGCTCAGATCATCCAGCAGCGCGTCGGGCTGGCTGGCCGCGACCTGGGAACGAGAAAACAGGCCCGTGGCCACCGCCAACACACGGACGTCGATGGCCCGGGCGCAACGGACATCCAGTGGCGTGTCGCCAATCACCCACACCTCGGTTGGATCCCACCAGTCCAATTCCCTCCGGACACACTCCCGCCCCAACCGAGCCACGTCATCGCGATCTCGCTGCAGGTCTCCGAATCCGCCAAACAGGTGGCCGGCCCGTTCGAAATACGGGTCGAGTTGAAAGTGCCCCAACTTGCAGCGGGCTCCGTCAACCAGGTTTCCGGTCAACAGTCCCAGCACCAGATCGTCCCGGGCCGACAGTTCTTCCAGCAAATCGCCGACCCCTGGAAGCGTGAGTCCATCAAGACGTTCCAGTTCGGAGGGAAGTTGCTCCAGATACGCGGCCGAGACCTTCCCAAATGTGACCTCGTCGACCGGAAGACCGTGGAAGGCGATCAGGTCCTCGATGATCGCCCGATCGGTTCGCCCGGCCGTCGAAATGCCCTCGGTCGGCCGACTCACACCAAACGCGTTCGCCAAACCGGACTCCATCGCCGCCTGGCCCGCATCACCTGAGTTGAGCAGGGTTCCGTCAATGTCGAACAGGCACACCCGCATCACGCAACCCGCTCCAGGCAGCCGTATGACTCGTTTGCCCCGATCTCCATATCGGCCCACGACGACAGGATCCGCGACCGGGCCGATTCATTCCGCGGTGACACCACGATCAAGGTGGCTCGACAACGGGTGACCAGATGACGGATCGTCGCCACCACCGATCGGCCCGGGCCTCGCGCCAGTTCGATCCGGTCCAGAATCACGCGAATTTCTGGCCCTGTGGTGGAGAGCACCTGCTCCAAGCGTCGCCACAATGCCACCGTCGAACGGGCTTGACCGACATGCGGTCCAAGCAATCGCAGCAACACCGTCCGTTCCGGTTCAGCCGAATCGGACATCGATGACAAATCGGCAAACAACACGCAGTGCCCCGATTGCTGCCATGCCGAGATCGCCTGGGCAATCAACGACGACGTCCCGACACCATCGTCTCCACTGAGCCAGACCACTCGTCCACCGCGGGCGGACTGCCACTCGATTCGTGACCACAATTCCTCTCGTCCCATCATCAAGCGATCTCGTCTGTCGCAACTCACCACACACTGCCCTGGTTGCCTGACCGGTACAACCGGCCCCCTGTTCTGTTATCGGCGATCGTGCCGTTCGGTCATGATCCGCAGCAAGAGAATAGCCACTGCCATCGACATCTCCGGATTCACCCACCCGTGCTCGTCGATGATCCAGCAGCCGGGAAAGAAGCGAGAAACCCGGCTGTTCAAGCTTTGAACTGTTTGCCGATTAAAGTCCTTGACGGTTTTCTGAAAATGCAAGTAGAGTGTCGACCGGAAATGACCAATCGGGCGTAGCGTGGGGCTCCAGAACGAGTTGTGAGATCTGCTCGGAATTCTTCGGAGTCGTCCGGTCAACTTGCTGCACTACAGGCCCCGTGCAACCCGACCACATAGTCGCACCTCGCTGTCGACCAGATCGTGACAGTGAGATGCTGAGGAGAGTTCAAGAATGGTCCGCTGTCGTCGCCGCGTGGGATTTACCCTGGTCGAATTGCTGGTCGTGATTGCAATTATCGCGATCCTGGTGGCGTTGCTGCTGCCGGCTGTACAACAGGCCCGTGAAGCTGCTCGCAATACCCAGTGCAAGAACCATCTCAAGCAGATCGGTCTCGCGTTGCACAACTACCACGAGGCACACAATTCCTTTCCTCCCGGCCAAATCAATAGCTTGTTGATCGGCGGGACCGGCACTGGTGGATTCCAACACTCCGATCCGACCGAACCCCAGGTCGCCAGCGGAAATGGACTCCAGGGAACCAGCTGGATGCTGCACATCCTGCCACAGATGAACCAGGAGCAGTTGAAGCGTCTCTGGGAAGAGAAGATGAACGTCCAGATGAACGGGAATGGCATGAACATGGCCATCGACCCGATCACCCAGACACAGCTGGTCCTGACACCCGCGCAGACCGACATCCCCGAGTTTTACTGCCCAAGCCGTCGGAGCGGGATGGCACGAGACAAGTACCCCAACATGCTGCTGATCAATCCCAATTGGACCAAGGGAGGCAACGACTACGCCGGTGTGACGGGTTCAGGAGTGGTCTTCAACGACGCCAACCGGGGCACATGGGCACTGACACCTGCCCAGACGCTCAACGACCCCACCCTCTCACGACTTCCCAACAACATTCACGTCGGGATCTTCTCGGTCAACAGTTCGACCAGGATTCGAGATGTCGAGGACGGTGATTCACAAACTCTCATGGTCGGTGAGATTGAACGGTTCAACGTCATCGGGGACCCCCTGCGACAGAGCAGCGACGGCTGGGCCTGGGGCGGACCGGCGACGCTTTTGAGTACCCGCTTCGGTCCCAACCAGAAAATCCACTACGACAATGCTGGCAGTATGCACACCAGCGGTTCGGTCAACTTTGTTTTGGTTGACGGCAGTGTTCGCGGCATCAACCAGAACATCAACATCTCGATTTTCCAGAACCTCGGTAACATGCGTCGCAAGGTTCCGGTCCAGGTTCCCAACTAGAACCAGGCCGAACAACTCCGGCGACACCATTGAGAACACAGTTCCTGGCGGACCCACCCCAAGATGACGATCCGCTTCCAATGCACCGAATGTGATGCAGTTCTCAAGATCCGGGACGACAAGGCCGGCCAGGCCGGCCGTTGTCCGGGTTGCAAGACGGCGTTCGTCATTCCAGAACCCGATCCAGTTGCGTCGGATCCACCACCCGGCGGCGAAGGTGGTGGGGACGAAGAAGACGACGCCCTGGCATTCCTGATGGAATCCGGAGACGTCCCAGACGCTCCGGAGCCCACGGCAGTCCTGGATGACCAGGACGAGACGACGCCTGCCATTGGTGCAAAGCCCGCGTCGCCGGAAGAACGAGAACTTCACCGCCCCCCTCCGCGGGAACAGCCCGAGTCAGAGGACACGTCCAACGCTGCCGGCGCGCTGTTGGCTCGAAGCGAATCGGCGCGGGCGGCCGTCGTCAACGAGGAACCCGAGGACACGACTCCTCGGATTGACATGGAGGAGGTCCGCCAGGTTGCCATGCGACGCCTGCTACCGATCGGTGGTGGTGTCCTGGGCGTCGCCCTGGTCTGCTTTTTCCTCTTCAGTTCGATGTCGAGCGGGACGAAGCTCCCCTCCCTGGCCTCGGTCACCGGCACCATCACCCTTGATGGCAAACCGTTGCCCGGGGCAACCGTGAGATTCGAACCGGTCGCCGACATCAACGACATCAGTAAAAACAGCATTGGCGGCAGCGCGGGCCGAACCGACGACGAGGGACGCTACTCGCTGGCCTACGCCGGCGGACACGAAGGCGCGGTCGTGGGCACTCACACCGTGAGGATCAACAAGACCGACAGGGAAGGCCTCGAGACGCTGGGGAAAAAATACCACCTGGCGAGCCGGATCACGCATGAGGTCAAGGAGGGATCCAACACCATCAACCTCACCCTGACATCCGAATCCGACGGCCCGCCAATGGCCATCGACCCGCTCGCCAACCCGAAGAACGTCGTCCCCTAGGGAGTTTTCCCGAATCGTTCGGGATCAAGCTCGGCCGCCCGTTTCCGGTCAGCGGCTGCCTCCGCCTTTCGACCGGCTGATTCGTGGACCGACGCTCGCTTGGCGTACACTCCGGCAACCACGGTGTCAAATCGCCGTGCCTTGGCAAAATCGGCAATCGCCAGATCCCAATGTCCCTGGTGCATGTGCGCCTCGCCTCGCAAGCTCCACGCCGCGAAACCGCCACCCGCTTCCAAAGCCCGACTGCAATCCACTGTCGCTTGCTTCCAGTCTTTTTTGGCAATCCAATAACGTGCCCGTGCCAGGTACGCCTCGTTGGCCTGGTTCGGATCAACCTTGATTGCCCGCTGGTAATCGGCCAATGCGGCACCACTCCGCCCTTCCTGGGCCAAATGCCGAGCCCGTTGAATGTAGCCACTGGCCTGCCGGGGCGCGGACGCGACACGGCTCGAGAGACGCTGGTACTTGATCAGCCAGGCCAATTTCTCGCTATCGGCCAGAGCCTCCTTCGACTTCCCCAGTCGACGGTAGGCCTCGCGCCGCAACTGGTAGAATCGGGGGTTGTCACCGCTCAACTCGATCGCTGACGAGCAATCCGCAACCGCCTGTCGGTATTCCTTGCGAGCAATTCTCAACAATGCCCGATTGTTGTACGCCATGACAAACTTCGGATCACAAGCGAGTGCGGTGTCGAAATCCTTCAGGGCCTTGGCATGTTGATCGCTGCGAAAATGGGCAAATCCACGGTTGTTCCACGCATCGGCAAACTTCGCGTCTGCTTCGATCGCCTGACTGAAATCCGCGATTGCTCTCTTGTAATCCTGTTGACCGACACGCAACAAACCCCGGTTGTTCAACGCCTCGGAATTGCCAGCATCCAGCGTGATTGCCGCGTCGAGGTCACGCAGGGCCGCGTCGCGTTTTCCGCGAGTGAACAGAAAAAAACCGCGAGCATTGAGCCACCGAACATCCTTGGGATCAATTCGAATTGCTGCCGAGTAATCGGCCAACGCGTTGGCATCCTGCCGAAGACCAGCATAGATGTCCGCCCGGACCTTGAACGCGCGAGAGTTGCCCGGATCATTCCCGATGACCTGGCTGACCAATTCGATCGCTCCCTTCGCATCACCGGCCTTTTCCTGCGCCACGGCTTTTTTCAACAGCTTGTCGACCATCGCCTGGTCAGTTGCTCCCGGTTCATTGACCGACGAACTGGCCGCACTTTGCGATCCGGCCTCGCCGTCGGCAGCATCCTCGCCACAACCACTCAGTCCCCCCATCAGCAACAAAGCCAATGTCGCCAAGCCGGCAGGCAGAGCGTGGCCTGGTGGCCGGTTCGCCTGGTTTTCACGTGCAGCTTTTGACAAGCCCAACATCATGGCAACTCCTTGGAGACAATCAGGCACTACGCCCGCTTCTCGCCAATTTCCGGGGAGGAAGGAAGCACAACTCGCCGGCTTTTAGTTCTGGATGAAGTACGAGTCAATCCCGATCACAACACCTCGATTGGCTCGTGCTGGAGTGTCTCGGAGGTCCCGATTACAATCCAGATCCAAGCCACGTTCGTCGCTGGTCACATCCCCTCAGCAAGCCAATTCACCGTGCAATTGCCTCGAAACCCAACCCGCCGGGTCACGATCGGTAGTATTACGATCGGGGACGGATCACCGATCGCCGTCCAAAGCATGACAGCCACCGCGACCCGCGACGTTGCGGCCACGGCGGCCCAGGTCCGGGATCTGCATGAAGCTGGAGCGGATGTCGTCCGGATCGCTGTCGATAGCACCGCCGACGCGAGGGCCGTCGTCGATATCGCCGCCGAAACCGACGCCAATCTCTCGGTCGACTTGCAGGAGAACTACCGACTGGCAGAGATCGTCGCGCCACACGTCGCCAAGCTCCGTTACAACCCCGGTCACCTGTATCACCACGAACGCGAGAAACCCTGGGCGGACAAGGTGCGAGGAATCGTTGACCAGGCTGCCGCCCACGATTGCGCCGTCCGCATCGGTGTCAACTGTGGCTCGGTCGATCCCGACAAGCTCGACCGCTATCCCCAGGACGATTCGATCTCACCAATGCTCGACAGTGCCTGGGAACACTGTGAGTTGCTCGATTCACTCGACTTCACGAACTACTGTGTCTCGCTGAAGGACTCGGACCCCCAAAAGGTCATCGACGTCAACAAGCAGTTCGCAGAACGCCGCCCCGACATTCCGCTGCACCTGGGAGTCACCGAGGCCGGCCTTCCTCCCGATGGAGTGATCAAGACCAGGATTGCCTTCGAACAACTCGTTTCCCAGGGCCTGGGCGACACGATCCGTGTTTCGTTGACCGTGCCCAACGACCGGAAGTCCGAGGAGATTGAAGCCGGACGACAGATCCTGGCCGACATTGCTGCTGGACGAGTCCGGACAGTTGTCGACTATGGCCTCGACACTCTCAACATCATCAGTTGCCCCAGTTGTTCACGGGTGGAGAACGAGGCTTTCGTGGAACTGGCTCAACAGGTCAAGGAGATGACCGCCTACGCCAGTGAACACGCGTTGACAATTGCCGTGATGGGCTGCCGGGTCAACGGTCCCGGGGAAACCGACGACGCCGACCTCGGCCTGTGGTGCGCCCCGAACTTCGTCAACCTCAAGAAAGGTGAAGACTCCCTGGGAGCATTCGCCTACGACGAGATCCTGGGCCGTCTAAAAAAGGAACTCGACCTGTTGATTGCCGAACGCACAACAACATCCTGATCGGCTGGACACAGGCTTGACGGAGCATCTCGATGAGCATCTACCTCGGCATCGACATCGGAACCAGTGGCACCAAGACACTGGCCATCCGGGAGAACGGCCGGATCGTGGCCAGTGCCACGTTCGAATACCCGTTGTCGAGCCCCCGGCCGGGCTGGTCCGAGCAAGACCCCGAGGACTGGTGGCAGGCGTCGGCCAAGAGTGTCAGGAAAGTGTTGCGAGACGGAAAAATCAAACCCGCCTCGGTCGCCGGCATCGGACTCTCCGGCCAGATGCATGGCAGCGTGTTCCTGGACCGCAAGCACCAGGTGATCCGCCCCGCGTTGCTGTGGAACGACCAACGGACGGCAGCCGAATGTGACGAAATCGAAAAACGGGCAGGCGGCCGGCCGAAATTGATCAAGATGGTGGCCAATCCCGCCCTGACAGGATTCACCGCTCCCAAGATTCTCTGGCTCCGCAACAACGAACCACGCCGATTCGATCGCACCCGGCAGGTCCTGCTCCCCAAGGACTACGTGCGATTCCGGCTCACCGGAGAATTTGCCACCGAGGTCAGCGATGCATCCGGAACGCTGCTCCTGGATGTGAAACGCCGAAAATGGAACCGTCAACTTCTGCAAAAACTGGAACTCGACTCCAGCCTGCTACCGGCGGTCTATGAATCCGAGGACATCAGCGGCACCCTGTCAAAGGTGGCTGCAAAGAAACTGGGACTCCCCGAGGGCGTGCCGGTGGTCGGCGGTGGTGGAGACCAGGCTGCCGGAGCGGTCGGAAACGGCATCGTCCGCCGTGGAGTCATCTCGGCCACCATGGGAACCAGCGGTGTGGTGTTTGCCCACAGCGAAGGAATCGAAACCGATCCCCTGGGCCGTGTCCATACGTTCTGCCACGCCGTCAGGGGCCAGTGGCACGTCATGGGGGTGGTTCTCTCCGCGGGTGGCAGCTTGCAGTGGTATCGCAACCAACTGGGTGAAGCCGCTGTGGCGGCAGCCCGACGGAAGAAAATCGACCCCTACGAACTGTTGACCGCAGAAGCCGCCACGGCCCCGGCCGGATCCGAGGGACTCTATTTTCTGCCCTACCTGACCGGTGAACGAACACCACACGCCGACCCACACGCACGTGGGGCCTGGGTGGGCCTCAGCCTCCGCCATGGCCGGCCACACCTGGTCCGCAGTGTCATGGAGGGCGCCAGTTTCGCCATGCGAGACTGCCTGGAAATCATCCGGGGAATGAACATCCCCATCCGGGAAATCCGTGTCTCCGGCGGCGGAGCCCGCAGCCGGTTCTGGCGACAGATGCAAGCTGACATTTACGGGAACAAGGTGTCCACCATCAACGCCGAAGAGGGCCCAGCCTACGGTGTCGCACTCCTGGCCGCCGCCGGAACCGGCGCCTACAAGGACGTGGTCGAAGCCTGCGACGCGACTATCCGGGTCGTCGACACGACACCGGTCCAACAGTCCACCCGGCGGAAATACAACCGGGTGTATCCGCAATACGGGCAACTCTACCACTCGTTGAAGGACGACTACGCACGGATCGCTCAACTGGTGGATTGAAACCGGAGTTCACATGTCCGTCCTGTTCCTGACCGAATCTGACGTCGAATCACTGATCGACATGACGTCGTCGATCGAGGTGGTCGAGCGGGCGTTCGCGGCCCTGGCTGACGGATCGGCCGTCAACGTGCCCCGTGCCCGGGCCTCCGCGCCTGGGTTCCTGCTGCACTCGATGTCAGCAACCGCGGAATACCTCGGAGTGGCCGGGTGGAAGAACTACACGACCACCACGGCGGGAGCGAGATTTCATGTCGCCCTCTACGACCTGCACTCCGGTCGCATGCTGGCCCTGATCCAGGCCAACCGGCTTGGACAACTCCGAACCGGAGCTGCCAGCGGCGTGGCCACCCGGCACCTGGCACGAACCGACGCCACCAGCATGGCCCTGCTGGGAACCGGCTGGCAGGCCGAAAGCCAACTGGAGGCTGTCACTTGCGTCCGACGCCTTGAAACCGTTCGGGTTTACTCCCGGGATCCCGCAAAACGACAGCTGTTTGCCGAAACAATGGGCCAACGGTTGGGCCTGGACATCCAGGCGGTCGACTCCGCCGACGCAGCCGTCCGGGACAGCGAAATCGTCTCAACCGCGACCACGGCTCGTGAGCCACTCTTCGACGGACGCCTGCTCACGGCGGGTTCACATCTGAACATCATCGGGTCCAATCACCTGTCAAAGTCCGAGTCGGATGTCGAATCGATCGCCGTAGCCAGCACGGTTGCCTGTGACCGGATCGACCAATGCCGTCTCGAAGCGGGAGAACTGGTTGATGCCGTTGCGTCAGGGCGTTGGAAATGGGAGCAGGCGATCGAATTGGCCGACATCGTCGCCGGAACCCACATCGGCCGCACCGACGACGCCGAACGGACCGTTTTCAAGTCGGTTGGCCTGGCCGTCGAAGACGTGGCGATGGCCGCCGAGTTGATCACGCGAGCACGTGACCGTGGCGTGGGCCAGGCGATTCCGCTCGACGTTGACTGACCGAAACTGTGTAATTCCCTGACACCCCCCTTCCCCACTCCTATCTCGAATCTTTTCCCATGGGCACAGACACACAGAACATCGAACCACCGCTGGTCAAAACCAAGATCATCGCCACGGTCGGCCCCGCCTGTTGTGATCGCCAGGCCCTCCGCGACCTGGTGCTGGCCGGTGTCGACGTGTTTCGACTCAACTTCGCACACGGCACGCACGAGTGGCTGGATGGTGTCCTGACTTCCATCCGGGAGGTTGAGGAGGAACTCGATCGGCCGATTGGAATCCTGGGAGACCTGGCCGGGCCAAAGATCCGGCTGGGTGAGATTTCCGGTGGCCAGTTCCTGTGCCAGGAGGGGGCCACCGTGGTCTTCGTGCGGGAGTTGACTTCCGGTTCGCAAAACGAACTCACCTGCACCTATGACCAACTGATCGACGATGTCGCCCCTGGCGACCGGATCCTGCTGGCCGACGGCACCGTGGAACTGGTGGTGACCACCGAAAAAAACGACCAGGTGATTTGTCGAGTCGTCCGACCAGGCACGCTTCGCAGTCGACAGGGAGTCAACCTTCCCGGGGTGACGTTGAGTACCCCCAGCGTGACAGAGAAAGACCGCGAGGACCTGGCGTGGGGACTGGAGCGACGGGTCGATTTCGTGGGCCTGAGTTTCGTTCGCAGCAGCGACGACATCCGGCAACTTCGAGAATTGATCGCTGCACACCCCGACGATCACTCACCACACATCGTCGCCAAGATCGAAAAAGGCGAGGCGATCGATGACCTGGACGCGATCATCGACATCACCGACGCCGTGATGGTGGCCCGTGGAGATCTCGGAGTCGAGGTCGACCTTGCACAGGTGCCGATCCTGCAGAAGCACATCATCCGGATGGCCAACGCCCACCGTGTCCCGGTGATCACTGCCACTCAGATGCTCGACAGCATGACCACCAGCGAATTCCCGACCCGGGCCGAGGCCAGCGATGTTGCCAACGCCACCCTGGATGGCACCGACGCGGTGATGCTTTCCGGAGAAACCGCCATCGGCACCAATCCCACCGCGGCGGTCTCGATGATGAGCCGGATCATCTGTGAAGCGGAACGCACCGTCCACGGGAACACCCCCAGGTTGTTCGAACCAGACGCTCGGGCGAGGGCGCTGGAGGTCACCGAGGCCGTCACCGTTGGTGCTGTGGCGGTCGCCGAACAACTTTCCGCCGACCTGCTGGTGATTCCCACCGTGAGTGGTCGCACTGCCCTGGCCGTCTCAAAAGAACGTAGCCCCGTCCCGGTCCTGGCACTATCCGATTCGCCAACCACCGCCCGCCGGATGAACCTCTACTGGGGCGTGCGTTCGCTCACATCGATCCAGGCCGACACCAGCCCACGGCGATTGCTCGACGAGGTCTGTCACTGGGGAAGAAAAATCGGCGTGCTGCAGACAGGCGAGAGGCTCGTGCTGGTGGGCAGCTCGAACTGGTCAGCCGCTGGCCACGACCTGGTCATGGTCCACTCGGTCCCACCTGGTCCTTGACCTCTCCTATTTCGACGCCGCCGCCGCACGGGTCTCTCGCAACCAGTCGGCGATCCACAACTGGCTGGTCTTGTCCTTTGAACGGGCCGACGTCCACATCAGTTTCTTCCCGTCGGGACTGAAGACCGGCAGCACGTCTGCGGCCGCATTCGATGTCACCTGTCGGACATCGCCAGCCTTGACCGTTGTCTTGCCCAGGGTCAGGTCCATCGTGAACAGGTTGAAGTGGGCTCCCCGTGGCCCCCGGGAATAATCGGCTCGCGTCCAGACGATGTAGCGACCCGAGGGATGAAAGTACGGCGCCCAGTTGACGGTCCCCAGGTTGTTAGTCAATTGGATATCATGCTTGCCGTCCACGCTGACAGCATAGATCTGCAGCATGTGCTCCTTCTGACGATCGCCGCGATAGATCACCCACTTGCCGTCCGGAGAAAAGAACGGGCCGCCGTCATACCGCGGCTTGTTGACAAGTTGTCTCACGTTCTTGCCATCGGCGTCCATGATGTAGATGTCGGCGTCACCATCGCGGGCCGACGTGAACACGATCTGCTTGCCATCGGCCGAATAGGACCCCTCCGCATCGTAACCCGGCGTGTTGGTCAATCGCTTCAGACCGGTGCCGTTGAAATCACAGATGTAGATATCCATGTGTTTGTCGAAGTCCCACTGGTAACGACGACGACCACCCATGGCTGCCAGTTCACGGGCCTCGTGCTCGGTCCGGTCAATCTGGGGGTCGGTGTGACTGGACGCAAACAGGATCTTCTTGCCATCGGTCGTGAAATAACTGCAGGTCGTCCGACCGCGACCGGGGCTGATCCGCCGGGGGGTTTTCTCGCCCAGCTTTTGCACGTAGATCTGGTAGAAGGGGTACCCAACCGGGTAGGCCTGGTAGACAACCCACTTGCCATCGGGCGAGAAGTAGCCTTCACCAGCCCGCGGCAACCCAAAAGTCACCCGCTGGATGTTTCCCAGGTGACGGGCTTCCAGGGCCGCTCCGGTGCCCTTGGCCGTGTCCGGCTTGTCGGCAGCACCGGCGACCGCCGAGACAACGAACACGGCAATAAACACCTGCATCCACACCATCGTTTTCACGGCTTCAACCCCTCTTTACGGTTCGTCTCGGCTCTCGGACGCGACGCAAACGGTTCACTTTCCCGGCCGGCCTCGAGTATACCTGTCGGCCCGGGCTGTCCGCCATCGAGCGTCCCGGGTGTCACTCCGGTGGTCAATTCATTACCGGAGTGGCAGAATAGCGGCTCATGCCAATCCAGGAGATGACTTGATGCTCACCGGTTCCCGACTGATCACTTCCATTTTCACGTTCACCCTGCTGGCACTCACACTGCCCTCACCGGCACCGGCCGACGACTGGCCACAATGGGGAGGGCCGAATCGGGACCTGGTCTGGCGTGAGAAGGGAATCGTCAAGACACTGCCCACCAAGGGACTTTTGCCGCGGGTCTGGTCGACACCCATCGGCGAAGGCTACGCGGGACCGGCCGTCGCCAACGGACGCGTCTTCATCACCGACTTCATTCGTGAGAAACGGATCGAACGGATTCATGCCCTCAACGCCGAGACCGGCAAGATCCTTTGGACGCGGACCTACCCGGTTCGCTACAGCATCAGCTACCCGGCCGGCCCGCGGATGACTCCGGTCATTGAAAATGAACGCGTCTACACCATCGGCGCCATGGGTGACATGTTCTGCCTGAAGGTCAACGACGGCTCGGTGATCTGGAAAAAGAACTTCGTGGCCGACTACGGCACCAAGCTGCCAATCTGGGGGATGGTCGCTTCCCCACTGATCGATGGAAACCAGTTGATCACACTGGTCGGGGGCACCGATGGCTCCCTGGTGGTCAGCTTCGACAAGCTGACCGGAAAGGAATTGTGGCGGAGTCTCGAGGACGAGATGATCGGCTATTGTCCGCCGGTCATCATGACCCTTGGCAAGGTTCGCCAACTGGTCGTCTGGCACCCCAACGCGCTCAGTAGCCTCGATCCAGCCAGTGGCAAGTTGATCTGGCAGGTCCCCTTCCGTGTCCGGGCCGGACTGACCATCTCGACGCCACGCCAGGTCGGCAACAGGGTATTCATCACGGCATTCTACAACGGACCGATGATGATCGAAGTCTCGCCGGACGGCCGCAAGGCGTCGGTCGTCTGGAAAGGCACAAGCGACAGCGAAATCAAGACCGACGGATTGCATTCCATCATGGCGACCCCCATTTTCAATGGCAGCCACATCTACGGGGTTTGCAGTTATGGGCAATTGAGGTGCCTGGACGCCACAAACGGAAAGCGGATCTGGGAAACCGTGAAGCCAACCGGAAGAGATCGCTGGTGGAATGCGTTCCTGGTGAAACACGAGGACCGGCAGTTCATCCACAACGAGCAGGGTGACCTGATCATTGCCAAGCTGACACCAAGGGGTTACCAGGAGATCAGCCGTGCCAAGCTCGTGGAACCAACCCGACGGGTCCGACGACGCATGACCATCTGGTCTCACCCCGCTTTTGCACTCAAGAGCGTCTTCGCCCGCAACGACAAGGAGTTGGTCCGGGTCAACCTGGCCGCTGGCAAGTGACCAGTTACGACTGCATTGTGATCGGTGCCGGTGGAATCGGCAGTGCTGCGCTCGACCATGTTGCGTCACGCGGGGCCAGCGTACTGGGCATTGAACGATTCGGAATTGCCCACGACCAGGGCAGTTCACACGGCCACACCCGGGTCATCCGGCAGGCCTATTTCGAGCACCCCGACTACGTGCCCCTGCTGGTCGATGCGTACCGCTTGTGGGATGACCTGGCCGACCACAGTGGCCAGCCACTGATCTCCAGGTGCGGATTGCTACTGGCGGGCGTTCCCGATGGACCGGCCGTCGCCGGCACGCGTCACGCGGCGAGGCTCCACGGGCTGGATCTCCAGGACGTCAGCCGCAGCAGACTGGACAACGACTTCCCTGGTTTCACGATCCCCGACGATTTCGATGCGGTGTGGGAAGCCGCCGGAGGATTCCTGCTCGTCGAAGACGCGGTGGCGGCACACATTGCGAGAGCCATTGAACACGGGGCGGTGCTGCACACAGAGGAAACTGTCGTGCGGTGGTCGCGGGTCGGCAAGTCCTACGAAGTGGTGACCGATCGAGGCCACTACCGGGCAGGATCGCTCATCATCGCCCCCGGATCCTTTGTGCCCGGGTTACTGCCCGAACTCGATGTTGCCTGGGAAATCGTTCGCAAGCCGCTTTTCTGGTTTCCAGCCCGTTCGGGACTGTACGACCACTCGCGAGGATCCGGAGTCTTCTTCCTCGAGACCTCCGGGGGCGAGTTCTATGGATTCCCCTCGCTGGACGGAGAAACCGTCAAGGTCGCCGAACACACCGCCGGGTTGGAAATCACCGACCCGTTGACCGTCGACCGCGATGTCATCGACCGGGATCTTCCTCCGTTGATCGAGTACCTCCAGGCTCACATGCCAGGTCTCTCTACCAAACCGACCGATCACACCGTCTGCCTCTACACCCGGACCCCCGATGGCAACTTCATCGTCGACAAACATCCCGGGCACGACGGCGTGGCAATCGGCTGTGGTTTTTCGGGCCACGGCTTCAAGTTCACTCCGATCATTGGCAGCATTCTCACCGACCTGGCACTCGAGGGCACAACCAGCCACTCCATCGACTTCCTCTCGGCAACCCGCACCGGCTTGATGCGCCCCCGTTGAGTCGAGAAGATGGTCGGTCTCCACCAGTTCTCCGAAAGACAAGCCCCATGGCGATCATCCCCGGCTATCCTCTCGACGCAGGACAAGAACAACGTGTGCCTGTGGAACCGTTGCGACAATGGGTGATCGATGTGCTGTGCCACGAGGCTGTTGTCGGGGTCGAGGCCGCAGCAGCAGCCGACCGGCTGATCGAAGCCGACCTGCGTGGCATCCCATCCCACGGCACACGGGCCCTGCCCCGTTATCTTGATGCCATGCAGGATGGCAGCATCGATCCGAGAGCCGTGATCCTGACCGAACGCGACACGCCCGCGATGGCCGTCCTCAACGGAGGCAAGGGGCTTGGACACATCGCCGCCACGCGGGGAATGCAGATGGCAATTGCCAAGGCCAAGGAGGTCGGGACCGGAACCGTGGCGATCCGCGCCAGCCAGCACTTTGGAGCCGCACAGGTCTACTCGATGATGGCAGCTGCCGAGGGAATGATCGGTTACGCCACCACCAGCACCGGGCCAGCCACCGTTGCCGCCTACGGCAGTCGTGGCCCGGCCGTGGCGAACAATGCGCTCGCCTGGGCCGCACCAACCCGAAACGGTCACCCCGTTGTTCTCGACATGGCCTGCGCCGTCTCGAGCTGGGGCAAGGTCCATTCCATGGGCATGTATGGCCAACCAATCCCGGACGGCTGGGCGGTCGATGAACAAGGAAACCCGACCACCAATGCCAACGACGCCAAGACACTTCTGCCGGCGGCAGGGCCGCGCGGCTACGGGCTGGCGTTCTTCAGTTCGGTGCTTTGCGGACCACTCGTCGGCGCCCGAATGCCGCTGAAGAAGACCTGGGAAATCGCCACCGACGGATCCGAGCACTTCATGTACGCGATCGACATCAAGGCGTTTGTCGATCCGGATGACTTCTACGAGCAGATCGAAACCACGGTCAACGAGATCCGCGAACTGGCGCCCGCCGACGGATTCGATCGTGTCTGCCTGCCGGGAGACATGGAAGCCGAACGAGAACGCACGTGGCGAGAAGACGGGCTGCCGATGCACGTCGACCAGGTCGAATCGCTGCAGGCCGTCGCCCAGGCCAAGGGAATCCCCGGCCCCTGGACACTCACCTGATGGCCAAATCCGATCCTGTCAGTAATAATCTCCTCACCAGCATCCTGCACCCGTAGCTCAACTGGATAGAGCATCGGTCTTCGGAACCGAGGGTTGGGGGTTCGAATCCCTCCGGGTGTACTTCGCAGTCGTCCCCGCAATGCGGGATCGGGCATGAAAGCCTCGGCATTCGCCACAGTGATCGGTGGAGCCCTCGTGGTACTTGCCCCCGTTGGGATTGTGGCACCGGCGGCTTACCTCAGGGGGTTGCAGGCAGTCGCCACGCAAATGCCGCTGGTGTACACCCTCGCGGTCGCCGGAGCCGTGCTCAGCCTGCTGGTCCTGGTGCAGCCGAAACGTGGAAGATCTCGTCTCGAACTGATGATGCGAGTGCTGGCCTGGCTGGGCCTCATCAAGTCCGTTGCCTTGCTCTGGTTGCCCGGTTTCCCTGGCATGGCAATGGAGTGGGCGACCACGCTGCCCGGATGGGCGATGCGACTGGGCAACATGTGTGACCTGGCTTTTGGCCTATTCATGCTTTGGACGGCGCGACGTTTGATCGCAATCGATTCGTCCAGCACAGGCGAATCAACAGAGTGAATCGAGAACCGGAAACCATGCGTGAAACCCTCGTCATCGTCAGCTTCCTTCCCTTCCTGTATTACGCCACCCTGGACGGTGCATTCCATTTCCGTGGCCGCCGGGTCAGCCTTGCCGAGCACGTCATTCACCTGGTCATCGGACTCGCTGTCGGGCTGATCTTTACCGCGGCAGTGATGGCCAACTCCACCGTGATGCTGGCCAGCCTCGCCATCTTCTTGATCTCCGGGTCACTTGACGAATTCGTCTGGCACCGTGACCTGCCCGCCCACGAATCGAACCTGCACGCCAAGGAACACCTGGCACTCCTGATCTTCCTGGGAGTCACCCTGCTGGTCGATTCCTCACTGATCAGCATCGCCTGAATCCAATCGGTGGCCGCTTCCGTTATTGGTGGCTCGTGCCGATAATCGACTGGTCCCGTACAACGTGTGCTTGAGGTCACGACGATGAGATCACCGATGCCAAAAACGCTGGTGCTGCTTGGACTGTCGCTGCTGGTCGGTGCCACGGATGCAACGGCTGCCCAGAAATCAGCCAAGCCGAAATCCTCCAACCGTCCAATCCGGGCCCTGCTGGTCACCGGTGGTTGCTGCCACGACTACCAACGGCAGAAGCTGATCATCACGCGAGGCATCTCGGCCCGGGCCAACGTCGTTTGGACCATCGCCCACCAGGGCGGGACCAGCACCAACGCCAAGATCCCTCTCTACAAAAACAAGAACTGGGCCGAGGGCTTTGACGTGGTGGTGCACAACGAGTGTTTTGCCAGCGTCCGGGATGTCGAGTGGCTCGACCGCGTCCTGGCCCCTCACCGCCAGGGCACGCCCGCGGTGCTGATCCACTGCGCCATGCATTGCTACCGCACCGGCACTGACGGGTGGTTCCGTTTCTGCGGAATGCAGTCGCCCGGTCACGGACCGCGATACGCCTTTGCCGTGGAACCACTGGTCGCCAATCACCCGATCACTCGCGGACTCGGCAAGGAGTGGCAAACCCCCAAGGGGGAGCTGTATCACAGCATCAAGCTGTTCGACACGGCCACCCCGCTGGCCCACGCCAAGCGACGAGGTGACGGCAAGCCGCAGATCTGTGTCTGGACCAACCGGTATCACGACGCCCGGGTCTTTGCGACCACCATAGGTCACCACAACGAGACGATGGTCGAACCCACCTACCTGGATATGCTGACCCGCGGCCTGCTGTGGGCGGTCGGACGGGACCCCCGGAAAGATTTCCGGATCACTGACAAAAAGACCAACGACACGATCGCCGCGTTGGCCATCGCGCCCGCCAAAGGTGGCTCAACTGGCAAGGTCGTGGTCAGCAAATGCTGCGGCGAAGGAAACGTCGCCTTTGGACGTGTCGCCAAGGCCAGTTCCGAGGAAACCAACAAGAACAACTTCGCCCGACACGCCATCGACGGAGACCCAAGAACTCGCTGGTGTGCTGCCAACGGACAAAGTGGCCAGACCTGGCAGGTCGAACTCGGCAAGCCCGAGCACGTCAAGTCGCTGAGAATTCACTGGGAGAAGCCCGGCACCGCCTACCGGTACCAGGTCCAGAGTTCGTCAAATGGAACCAAGTGGGAAACCATCGTCGACCGATCCAAGAACAAGAAAGTCCGCCGCATTGTCTCCGACACCGTCGACGCCCCCGGGACCCGGTTTCTACGAGTCCGCTTCCTGGGTTCCAGTTCCGGAATGTGGGCCAGTTTCTGGGAATTCGAGGCGGGCACCGAGAAGTTACCACCACTGCCCAAAGCCCTGACCAAACCAGCCGCTGCCGCGGGTTCCTCGCTGGCGGATGTGACGGCCCCGGATGATATCGACGTCACGCTGTTTGCCAAGCCGCCCCAGGTCAATTATCCGGTCTGCCTGGCCGCAGCAGCCGACGGCACCGTGTTTGTCGGAGTCGACAAGCAGGGATCGCTGGGTAAGAAGCCGGGCCAGGGTTACGTGCTGCGACTGCAAGACACTGACGGTGACGGCGCGGCCGACTCCATCAACACATTCGCCACGATGGATCATCCCCGGGGACTCTTCTTCGACAACCACAAGTTGTGGGTCCTGCACCCACCGCTGTTGAGCGTCTTTCACGACGACAACCACGACGGAACCGCCGATCGACAGGAAATCCTGGTCAAGGGAATCACCACCGACCAGTTGAACCAGCGGGGTGCCGACCACACGACCAANGGCATCCGCATGGGNATCGATGGNTGGATCTATATCGCCGTCGGNGACTTNGGGTTCGTCAANGCCACCGCAGCCGACGGNCNNCANATGACNCGACGCGGNGGNGGAGTNNTGAGGATCCGNCCCGACGGAAGCGAAATGGAGACCTACTCGTGGGGACTACGGAATATCGTCGACGTCTCGGTCGATCCGTTCATGAATCTCTACACACGAGACAACACAAATGACGGTGGAGGATGGGACATCCGGCTCAGCCACCTGCACCAGTCGGGACGATATGGCTATCCATCGCTCTACCAGAAATTCGCCGACGAGACGCTGCCACCACTGGCCGATTACGGTGGAGGCAGCGGTTGTGGCAGCCTGTTCGTTCACGATCTGCGTTGGCCCGGAAAGTATGGCAACACGCTGTACACCTGTGACTGGGGTCGCAGTGAGGTGTTCCTGCACAACCTGCCGNCCACCGGCGCCACTTTCAAAGCCCACCAGGAAACGTTCCTCAAACTGCCTCGTCCCACCGACCTCGATATCGACGGCAGTGGGCGGATGTATGTCGCCAGTTGGAAAAACGGAAAATTCAACTTCTCCGGTCCGAATGTTGGTTTTGTCGTCCAGGTCACCCCCAAAGGATTCGTCCCCAAGCCGTTCCCGGTGCTCTCGGAAGAGTCCGACGAAGAACTGGTCGGCCATCTCGCCTCGCCCAGCGCCGTCTACCGTTTGCACAGCCAATTGGAACTGCTGCGACGGGGACCTGGAGAAAAGCGAATCGACCGGATCACCCAGCTGGCAGCCGACGACAAGACCCCGCCGCACGGCCGAGCGGCCGCCATCTTCACCCTGGGACAATTTGAAGATCCCGGAGTCGTGTCCCGGCTCCTGGAGTTGGCTCAACCAGGTCCCGCTCGCGAATTCGCTCTCAGAGCACTCACCGATCGCCTTGGCCGGCTCAAGGCAATCCCCACCGCACCATTTATTTCGGCACTTGCCGATTCCAATCCTCGAGTCCGCGCGCAAGCGTTGATCAGCCTGGGACGTTTGAAACGAGCCGACACGGCCAAGGCGATCTTGCCGCTGACACGCCGCCACAGCAAGCAGCCCCTCCCCACCGCCCTGCCCCTGCACAAGCAGCCCGATCCCGGACGCGTGATCCCGCACCTGGCCGTTCGAGCCCTGGTCGCAATCGGCAATGTCGAGGCCTTGCTGAAGGCCCTGGACGGCCCCGACCATTCCGGCGCCCAGTGGGCTCTCAAGTCGGTGCACCAGGAAACAGCAGTCAAGGGATTGATCGCCAAACTGAGCACGCAACGCCGGGACGATCGCCGACGAGCCACCTTGACCACCCTGGTCCGCTTGTACCATCGTGAGGGGAACTACACCGGTGACTGGTGGGGCACCCGGCCGGACACCAGTGGCCCCTACTATGACCGCACCCCCTGGGCTGCCAGTGATGCGATCGCCCGGGTGATTCGCACGGCGATCACCGATGGCGATCCTGGAACCTCCAAGCACCTGCTCGCCCAATTGACCCGACACAAGGTCCAGATCCCGGGACTGCCCAAGGCGGCTGACGTCGCCGTCAAAGAGAACACCAAGCCCCTGGTCCTGCCCAAGGCCGATCCCAACAACAAGAACCAGATTGCCAATCGTGGATTCGACCAGGTTCTGGCCGAAACACTGGCAACCCGTGGTGACGCCACACGAGGAAAAGCTCTCTTCACCTCGCAATCGTGTGTTCGCTGCCACACGACGGCCAATGGCCAAAAACCGAAGGGACCACACCTGGTGGATATCGGGAAACGATCCAAGCCGGCTGAACTCGTGCAGTCCATCCTCAAGCCCAGCGAAAAGATCGCCCAGGGGTTCGACACCTATGTTTTCGTCACAACCGACGGCAAGGTCGTGACCGGCTTTGTTTCTCGTGAAGGGGCCAAGGACGTCGAGGTGCGACAATTGACCGGCCTGCCCACCATCCTGTCCAAGACAAAAATCGAGGAGCGGGTGCGACAGAAAAAGTCGATGATGCCAGAGGGAATGGTGGGCAATCTCACCGCCACACAATTCGCTGATCTGCTGGCCTACCTTCAGTCACTGAAGTAACAATCCCCGGAAAAACACAACATGTCGAATGACCAACCGGCCGCCGGAGAGGGAACCGAGGCCAAAACAGAAAACAGACCCGCAGCGGGAATCTCGACAGGTCGGGTCGTCACCTGGTTGATCATTGCCTCCCTGGCGGTACTGACCGGTCTCGGAGCCGTTGCGAGGTTCGGCTACGACGGCACGTTGCAGGCCCTGGAGGAACTGAACCTCGAGGCAGCTGACTCGGGAGTCGAATTGAGTGAAATCGACCGTCACGTTTCCGGGTGGACCAACCGCCAAACGACCAAAGACGGCCGTATCGTTATCCGTTGGGTCAGCTTGTGGAAAGATTACGAGGTTCGTCTGTCTCCCGAACCGGGTCAAAACGGTCGAATCGCAAGCTTCGAGACCTCCAACGCAGACTTTCTCAAGGACGAGGCTCCTTCGTTGCCCGATGGATTCGTTCCATCCGGATTGCCACCCGATCCCACCTCGGCAACAACCGGTGGCGCCGGTGGCGCTCCCCCGGGACCACCTGTGGGACAACCAAGTGACGGCGGAAAAGGATCGGGGTCGAAACAAGTCCTCACGGTTCCCGACCAGCCCAAAGA
>PBOU01000040.1 GCA_002724415.1 Planctomycetaceae bacterium
CTCGAGAACTTCCTGTGGGTGACCTTCACGCGGTCCAACCCGTCCTCGGATGTTCACGGGGTCGAGGCCTTTATCGACGACAAGCACTGGGGCTGCCGGGGTGCGATCGTGATCGATGCTCGTACCAAGCCGGGACACGCGCCACCTCTGGTCGAGGATCCGGAGGTGACTCGACGGGTGGATGAACTGGCCGCCACAGGTGGCCCGCTGCACGGGATCATCTGAATCGAGTTGTCCGGGATTCTGATTCAGCCGCTGAATGCTGCGATGGCTAACAGGATGACGTAACCGGATGCGTGCAGGATTAAGGGAATCCGGCACAAGTCCCAGTTCATGATTCCATACACAAACGTGTAGACATCACAACTGAGGAGGATTCCGACGCCGTGACCCCAGTGATCGGTGCTGAAGGCGATCACCATCAGCCAGATCCAGCCAGTTACCCAGAGCGATATGGCAAGTAGAAAGGCGATCATGGTGATCATTGGTCATGGCCCTGCAGTTTGCATGAGACACAGCCTCCGCAGTTTCTCGTACAACGAAGGATGTCAGATCGGCAAACAGTTTCCTCGTGCAGAGATCCGTCATCCTCCTCCCACGATCATCTGCCCACCGCCGAAATGCACCAAAGTGCCCACGAGCATTCCCCAGAACGGCGTTGAGCATTCGTCCCAATGCATAATTATGTAGATAAGGCCATAGCATGGCACCAAGATGATGGCGACGCCGTGACCCCAGTGATCTGTCTGGAACACAATAACCAGCAAATAGACGAAAAAGCCGAGGTTGATGAGTGCTCCGGCGAAATANAGCAGGGTGCCCATGGTTTTCCTTTTTCGAAACAGTGTGTTTTTTAATGAGTGGGTGTGCGTGCCTTTTCAAAATACCGTTGAGTCAAAGCGTGGTTGCTTGTAGAGCTATTCGCGTGAGGCGGTCGATTCTTGAAAACCTTAAACGTCACGTCAAAAATTTCTGTTGAATTGGCTCAGAATGGCCGCAATTTCCGGAAAGTGTTGAGCGAGTGACATCAATTGATCTGATTGCCACGACGGCATTTGGGCTGGAAGCGGTCGTGTCACGTGAGCTTGAGGCGTTGGGGTACACCGACCGGACCGTCAGCGATGGCCGGGTCGAGTTTCGTGGCGATGCGGCGGCCGTTGCACGCGCGAACCTGTGGCTGCGCAGTGCGGATCGTGTGCTGGTGAAACTGGCGGAATTCGAGGCGGTGGACTTCGGTGAGNTGTTCGACCAGGTCGTCGAGTTGCCCTGGTGCGAGTGGCTGACCGAGGAGTCNAGTTTTCCNGTGCGGGCGCGTTGCGTGCGGTCACAGATTCACAGTGAACCGGACACCCAGGCGATCACCAAGAAGGCCGTTGTCGAGGCCCTGAAACGGAAATGGCCCAGGGACTGGTTTGATGAGACNGGTGCCGAGATTCCCATTGATGTGACGATCCGGCGTGATCGGGTGACGATAGCCCTGGATACGACCGGCCGGGGTCTGCATCGTCGTGGGTACCGGATCCTGACCGGTGGTGCGCCGTTGCGGGAAACGCTGTCGGCCGCCCTGTTGCAGTTGAGTTACTGGGAACCGGGCCGTGTGTTGGCCGATCCCTGTTGTGGCACGGGGACAATATTGATCGAGGCGGCCTGGATGGCGGCCAANCGGGCTCCGGGGTTGGGACGTGGNTTCCTGGCCGAGGAGTGGCCACGTCTGGCGGGTCCGGAGAGCGAGGGGGCCTGGAAACAGGCCCGGGAGGAGGCGGCNGACCTGGAAGTGGAATTGCCGGATGTGCCGTTGGTGGGNGGCGACAACAATCCCANGNCCCTGGAGTTGGCACGNCGGAATGCCGANCAGGCGCGNGTGGGANCGGCGATCGATTTTCGGGAGGTGGCGGTTGCCGATTTTNCGTCGCACCACAAGTACGGNTGCGTGGTNACCAATCCTCCCTACGGNGAGCGGATNGGNGAGCGNNCNGAAGCCGAGGCGGTCTACGGNGACCTGGGNCGNTTGGCGCGGCGNCTGGAGACATGGAGCGTCTACGCGATGACGGCTCACAAGGGNTTCGAGGCGATNTTTGACGATGCCTCGGGGCGNGGTTCACAGGTGNGGCGGCGGAAGTTGTACAACGGGCCGATCCAGTGCACGTACTACCAGTACGCCGGTCCACGTCCNCCGTGGACGTGAGCCCTGTCGGATTGCCGGTACAAAAAAAAATGCCCCGGAAGAACAGGTGTTCTTCCGGAGCATTGAGTTTTTCTTGGATAGCGTATCGCGTGGCCTAGTAAATGGCCTCGTCTCCACCGGAGTGATCATCCTTGGGTTTCTCGGCGATCAACGCGTCACTGGTCAGCAGCAGTGTCGAGACACTGGCCGCGTTCTGCAGTGCGGTCCGCGTGACCTTGGTGGGGTCGATGATGCCCGTCTTGACCAGGTCTTCGAACTCGTCGGTGGCGGCGTTGTAGCCCTTGTTGCCATCGAGTTCACTGACCTTTTCGCAGATCACGCTGCCATCGGCTCCGGCGTTGTTGGCGATCTGTGTCAGGGGAGCACGGCAGGCTCGCAGGATGATGTTGTAGCCGGTCTCCTGGTCGTGGCTGAGCCCCTTGGGGTTCGAGCACGTCGAGGAGGCTCGCAGCAGGGCCACNCCACCGCCGGGCAGGATGCCCTCTTCGACGGCCGCCCTGGTGGCGTACAGGGCGTCTTCCACCCGTGCCTTCTTTTCCTTCATCTCGCTCTCGGTCGCGGCTCCCACGTTGACCTGGGCGACACCACCACTGAGCTTGGCGATCCGCTCCTCGAGCTTCTCGCGGTCGTAGTCACTGGTGGAGTTCTCGAGTTCACGGCGGATCTGGTCGATCCGGGCCTTGATGTCCTTCGAGTCNCCACCACCCTCGATCACCGTCGTGTTGTCCTTGTCGANGATGANNTTCTTGGNGGTCCCCAGGTCGGANAGTTGGACGTTCTCCAACTGGATGCCCAGGTCTTCAAAGATCGCCGTGCCACCGGTCATGATGGCCAGGTCCTGCAGCATCGCCTTGCGGCGATCGCCGTAACCGGGGCTCTTGACCCCGACGCACTTGAAGGTGCCGCGGAGCTTGTTGATGACCAGCGTGGCCAGGGCCTCGCCCTCGATGTCCTCGGCGACGATCAACAGCGGTTTCCCGGCGTTGACGACCTTCTCGAGCACGGGAACGAGATCCTTGACGTTGGTCACCTTCTTCTCGTGGATCAGCACGAAGGCGTCCTCGTAGACGGCCTCCATCNACTGCGGATCGGTGACGAAGTAGGGCGAGAGGTACCCACGGTCGAACTGCATGCCCTCGAGTTGCTCGCAGTCGGTCGTCAGGCTCTTGCCTTCCTCGACAGTGATCACGCCGTCCTTGCCAACCTGGTCCATGGCGTCGGCCAGGATCTGGCCAATTTGTGAATCACCGTTGGCGGCGACGGTACCGACCTGGGCAACAGCCTTGCTGTCGCTGCACTCGGTGGCCATGCCGCGGAGCTTGGCGATGATGTCCTCGACCGCCTGGTCCATGCCCCGCTTCATCTCGATCGGGCTGACCCCGGCGACGACGGCCTTGAGGCCCTCGTTGTAAATTGCCTCGGCCATGATCGTCGCGGTGGTGGTTCCGTCGCCGGCGACGTCAGACGTCTTGCTGGCAACTTCTTTGACCATCCGGGCACCCATGTCTTCGAACTTGTCACTCAGCTCGATCTCACGGGCGACGGTCACGCCGTCCTTGGTCACCGTCGGTGATCCAAAGCTCTTTTCAAGAATCACGTTGCGACCACGGGGGCCCAGGGTCACGCGGACGGCGCGGGCCAATTTGCTGACACCGCGTCGCATCGCTTCCTGGGCGTCCTGGTCGAAGGCAAGCATCTTTGCCATAGCTGTATCACTCCTCTAAGAAGCTGTCTCTGGCTGTCTTGGTTGTCTGTATCAACTGTCGAAGGCGGGGAGGCGATCAGAAGGTCGCCAGGATGTCACTCTCGCGGAGCAACAACAATTCCTCGTCACCGATCTGGATCTCGTCGCCGGCGTAGGAACCGAAGATCACCTTGTCACCGTCCTGGACGGTCAGAGCGATCTTGTCGCCGTCTGACTTGACGTACCCGTCGCCCACGGCAACGACCTCGCCACGCTGCGGCTTGTCCTGTGCCGAGTCGGGCAGCACGATACCGCCCGCGGTTGTCTCTTCGGCCGACTCGCGTCGTACCACCACCCGGTCACCCAGGGGAACAATGTTGATGCCCTGTTTTTTGGCCATCAGCCGTCTCCTCTTCAGTCGCTCTATCGCTGTCTATCTTGTGGTCCGCTCGTGACGACCGCTGTGGTGGGTCTGTCGTCCGGTCTCGAATACGATCCGAGACATTTACTGTTATGCGAACCCCGTGCCCAAACAGTCAGGAAACTCTAAGTCGTTTTCTTATAGTCGCTTGAGTCCCTTCATTGGAATTGGCCCGTATGCCAAAACCCGTCTCCGTAGGCCGGACCGACCATTGTGGCTGTCATTTTGGCAGGAGTCAACTCACCGGGCCCCAGTCCAGCTCATCATTGGAGAGTCAATTTTTCAGGTTTTCGAGTCGCAACTGGCCACAGGCGGCGTCGATGTCGGCTCCTTTTCTTTTCCGCACGGTCGCAGCCACGCCGGCCTTCTGGAGGATTGTCGAGAATCTCTGGGTCTGTGGATCCCCGGGATCGCTCCAGGGGAGCACGTCCACGTTGTTCATTGGAATCAGGTTGACGTGTGCATTTCGCCCCGAGAGCAGTGCGGCCAGTTGCCGAGCGTGTCGGGGCTGGTCGTTGGTTTCGGCCAGAAGAACGTACTCGTAAGTCACCCGGCGTCCGGTCCGTTGAAAGTACTCGTCGGCGGCCTCGAGAATCGCGTGGATGCCGATCTGGTCATTGACCGGGACGAGCCGGTTCCGGAGTTCATCGTTCGGAGCGTGTAACGAGACAGCCAGGTTGTAGGGGCGGCCCACGTCGGCGAGTTGCCGGATCCCACGTGGCAGCCCGACTGTCGAAATGGTCACGCGACGTGGACTGATTCCCAGCCCGTTTTCGGCATGGATGTCCTCGAGTGCTCCCAGTAGAGCGGGCAGGTTGGCCAGTGGTTCACCAATGCCCATCACGACGAGGTTGGTCAGCCGCTCGTCGGGTTCGAGTCGCCTGGTGAGACGGAGGACTTGTTCGAGGATCTCGGCCCGGGACAGATTTCTATCGAGCCCGAGGAGTCCACTGGCACAAAAGACACAGCCCATGGCACAGCCGACCTGCGTGCTGATGCAGACGGTCCATCGGCTGGTTTCTCTCATCAGCACACACTCGATCTGTCGGCCATCGACCAGTTCGACCAGCAGTTTTTCGGTGCGGTCCCTGGCGACCTGGTGCCGGACCAATTGACCGGAGAAGAGGTCAAAGTCGTTGCCGAGTTGTTCTCGGAGCGAGGCCGGCAGATCGGTCATCTCGTTGATCGATTCGGCCTGGCGACCGAAGATCCATTTCCGGATCTGGGCGGCCCGGTAGGCAGGATGATCGTGCCGGGACAACCAGTTGCCCATCTCCTGCGTGGAAATTCCGCAGAGGGGGGCACGATCCGTGAGGGCCGGTTGGGCCGGTGGAGCGTCGAGTGGATCGGTGGAGGTCATGATAGTGGCACGCTGGGTGTCGTCGGGTCATCCACTGTCGTGTACCCACGGTGACGAATCAACGCCCGGCAGCCGCGACCAGAGAAAGGTGCAACGAATCGAACTCGATCTCGGTGATCTTCAAGCCCGGTTTGGCCTTGCTCCCTGCCGTGGCCACAGCCGGCTTGCCATTGCCGAGAACGAGTCGGATTTGTGGTGTGTCGGGGTACTGGAGCGTCAGCGTCGCGGTGGGGGAATTGGATGAGACGGTCAACGGGTTGCCAAACTCGGCGACTCGGGGGAACGTGGCCACCAACTGCCCGTCCCGCCTGAAGAGCCTGGGCCGGATGGTGGTGGGTTTTCCGTTGAGCGCGAGAACCAGTTTCGCTTCGTCCAGTTGCCAACCGGTGCCGGCGACAACAACGACATCATCGGCTCCGAAGACCCGTCGTGGCATCACGCGGAGGGAGGCCGCAAGTTGCCGGTTGACGGTGGCGGGAACCTTGCTGGGTTCGAGTCGTGACGCGCACCGCAGCAGCACCGGCACGGGCAGGTCCCGACAGACTGTCGGGTCGGCCAGCCGGGACGCGATTTTTTCCAGGTCCCCTGTCCTGTAGTACAGCGAGAGAAGGGGCACGAGGCTGCGGGGTCGTTCGAGATTGGTGTCGAGGTTGGTGAGGATCGCGTCCTCGGATTGGGAAACCATTCCGGAATCCGCCAGGACCCGGGCACAGATCAGGTTGGCTTCCCAGCAGTTGGAGGAATGCAAGAGTGCTTTCCGGGCGGTCAACGGAGCGGTTGGCTGGCCAAGGTGGGCTTGGATCATTGCCTGGTTGGCCATCCCCGCGGCCAGCAGCGCGTCATTGCGGAAGTGGCCAGCCGCGACGTCGGCCAACTGGTCGTAGGTTTTCAACGCGGCGAAGAGTTGTCCAAGCTGTTGTTGGGTGCGGGCGACGTAGTACCAGTAGGGTGGGAAATGTGTCATGAACCGCTCCATGCGCTTCAGCACTCTGAGTCGCTGGCGAGGGTGCGGCAGTCGCATGGCCACTTCGAGACGATCGAGATCGCTGCCACGGATCAGCCAGGAGTCGGGGATCTTCTTCTTTTGGGCCATTTGCCAGAGCGTGTCGAGAAATGTCGACGACTTGCTGACGACCGTTTTCATCCGGATTTTTTCCACCTTCAACAGGTCGGCCTCTTTCTGTTGTTCGGTGGCCCGGTAGTCCCACCAACTGTTCGCACCGGTGCGGACAGCGCCGACGAACTGGGCCGTCGCCACCTCGGATCCGAACAACAGCGCGTTGGCAAAGAGTCGTCGGTGGAATTCCCGACGGTGGCGGGCCTCGAAGGCCTGGCGTTCCTTTTCGGCGATCTGGATCAGGTGAATCTCGTCGACCACAGCGGTGTACAGTTGGATCACCTCGCGGTCGGCGATTCCGCTGAGGTTGAGGTTATTGAGGATCTCGGTTTGTTCCTGGTGCATCACCTGTTTGGATGGGTTCTTGCGGATGCGATGGAACGCTGCCTTGCAGTAATTCAGCGCCACGGCGGTTGCGATTCGATCACGTTCGATCTTGGCTTGCTTCTGGGCGGGCGTTTCGGCCGGTGGTTTTTCGGCCGACCTGAGGTTGGGCGGAACGACCAGCGAGATCGCGGCCAACGCACAGACCAGGAGAGTGACCGGTGAGAGGCGTTCTGTGAATGTCACCATTGGAGCAGACCTTCGGCACGTGAGTATGTCCCTGAAGGAGTCTACATCCCAATGTGGGTCGCGGTGCATGTGGCGGTACGGGTGCCGCTCGGGAATCCCGCCACTGTGTCCGGTTGGGCAACCTGGTCAAACTCAGTCGCCGTTGCGACCGTTACCACCGGATTTGTGAACCGGTACGCGACCGGCCGGAAGCGAGTTGGCAGTCCCGTCGCGGTCGTGCTCAGGCTGCTCGCCGATTGGCCCAACCCACCTGGCTTTCGCAAGCGGCGACCAGGCGTTCGATGACCCGTTCACGAGAGACGGCGTCGATGCCCGGAGCAATGGGCAGGCTGATCACCTCGGCGGCCGCAGCCTCGGCGTGCGGCAGTGACCCGATCGAGTAACCGAGTGATTCGAAGCACGGTTGCAGGTGGAGCGGAGTCGGATAGTAGAGGGCACAGCCGATGCCGTCATCGCGGAGCGATTCGAGGATGCTGTCTCGCTCGAAAGCGGGGACGCGGATCGTGTACTGGTTGTAGACGTGACGGAACGTGTCGTCGACGGCAGGCCGCGTGATCCAGTCACCCAGGCCCTGGGCATCGATCAGGTGGTCGTAGTGGGCCGCCGACTCGATTCGCTGCTCGGTCCATTCCTCCAGCCGGGTCAACTTGATCCTGAGGATGGCGGCCTGCAGTGCATCGAGACGACTGTTGAAGCCAACCGCGACGTGGTTGTACCCGCCGATGTCGCCGTGGACACGGAGGTGAGTCAGTCGGGCGGCGAGGTCCTTGTCGTCCAGGGTGATGATCCCCCCGTCGCCGGCTCCGCCGAGGTTCTTGGTGGGAAAGAAACTGAAACACCCCATGGTGCCCAGGACACCGGCCTGGCGTCCCTGGTACCGGGCACCGATGGCCTGGCAGGCGTCTTCGATCACCGGGATGTCGTGCAGCACCGCCAACCGCCACAGGGGTTCCATGTCGGCGGTTTGGCCGAAAAGGTGTACGGGGATGATCGCCTTGGTGTTTTCTGTGATGGCTGCCGCGGTCAACTTGGGGCAGATGTTGAATCCGCCGGGCTCGATATCCACGAACACCGGCGTGGCCCCGACGCGATGGATCGCTCCGGCCGTTGCAAAAAACGTAAACGGGCTGGTGATCACCTCGTCGCCGGGTCCGATTCCCAGTGCCATCAGCGAGAGAACCAGGGCGTCGGTACCCGAGGCGCAGGAAATGGCGTATCGGGAGTCACAGAAAGAGGCGATTTCGGCTTCGAGTGCTGCCACTTCCTCGCCGAGAATGAACTGGCCGTTTTCGAGCACCCGGCTGACCGCGGCGAGCAATTCGTCGGCGATCGGCTGGTGCTGGGCCGAGAGATCGATGAAGGGGACGGGCGGAAAAGCCACGGGTTTTGGCGAGTCCATTCGCTTGGGTCCGGGGGGAAGGGGAGATCGGGAGGCGGTCCGGGTTGATGCCGCCCAGTGGGGGGGCGGTACTGTAGGACCACTCTCCGAGTGGGTCAAGATGAGCCGTGGCTCACCTGCCACTACTTCTTGCTCGCCTTCTTCTTTTTCTCAGCTGCCCGGTCTCGGGCGTCGGCCAGAACGCCCTCGGGGTCGTCCAGGAACGCGTCCCGGCATCCGCTGCAGCAGACCCAGTAGGTCTTGCCCTTGTAGCTCACCTTCGAGGTGCCCTTGCCCTCGGTGACGATGCACAACGGTCCAATGTTGGCCGTGGCCAGTCGGGTGCCAGACCGCGTGTAACCGATACCAGCCACACGGGTGTAAAAGGTGCTGCCCTTGCGGCGGCGTTCGTGCAGCACCAGTGTCCGCTTGGAATTGAGGGAGCGAATGGTCAGCCGGTGCACCTGGTCCTTGTCATCGGGTTTGGATTCGAGAACCAGTGCTCCCTGGGAGCCCGGCTTGCCGGTGTAGTTCCGCTTGGTCTTGTCGGCCATTGTGGCCTGCAGGGTGAACTGCTTGGTCTTGGGGTCGTAGGCGAAAACCCCGTCGACGATCAGCTTGCTGCCGGTCGATTTGAAGCGGATGGCGACGGTGGCCGTGTTGGCGGCGGGTTTCTTGTCCTTGGCAGCCGGTTTGCTGCTCTTGAATTGCCAGGTCCAGTTGGCTTTCTCGCTCCAGGCTCCTGCAGCCGAGCCGCGACGCGGTTGTCCGACACCCCGCCAACTGCCGATCACCGGGTTGAACCTCCTGAGCGCTTCCTTGGCGTTCGCCGGAGGTGTGAGTTTGTTCGAGTCCGCGGGCTTGTCGTTCTGAGAGTGCACCTGGGCCGGGATGCAGCATGCCAGCAAGCCGAGAGCCACTGGCAGGAGTTTCGACTGTCGGAACATGACAACGGCTCTCCGTGACAAGAAAATCCTATCGCCACGATACCACGCCGTGGCAGAAAACGCGGGAGTTTTCCCTGGTGGGTGGCTGGTGGGCGAGTCTTCAGGAAGCGGGCAGACCGCGAGTCAGCTTGCTGAAGCGGGCCATCAGGTCACGGGTGATCGGGCCCGGCGTCCCGTCGCCGATGGTACGACCGTCCAGGCTGACGACGGCGATCACCTCGGCCGCTGTGCCTGTCAGGAAGCACTCGTCGGCGATGTAGATGTCGTGTCGCACCAGTGCAGTTTCCTGGACCTCGTGTCCGGCATCCCGGGCCAGGTCGATGACCGAGTTGCGGGTGATGCCCTCGAGAATTCCGGAATCGGTCGGCGGAGTACGGATCAACCCATCCTTGATGATGAAGATGTTGTCCCCGGTGCACTCGGCCACTTCTCCGTTGTGGTTGAGCATCAGGGCCTCGACGCATCCGGCGTCGGTGCCCTCGATCTTGGCCAGGATGTTGTTGAGATAGTTGAGGGACTTGATGCGGGGGTTGAGTGCGCCGGGGTGGTTGCGGATCGTGCTGGCGGTGACCAGTTCCATCCCGTTCTCGTAGATCTCTTCTGGATACAGCGTGATCGTGTCGGCGATAATGATCACGATCGGGTGAGAGGTCTTGCGGATATCAAGGCCCAGCGTGCCGGCTCCGCGGGTCACGACCAGCCGGACATACCCGTCAACAATGTCATTGGCCTGGACCGTCTCGTTGACGGCTGCGACGAGTTCCTGGTGAGGAATGGGAATCTGCAGCCGGATGGCCTGGGCACTCTCGTACAACCGGTCGACGTGTTCGGACAGCAGAAAGACGTTGCCGCCGTAGACGCGGATGCCTTCGAAGACGCCATCGCCGTAGAGCAATCCGTGGTCGAAGACACTGACTGTGGCCTGGTCGGCGGGGACCAGGGAACCATCGATGTAGACGCTTTTGGCCATCTTGTCGGACGCGACTGGAACAATGGGACGGGATACTGTCCGGGCGAGGTCATCTCCGGTCGGGAGGTGTTGGAACTGGCCCGGTTGCCCGTCCTAGGCGGCCTGGCTCACCGTTTCAACGCGGCCTTCACCGAGTCGTACGATGCGGTGAGCCTGGCAGGCGATCCGTTCATCGTGAGTGACCATGATGATAGTCAGCTGCTGAAGCTCGTTCAAGCTGGCCAAAAGAGCCATGATTTCCTGGCCGGTCGTGGAATCGAGGTTGCCGGTGGGTTCATCGGCAAGCAGCACCCGCGGTTGCCCGATCAAAGCCCGCGCGATCGCGGCTCGTTGCATCTCTCCCCCGGAGAGTTCACTGGGGCGGTGCTTGACCCGGTGACCCAGGCCGACCTTGTCGATGATCTCGCGGGCCTGCTCGTGAATCGCCTTGCGGTGTGTCCACCAGGTGAGTGCCGAGTGGCGAATGGCCAGGGGGGAGATGACGTTTTCCAGGAGTGTCAATTCGGGCAACAGGTGGTAGCTCTGGAAGATGAAACCGAAGTTCTGGTTTCGGAGGGTGTCACGTTGTCGTTCGTTGAGGTTGTCGATTCGCCGCCCGTCGCAGTGGACCTCGCCGACGTTGGGGGCATCGAGCAGCCCCAGCACATGGAGCAGGGTGCTCTTTCCCGACCCGGATTGGCCGACAACGGAAAGGAATTCGGCGGGTGCGAGCTCGAGATCGATTCCGCGAAGGACGGGGATGATCAATTCCCCCTTGCGATAGGATTTTTCCAACGCCACACAACTCAGGCGTGGCGTTGCCATCTTGCCGGGTTGGCCAAAACCCTGTCCCGGGGCCTCCGATGGGTTGTCTCCGGTTGGAGCCGAGATAGCCGTGGCCCAGGCATCGCGGGCCTGCTGGCTGAGATCCTGGGATGCTTGTGATGGTGTGGTCATGACAAGGTGTCCTTGGAAATCACTCGTACCGCAGTGCCTGCACCGGATGCAGCTTCGCGGCTCGCCGGGCGGGCAAGATGCTGGCCAAAACTGCGATTCCGACAGCTCCCAGGGCAACCCACGCGACTGTCAGCGGGTTGACTGCTGTGGGGATCTCGGGGAAGTAGTAGATGGTCTCGTCAAAGACCTTCCGACCCAGCAGCCAGGTGATTCCGGATTCGATCTGGTTGATGTAGTAGACAAACGTCAGGCCCAGCAGGACCCCGACACCGCTGCCGACGATGCCCAGGGCCAGTCCGTAACCCAGGAAAATCGACATGATGCCCCGGCGGCTGGCTCCCAGTGCCTTGAGGATCCCGATATCTCGAGTTTTCTCGACGACGATCATGTAGAAAATGGCCAGGATGCCGAATCCGGCGACGGCGATGATCAAAAACAGCAGGATGTTGAGAATGCCCGTTTCCAGTTCCACGGCTGCCAGCAGGGGGCCCTGTTTCTGTTGCCAGGTCCGGACCGAATAGAGGTGGGCGGGGAAAGCGGCCCGCAGCCGCTGGACGACTGTTTCGGCGTCCTCGAAGTTCTTGAGCTTGACCTGGATCGATGTCACGGCACGGTCGCCGGTTGACGGGTCAATCATGCCGCGTGTCTGTTGCAACTCGTCGATGTTGCAGAAAACGAGGTTCGAGTCGTACTCGCTCATCCCGCTCTTGAAGACATCGATCACCGTGGCGGTGAAGTGGCGTGGCTCGGGGGGACGACCGGCCGAGACAGTCGTGATGCGGACGTCCTCGCCGGCCAGCACCATCCGTTCGATCTGGATCTCGCCAGTCTCCTTGTCCTCGACGGGAAACTCGATCAATCCGGCTCCAAGATAGACTCGTGCTGGCAATGGATCGGCCGGGTCGGCCAACTCGACCTTGGTATCACGGGGTGTTGGCGGTGCGTCGAGCGCGTCGAGGTTGTGCGTGGAGGGCGGGACCGCCGGCGACAGGTCAAGACCGGGCGGCGGCGTGAGGTTGCCGGAAGGCTGCGGGGGCGGGGTGTCCAGGTCGGGGAGTGCGTGTGGTGGTGGTGCGGTGTCCGTGCCACCGGCGGGCACGATGGCCCGGGGCTGGTTCCATTCAAGCCGACGTTGTTCGAGTTCGACCATCATGCGACGGTGTTCGCGAGCCTCGGCCGTCAGCCTCCACGTGGGGCTGGGGATGGGAAGTTGCACGGCCAGCGACTGGCCATCTCGCGAAATTGCCAGGTCGAGAGCCGATCGGTCTGTGGAGTTCTTGAGTCGGGACGCGAGTGCCTTGGTGTCCGCGACCGGGAAACCGTTGCAACCGGTGATGAGGTCTCCGGCGTGGAGGCCAGCGGTATCGGCAGGACTGCCCTCCAGTACCGCGGCGATACGGCAACCGGGATGGGTGTCGTTCTCGAGAGCCAGCCCCACGCGTCGTCCGGACGTGAAGGAGGTGAGGTTGGTCACGAGTGGGCTGACTGCTCCCTTGGTCCGGGGGTCGATCCCGATCAGGGTGACCGGGCGTGTGATGACCTGCCCACGGTACTTGAAGCTGATCATGCCGTAGACTTCGACCGTGGCGGTCATCGCCTCGACATAGTTCCCGGCGACCTCCTGGATTTCCTGCATCCGTGCGGCCGCGTCAGGGTCACCATCGAGAGTGTGGGTTTCGACAACGATGTCGGCCAGGATGCCGTGGATCCGTTCCCGCATCTCGGTGGCGAAACCGGCCATCACGCTGTTGACCACGATCATGGTGGCCACGCCCAGCATCACGCTGATGATACTGGCCATCGCGATCCAGCGTGTCCGCAGGTAGCGGAGACAGAGCTGGAGCTTGTACATGGCAGTCCCTTGCCGTTGTGCGAGAATCCGTCTCGCCGTCTGTTCATCGTCTCGAGTAGTTTCGCCTATTCGTCCGAATTTGTCTCGTTCGAATCCGGAGTTTCGGGTGTCTTGTCATCGATCGTGGCTGCCGGGCCTCCACCCGTGGATTCGGGTTTCAGCAACGGGAAGAAGATCACGTCGCGGATCGAGCGGCTGTTGGTCAGCAGCATCACCAGCCGGTCGATGCCGACACCCATTCCTCCGGCCGGTGGCATGCCGATCTTCAGGGCCTCGAGGAACTCGGTGTCGAGCTTGGCCATCGAGTCCTCTTCGTCGAGGCCATCCAACTGGGTGCGGAACAACTCGTCCTGGAGCAGCGGGTCGTTGAGTTCGGTGTAGGCGTTGGCCAGTTCCATGCCGTGGATGAACAGTTCGAATCGCTCGGCAATCTCGGGGTTGTCGGATTTTCGCTTGGTCAGGGGACACAGGCTGGCGGGATAGTCGGTGACGAAGATCGGCCCTCGCAACGCGTCCTCGACGGTTTCCTCGAACACCTTGTTGACGACGACGTCGGGGTGCACGCCGTCGGTTTCGATTTCCAGTCGCTTGGCGATCTCGGTCACTGCTGGCGTGTCGCCGATGTCGCACCCGGCGTGTTCCAGGAACAACTCGGCGTAGGTCCGGCGTGGCCACGGTGGCGTGAAGTCGATCTGTTCATCACCCCACGGCAGCACCATTCCCTCGCCGAGCACCTCCGTTGCGTCGACAACGATCTTCTCGACCAGGTCCATCATCGACTGGTAGTCGCCGTAGGCCTGGTAGATCTCGATCATGGTGAACTCGGGATTGTGTGTCGCATCGATGCCCTCGTTGCGAAACACGCGGCCGATTTCAAAGACCCGCTCGACCCCACCGACCATCAGTCGCTTGAGGTGCAGTTCGAGCGCGATCCTCATGAACAGTTCGATTCCCAGGGTGTTGTGTTCGGTGATGAAGGGCCTGGCTGCAGCTCCTCCGGCCACCGCGTGCAGCACCGGTGTCTCGACTTCGGTGAAGCCGGCGCCCGAGAGTGTCTGGCGAATCGAGTGGATGATGCGGGTGCGCTTGAGCATCCGCTCGAGAACACCGTCGTTGTAGATCAGGTCGATCGAGCGTTGCCGCAGCAACATCTCGACGTCCTTGGCCCCGTGGAATTTCTCGGGTGGTTGGGCCAGCGACTTGCAGAGCATCGTGATCTTCTCTGCGAAGATCGTCTTCTCGCCGGTTTTGGAGACTCGCAGTGCGCCGTCGATGCCAACCAGGTCGCCGAGATCCAGTGCCCCGATCAGTTCCCACTGTTCGTCGCTGAGATCACCACGCGAGACCATCAACTGGATCCGGCCGGACCAGTCCTTGATGTGATAGAACTTCAGCTTGCCGCGGTTGTTGCGGAGCATGATCCGTCCGGCCACGCGGACGGTGTCCCCGTCGGTGCCGGGTTCCTCCGGACACCTCTCGCGGGCCTCTGAGATCGGGATGTGGTCGTCGAAGCGCTGGCCCCAGGGGTCCATCCCCAGGTCCTTGACCTTTTGCAGCTTCTCCAGCCGCGCAGCTTCGAGACGATTTGGTTTGGGAGATTTCATCTATCAAGGTCCGCGGGAGAGACCTTGCGAGGGTGGGTGGGCGGAAATACCAGGGCTTTGAATTGCGAGATAATCGGGGAAAAGCGGGTTGTCGTCAATGCGAGTGTCAATCGGCCAGCGACTGTCCCACGCTGTGGACAAAGTGGTTCAACAACCGGAGTGACTCTCGGGCCTGCTCGTCGGTGATGGTCATCGGTGGGCTGATCCGCAGGACCGTGTTGGCCAGTGGTCCCAGCAGGTGGATCCCGTCACCGCCATCGGCGCCCAGGTAGCACGCTTCGACAATGGCGTTGGCCACGTCGCCGGCGGGGGTGGTGCCAACGTCGGCACACTCGATGCCATACACCATCCCCTCGCCGCGGACCTTCGACACCACTCCGGTCTCTTTGAGTCGTCCGAGTTCTTCGAAGAACAGGGGTTCCAGTCGCCTGGTGTTCTCGAGCACATCGGAGTTTTCGAAGGCGTCCAGCGTGGCGATGACCGCGGCACATCCAATGGGGTTGGCGCTCCAGGTGTCGGAGGCTTCGCCGTATTTCAGGCTGGCCAGTACGTCGCCACGACCGACGACGGCACTGACGGGGATCCCGTTGCCCAGTCCCTTGCCCAGCGCGACCAGGTCGGGAGCAATGCCGTATTTTTCGAAGGCGTACATGTGGCCGGTCCGACCGAAGTTGGCCTGGACCTCGTCGAGGATGAACAGGATGTCGTGGTCACGGCAGAACGACTCGAGCATTTGCAGGTAGGCCGGAGGTGGATGATAGCTGCCGCCTCCGCCGAGGTACGGTTCGGTGATCAGGGTGCCGATCGAGTCTCCGAGTTCGTCCCAGATTGTCTCGAGTTCTTCCCGGTACGGGGCCAGGTCGAGTTCCTCGCCGTAGCGGTCAGCGTCGTCACAATCGGCCATGGGGAAGCTGATGAACCGCACGCGTGGATCCCGGTCGTGGTCGGTTTCACATCCGGTGACGGCACCGGCAAGTCCCTTCTTGCCATGGAACCCATGACGGGTGGCCAGGATGTGGTCTCGTTCCGGCCGCAGGTGCAGGCAGGCCCACAGGGCTTTCTGGATGGCTTCGGATCCCGACGCGGCCCAGCACACCGAGTCAAGACGCTCACCTCCGGGACTGGATGCGACATTGGCCAGGAGACGCTCGACTGCTGTCGCTTCGATCTCGGTCACCGCGTTGTATGCGGTCAGTGTGAGGGCTTCGGCATACCCTTCACCGCCAGCAAGTGTTTCGGCGTCCCAGCCCAGCAACTCGGCAAGCCGCTTGAGCCATCCCCGGGGGTTGTGTCCGAGGTTGGCGACGAGCACACCGGAGGTGAAGTCGTAGAGCCGTCGTCCCTCAGGGGTCCAGTGAAAGACACCGGCCGATCTTGCCAGCACCGCCTGGCTTGGAGTGAATGTCCGCAGGGCCACGGGCTCGCGGGTGCCGATGACCTCGCGTGCGGCGTTGGAACGATCTTCACCGGGAAACCGGATCGGTTGGTTCATGATTGTTTCCGAATGGTCCGGGGATGAGGGGATTGTGATTCAAGAGTCTAGCAACACAGCCGGAAGGTGGGGAGCGGGGTGGGGCGTGGTTGTCGTCACCGGTTTCATGGGATGCCGGGTCGATTCGGCCGCGAGTTGTTCAAAACAACCGGTTGGTGAATTCGGTCAGGCCGTGTAGAACGCTGGGGAATGCTGACGTCCCAGGCCCGGGCACCCGATGACACATGTCTCTCTACCGCACATTCGTGGGACTGAAGGTGCCGGTGACCCCCGAATTGGCGGAGGTGCTGGACTGGCTGGGGCGACTGGGGCCTGCCGTGCGTCCCGTGCGAGCGGAGTGCCTGCACCTGACCTTGAAATTTCTCGGTGAGACACCCGCCGGCCAGGTGGGAGACATCGTCACGAGATTGACCGAGGTCGTGTCCAGGTGTGGTGTCTTTGACCTGGGTTTCCGTGGGATCGGACTGATGCCGTCACATCGGCCGCGGGTGGTTTTTGCGGATCTGGACGATCCGCTTCACGATGCACCCAAGGTGGGGGGACCGGCCGCGGCGATCGAGGATTCGATGGAGGGATTGGGCTTCGCCCGGGAGAGTCGTCCCTACCGGCCTCACCTGACACTGGCGCGTGTTCGGGGCCGCCCACCAGTGGAGCTCGACGAATTGGCCGAGGTGTTCAAGGAGGTGCTCCTGTCGGAATTGACTTGCACCGAGTTTGAACTGATCCGTTCAGACCTTGGCTCCGGTGGGGCCCGCTACACGACATTGGCGAGGTTGCCGTTGTCGGGTTGATCGGCGGTGCGGATCGTCATGGGTCGGGAGTGGGGTGTCTTGCATCCGGTTACATCCGCGCCGACAATGGCGGCGGCGCGGTCGCGTGGGGACGCGCTTCCAATCCGACAGGTTGTGACGGGATTTCTGAAGAGGAACATCATGAGCGATCGACCCCGAGTAATTCTCAGTGCCTTTGCCGACGAGGCCGCCAATCACAAGTCGGCTCTCGAACAACTCTCGGTGATGGCTGCCGTGGGGCTGAGGTATTACAGCCCACGATTTGTCGACGTGATGGGTTCCGGTGAAGTGAAGCACGTCGTCGAACTCGACGACGCTGAACTGGCCCGCCTGATCGAACTCCACGAGGAGTTTGGCATGAGCGTGACCGGGATCGGTGCGAGGATCGGCAAGATCAAGTTGCTCGACCAGGAGGACGGTTCTCACAACGTCTTCGTGCCCTTTGACGAGTACCTCGAGGGCGAGGTGGCCTCGACGATTCGCGTGGCACAGGCACTGGACACGAAGTTGATTCGTGGTTTCTCCTTCTACCACCCGCAGGGAACCGATCCGGTTGACTACATTCCCCAGGCGGTTGACCAACTGGGGCAGATTGTTGAGCGGACCAGCGCGGCCGGCCTGGTCTACGGGCTCGAGATCGAGCCGAACCTGATCGGTGAGACGGGCGAGTTGCTGGCCGAATTGTGTCGCCAGGTCGACCATCCCGGGATGGTGTGTATCTACGACGGAGGCAATGTCGCGGCTCAGAACAAGTCTCGCTTGCAGGTTCACGCCGAGCTTGTCGACATGATTGATCACATTGGCTGGATGCACATCAAGGATTACACGATTGATCCGAGCCTGACATGGACCGGTGCGGTCGACGAGGAACGATTGAAGAACTTCGTTCCCGCAGACGTTGGCGATGCGGGACATGACGCGTTGCTTCGCGAGTTGAAAGGGCGATTGCCGGCACTCGAGGCCAAGATGCAGGCGCTGGGAGCTCCCGGATTTTTCCTGGAGGTCGAGCCCCACCTGAAGGGCGGAGGCCAGTTTGGTGGTTTCAGTGGCCCGGATGGAATCGGCGTGGCCCTCCGCAGCCTGTGCCGCGTGCTCGATTATGTCGGTATCGATTACGCGTTGAGAGATTTCTCGGATATCCAGGAGGCCAGGGGTTTCTAACGGAACCGGTGAGGAGGGAGCCATGAGCGAATACGATCTTGCCAGCCTGTCTGACCTGTTGGCCTGCCCCGAATGCCAGGGGCAACTGCTCGTGACGATTGAGAGCCTGGTTTGTACCGAGAGGATGTGTCGACTGAGTTTTCCGGTGCGAGAGAGAATCCCGGTGCTGTTGACCGACGAGGCCGAGTTGCTGGAGGAGGCGAATTGGCACTCGGTGGTGGGAGATCGTGCTGTTGATTCGGGGACGGCTCGGTCAGTCGGTGAGATCGAAACCGGGGCGGATGAGGAGAATGAGCTATGAGTCGAAACCGGCTGTCGTCAAATGTCGTGATCCTGTTCGTGGTCGGCTGGTTGTCTGTCGAGATGGTTGGCACCGCCTGTGCCCAGCCGAAGCCCGCTGCCAAGCAAAAGCCGAATTCCCAATCTGAAAAGGCCGTGCGGTACACGTTCCGCAAGTTGCACGATCCCAACGGCATCGGCAAGTTCTACATGGGCCGCGAGATTGCCCACGTGATGGGTTACGGATTCAACGGTTCGGGAGCCCGTTGGCTGGAGCGAGTTGAGCGTGAGCGGGAGGAGAAACTGGCGTTGATGGTTCGCAGCTTGAAGTTGAAGCCCGGTCAAAGGGTGGCAGACATAGGTTGTGGCAGCGGCGTGGTGACGGCATTGTTGGCCCGGGCAGTCGGCCTGGAGGGGGGCGTGATGGGCGTTGATGTGCAGCCCCAGATGTTGGCGCGGATGCAAATGCGGATGAAGAAGTTTCGAATTCCCAACGTGACTGCCGTGCGTGGGACCCAGAAGAGTCCCCGATTGAAGCCGGGTTCGATCGACCTGGCGATCATGGTCGACGTGTACCACGAGTTCGAGTTTCCTTTCGAGATGATCAGGGAAATCGCCAAGACACTGAAACCTGGTGGACGGATAGCGTTCGTGGAATACCGCATGGAAGACCCCAAGGTGCCGATTTTGCTGGTGCACAAGATGACCGAGAAGCAGGTCAAGAAAGAGATCAGCCAGAAGGAATTCGGGTTGGTCTTCAAGGAGACAATCGGGGTCCTGCCGCGGCAACACATCGTGATATTCGAAAAGCCGACCGGTAAGAAGAAGGCTGCCGGCAAGACGTCCGCTGCTGAAAAAGCCAGCCGGAGATGAACGATCCGGTCGAGGGGTTCGACTGGAACAATCGCGGCACGTTCCTGCGAGCGGGAATCGTCGTCGAGTTGCTCGTGTTGCTGGTGGGCCTGGGATTGGGGTGGCTGTCCGGGATCAATCCGTGGCGGTTGTGTCATCTCACTCCGGCAGCCCTGGCCTGGGGGTTGGCGGCGACCGGGCCGCTGGTGTTGGCCTTTGGCGTGACCTACAGCGTTCAATGGACCCCCTTGCGGAGGATCCGTGAGTTGCTGCTGGAGATGCTGGGCCGCCCGATGGTCGCGTGCCGCTGGTACGACCTGGCGGTGCTGGCGGTTTTGGCGGGTGTTTGTGAGGAGGTGCTGTTTCGCGGTGTGATTCAGCCGTGGATGGCCGGTGGCGATGCGGCGTATCCGCTGACGACCGGGTTTGGAGTGGCGTTGATCGGCAGCAACCTGCTGTTTGCCCTGCTGCACCCTGTGACCCGAACCTACGCGATCCTGGTTGGCCTGGTTGGCGTTTACCTGGGAGTGGTTGGCCTGGTCGATCCGTTGCCGGTGGGCACGAGGCAGGCCGGACAGGCCAACCTGGTCGTTCCGATTGTTGCTCACGCGGTCTACGATTTTCTTGCCTTCCTGGTGATCGCCCGTGAAAGCCGGCGACGGATGCAGTCCGGGTCGGTCGTCACCGGGATTGTCGAGTCCGACTGAACGACTACAATCCGCCACCGCCATCCGGGATGCCGGGATCGGGGTGTGGTTACCGGGGCGACCAGGGCGAGGACCAGGGCGAGGACCAGGGCGAGGACCAGGGCGAGG
>PBOU01000005.1 GCA_002724415.1 Planctomycetaceae bacterium
CGCTCACATCAACACATCCCCACCTCCTCTCTGAACCTGCGCGTTGGACAATCCAAGCAACCAGGCAGTGCGGCTCCGGCCGACAACGGTGCCCAACCGGAAAGCGATCGGCGGCCTCGCCGTTCTTGCTGCACTCACGCAGGCACAAGCCAATCACTCACTTAGTGTATATTACACACTATAGGACGGGTTGTCAACCACAGGTCACCCGAAACCTCGTATTTTCACTCCTCGTCCCGAAGGAGTCCCGCCGCACGAAGGGCGGCCTTGGCCCGCTTGATGAACTCCTCTTTCGACTCGCACTCGGCCGCGGACAAGAGAACCCGCCGTCTTGGCGGTGCCTCACCGGGCTGCTTGTTGGAATCCTGGGTCATGGCTCACTCCTGTTTCGTTAGAACATGCCTGGTGATGAGTTGATGTTGAGCTGGGCAGTCATCTTCCGGTGATGATTCAATTCATCACCAGGACCTCGCTCTCCTCGTTCGCCGTCACTCTTCGTTGCAGGTCAAACCCCAGTTCCTCCCACGGTCGCGACGGGTCGGTGAAGTGCCCCAGGCGGGCCACCTCGACCAGGTCACATGCCCCGGTGTACCTGTCGCCGGATCCATCCAACGACAGGTCGAACAATCCACCCCACCGTTGGGCGTCCACCAGTCGACCGTCCTGGTCCCGAATCGAGAACACCCGTGCCTGCTCGTCCCCGGGAAGGAACCCCAACGTCACCACGCATTCACGAGCCGCACCGGACAGCACGACCGCCTTGGCGATCCTCCGCGAAAAGATCCCACCCGCACGATCGGCCTTGTAGAAGTCCTTCCCCGACCAGGCCCCACCGCCGATCGGGACCCGGGGACCATAAGCGTCGACAACCAGTTTCTTCCCGCTCAAGCCGTTATCACCTTCCGGTCCGCCCGTCGCGAAGTTTCCGGCCCCGTTGACGCAAACTTCACTTGGCAATCTCCGCCGAAACCCGGGGATCGCCGCCACGAAACTGTCGAGAGCTTTCTCGAGCACCTCGTGAACGG
Organism: Planctomycetaceae bacterium; assembly: GCA_002724415.1. Taxonomy (GTDB): domain Bacteria; phylum Planctomycetota; class Planctomycetia; order Planctomycetales; family Planctomycetaceae; genus UBA8437. The sequence continues at coordinate 1,026 of PBOU01000005.1, forward strand.
CCCGCTGCAGCACGATGTCATCACCTGTTTCGTCCTGCTGAACCGAGACACTCAGTTGCTCGAGCCAGGTCTCGTCATTCTCCCGGCCCGTCAAGACGATCAACTTGCCGTCGGGTCCCAGCGACAACTCCGGACAATCGACCGCCAGGACTGAAACCCGGCGACTCAGTTCCCAGGCCAGCCAGTGTTCAGGCGGCAGGAAATTCGTTCCCGGCAGATCCACCGCGTAGCCGGTGCTGATCGTCTGGTCATCGGCCACCCCGCGGAAGAAATCCTCGCCATCCTCGAAGTCCCGACAGCACAGGTTGACCTCGACCACGAGATCCTCGGCCGCCGGCCTCCAGGTCTCGTCATAGCCGGCCGAGCGGTAGACGTCTCGGACCATGCCATCGACATCGATCTCTCCAACGCCCGCCCCGGCCACCTGCCCGGTCACGTAGACATGATCACGATGCACGGCCACCTCAACACCGCACAACCCGCGAGGCTCGCGCCGTCCCACCTCCTGCACCACGGCATCGGCAATCGCATCACACAACTTGTCCGGGTGCCCCGGAAACACGTACTCGGCCGTTCTCCATTCCACCGTCATTGGTCTTCTCCATCGAGTTTCACGACAAGGTCATTTCCACGTTCAACGTTGCTCAAGGATCTCCGGTGATCAGTCCACCCGTAGCGTCACCCACTCGTCGGCGACGTCAGCAAGATCACCCTCAGTCTGCATGTCGCCCACCAGCCCGACTCCCAGCCTGGTATCGCGGAGGACTTTCGCGTCGTCCCCGCATGGCGTGCCGACAAAACCATCGGTCAAGATCACCGCTCGCCGAACGCGGTGTTCCCGGATGTGACCGGCGACGCAGCCAATCGACGTCCCGCCCGTGCTTTCACAAACCCCGTGAGTCAATTGTCTCAGCGAGATGTCCTTGACCTCGGTCGAGAACAGGTGAATCCGGTCATGCACAAGCTCGAGCGAATCGAGAACCGCCCCGTAAACACTGGCAACGACGGTGTCCATGCTGCCGCTGACATCCAGGTAAACGTGGACCTTCTCGCCGTGCGGCGCCCAGTCGCGGCCCGTCACCTCGTGGCGATACAACAGTGGCACGGACCCCAGGGCCCGCATCACCACCGACCGACGATCAGGGGTCGGGACCGACGTGGCGACCGGCGATGGTTGCGGGCTCAACTGTCTCGGGCCACCGCCACCGCGGTGGCGGCCACCAATTCGCCTGAAGATCCACCGCAGTTCCCGGCGACAACTCCGGTGCTTGCGAACCTCGAATCCCGTCTCCTCGATCACGTCAGACAGCGAACGGCCCGGAATCGGCTCCGGGGGCTGAGGCCACTCCTCGACGATGCGACGAACTGCCTCGAAGAGCACCGGCGAACGACGTTCCAGGCTTCCACAACTCGAGCCGTCCCTCGGCGTGTGATCGCCCAGCAGCAGGACATCGTCCATGCGAAACCGCAACAACCCATTGGCGAGTGCCTCGTAGAGCTCGACATACGTCGACCCGACATCCGAGTACAACTCGCGATACGCCGACGCGATCCGACGATACCGCTTCGGCTCCAGGGGACATGGAATGGGAACGATCCAGTCCGACTCGTCGTCGTCCTCCATATTGGGGAACGGTGGTGACTGGAATCCTCTCAGTGGATCGTCATAGAACAACCCCGGCTTCCAGCCCGTGGCNGGTCTCAGCAGGCACTCGGGAAAGNCATCCTCGCGGTACAGGTCGGTAAAGAACGACGTGTGNGCNGTACCGGGAAAGTCGTNGCACAGCATCGCNTTGATCACCGCGTCGAAAACCAGGTTGTCNATCGGNGTCGTGTTNCCGAAGAACGACGTGTGNCCCAGGATCACGTGATGCAGNTCGTGCANGACCAGCATCAGCAANTTCTCGGGCGTGTTGGCATGNNCAGCCACGAACTCNGGATTNATCAACATCCGNGGAACGGCCACGCATTCGACCGCGGCGGTCGGAANCTCGGTNGTCTCGACNATGTCCATCAGNCTCAGCAGGGTCCGCACGGCGCTGTTGCNACCGGTAAAACNGTCGAGAANCTGGTANTCGAGNCGTCGGGACTGGGAACCGGGNGNTNTCNANTCNATCATGNNTTNGCTCCNTGGCCGGGANGNTNTNGATCGGNNTCGTGCAGGCGNACCCACNTCAACACCTCCTGCACNTCCTNCTCGTCACTCAGCAACAGCACGATCGGNGGNCCGATTCCGTACAGGCTTGGCTGCTTCTGNTTCAGGAAGATGTTCCCNGACGACTTGGACATCACCGCTGCCACGGTCAAGTCGCTGGCACATGCCGAATCGTGCAGCACGCTGTGTTCGGTCACCAGGCAGGCATCGGGCAACGGCATCTGCCGCACGTGATCGTCGAGGCGCTGTCGCAGCGTCTCCTCGACATCAGCCTCCCGGGCAACACTGATGCCCAGCAAACTGGCCAATCTCCGAGGATCCTCGCCCCAGTCATCCACGGAAAATCGAAAGACCAGCCCGACCCCGTGCGATCGAGTCAACGTCTCCTCGGGATGAAACACCCGGGTCCGGGGCCGGACCGACATGTTGTGAAGCAACCGGGGGACCATCATGACCGGCTCCTTGTGCTCTTGGCCCGCAATCGAGCCTGGCAACGGCGTCGCACCGACCGCCAAGATTCAAAGACCTTGTCCACGTCCGACTCGACCGCCAGGTCATCGCTGACAAACAGGGCAATCAGCAGGTTGGTCAGCAGGGGCGTGTCCCGNGACTTCTCGGGCAATNCTCCCAGTTGACGCGTCANGTACTTCCAGAGATCGTGTCGCGTGCTCCGGGCGTGCACCCGCTCGTCGGCTCCCTTGGACACCAGGGCGGCCGCGGCCAGGGCCCCGCACTGNTCGGCCACGGCTGCGACCAACCGGCCGGCCACGCCGTTGTCGAGAACCCACGTGGCCAGCGCGTGCTGGCCACCGGGTGGCAGGCTGGCGATCGAGTCGGCAACGATCGATGACAGCTCGTTCTTTTCCAGTCCCTTGAGATTCGCAGCCATCCGGGTTCGACGAACCGGGTCCGCCTCGGTCGCCAGCAACCGCGAGGAATCCAGGGCGGGCAACTCGGCCAACCGCCAGGCTTCTCGATGCGCGGTCGTCAGCTTCAACTCCGACACCACGACACCTTCCGCGCGGTGAGGAATCGAGTGACGAAGAGCCAGCCGGGCCGATTCCTCGATCTCGGGACTCTCGTCCAGGACCATCGATGCCACGTGNACGGCCACGATATTGCGAGCCAGCATGCCGGCACGGCGAGGGCTCAGGGCAATTCGGTTGTCCTCGCCGGCTGCCACGCTGGTGGACCCCCGGCCAAGCCACGAGGCGGCTCGCAGGAGATCGTTGACCAGCTGGATGTAATGGGCCAACTGGGGCAGCAGTTCCTCGTACACTTGCGGGAACAGTCGCTGTCCCACTTCGACCACCCCGCGGAGGTGCTTGGTGGCCGACGGTTCCAGNGGNGCGTTNGACCGCGTCACGACCTCCCGTCGCTGTTGCTCGTCGAGATCCGCCCAGCCGGGAGTCTCGATGACAAAGGCAAACCGGTCGGCGAGGGCCGGATCCAGNGGNTGTGATCCCAGGTAGTCGCTGTCCAACGAATCGTTGTCATCGCCCGGAGGCGGGTTCATCGCGGCCCAGCGATACCTGAGNTTGGGCAACTCGATTCCCTGGANNCGTCGNTCGTGGATGATCGGGAACAGCTTGTTCTGGAGATCAATGCGACACCGCGAGATCTCGTCCAGGAACACGGCCTCGGCACCCCAGATCGATGCCGGTGTCTGGACGAACTGCAGTTTTCCGTCCTTGTCNGGCAGCGGGTACCCGACCAGGTCGTCGTAGTTCAGCAGGCTGGTGTTGTAATGACGCCACTTGATGGCCAGGGCCTGGCAGATCCTCGACAGCAGGTACGACTTGGCCGTGCCGTGTGCCCCGATCAGCAACAGCGGATCACCGCTGACCAGGGCGGCAAGCACGACCCGCTCGATCGACGCCATGCCCACCAGGCCCAGCTGCTCCAGGATCCCCTGGCCGGTCGACGACGGCTCGCCCCCTGGCACCGCGCCACCAGCAGCCCTCTTCCTGGTTTTGCCGTTCTTGGAAGCCTTGCCATTCGAGGCCGACTTCCGCCGGGTGGCCCTGGGCTTGGCCGTCTTGCCGGTGGACTTGGTCTTGGTTTTCCGGGTTCTCTTGGTCGCCATCGTCATGTTTCTCCTCGGNCGTGGAGAAACNGGCNAATGACCATGCCGATCGATCAACCNGACCACGGAGATTTTCCGATTTCCGAGGTCGCGGAAGGACTTGCGTCGCGTTCTGCATCGATCCCCGATAACCGGGGAAGGCTGTGGCACCTTGGCAGCGGTCTCCGCGTCGCGGATTCCAGCCAGGTTGCCGGGTGGTCAAAGGGCCTGTTCCCTCACACCTCTCGTGATGCCTGTGTTGTTGTGTTTCCTGTTTCCGAGTCGTTTTCATTTCCAGCCGGCGATCTGCACCGGCAGCAGCTAGATCGATTCCACGTTCACCTCGAGGTTCCTTTCACAAAGCGGTCGCCAGCCCCCGGGCCTCNCCGCGCGGAATCCAACCACAGAGCAATTGCTCGTGTTGCGATTGAGGATCCCGTTAAAGCAAAAACCGGCCATTCGTTGCTCCTTTCAGAAGCCGCGTTCCAACCCAATTGCGGGTCAGCAGGCACCTTGGCGACCGAGCCAGGTTGCCGGGTGTGACTGTCACACCACTCGTAACGCACAAGCACTTCTATGCCACTCATCGTGCCAAGTCAAGTGGGCAATCCTGGTCAACAACAAGACATCACGGCTCGATCAACCACCAGATCGTTTTCGTTTCATGTCCACGACAAACCACGATCCTGCCAATCGATTGATCAAAACCGCCTGAAAAAATCAGGAATCCACCAACCGTCGACCACCGGAACTCGCCTCATACACGTGTCGCCGGGAGGCTCATCGTCATCGGTCACGCCCAACGACCAGGACTGCCAGAGATCGGCAGTCCAATCGGACAACTGGGGATAAAAGTCTGACTCTACGCTCGCCATCCCAGCATATGACGCCCTGTCCGAGCCACCCCCGGCAGCATGGTAGTTGGCCGACTCGAGAATCAACCCACCGAAAAATTCGTCGTTCACGCCAGAATCGCCGTCGTTCAGTAGCCTGAGAAAACGCCAGAAGGTCAACGGCCTCGTGGAAGTCTTGACGACCGAACTTCCTGGATTGCCGCGAGAATCGCTGATGGCGTACCGGATTCGGCCTCGCCTCCGACTCGCCGTCACGTAGACAGCGTCGAACGAGTAGAACACCGTGGCAATCGTCGCCTCGGCACTCATATCCCCTCGAGACCAGTAGGTTGATGGCCTGAAACGGTANTCGTAATTCAACTGTTCTCCTCTGTGGCCAAGTTCACTCGGCTGCGAGACGTTCCAGGCCATTGACCACGTCCGAGCCACGAACCACGGTGCGATCAACCGCCCCATCCTCGACATTCCAGATCGGATCCACTCCCTCGGGCAACGGATCCAGCCGCACGTAAATCTTCTTTGGCGTGGCCTCGAAGTAATGGAACAACGCCGGACACAACCAGCCCTCCATCACCCTGCCGTCTAGCTCGCCGGAGTACCAGTTCCCGGCAGAGCGGGCCGAATCGGAATCGATCGGCGATCCGTCATCGGTCCTCTGCCACGTCAATTCGCTATCGTGATCGAACTCCACCAGGGAAAAGGTCAACGAGAACCCTTCGCTCGCATTTGGAATCTCCTTTTCGGCCACCATATCGGTGATCATCTCGCTCATTCCCGCAACGAATGCCTCCTCTTTCAAACCGGTCCGCGAATCATCAAACACCCAGAAACCAGGCGAAAACTCATAGGGATACAACGTCAACATGCTCGACCTCCTCCTGGTTCAGTTCCACCGCGATCAACACCGTGTCGCCCATCNATGTTAGTGTATNTTTTACACTATATATAGTATCGTATTTTCACCACGATGCAAGTGAGCTTTCTGTGTCGCCCACCGATATTAGTGTATNTTTCACACTATNTNTAGTATCGTATTTTCACCGCGATGCAAGTGAGCTTTCTTTCTCCGGCAGGAAGTCTTTGCCGCGTTGCCCATCGGTTGGCCCGACGGANCCAACCACGCTATCCTGAGCCAACAACCAGCAACCCTGATGGAATTGGTGCCCCATGGACACAAGCTTCACCAACACGCTCGAGAACATCGCGCAGGCCGATCGGTATGACGACGTCGACTGGAACAGCCTCTCCAACGCCGATCGGGCCCGTTGGCTGGAAGTCGAGGGATTCGTTGTCATACCCGATCTCCTCTCACCCGAAGTCCTGCAGACAGTCGGCGACGAACTCGACCAGCTGGAAATCGTGCCTCGCGACTACAGCGAGTTCACCCGGGGCAACGGCGAGGGGCCCTGGCTGGAATGCACCGAAACCAACAAGCTGATGGCCTTGCCCGCCGTCACCGGATTCCTGAAAGAACTGTTCGGTGATGACCTGATCTGCAATTCCGTCGGTTACGACGTCAGCTTGCCCGGCCACCCGGGAATCGCCATCCACACCGACGCCCAGCCCTACGGCTCGGAGATTTTTGGCGTCCAGGCCAGTTCTCCGGTACTGATCCGGGTCCTGTTCTACCTCGACGACCTGACCCCCAAACGGGCACCGTTCAAGGTCATTCCCCGCTCACACCTCTCATTGCACCGTGACGGCAACCCCTACAACAGGTACCTGGCCCACGACGGCGAACGCATGGTCAACTGCCAGGCCGGTTCGGCCGTNCTGATCAACCAGAANGTGTTCCACGGCAACTACCCNAACCACAGCGACGCGAGGAGACGGTTGCTGGCCTATGCCTACCGTCCGACGTGGGCCGGGCCGATCGGGGAGATCGACGAGTGGGATGCTGACAAGGTGGCCGCGATGCCGCCGGAAGTCCAGGCCCTGATGGGCAGCCTGAACACGCGCAACATCGACTTTGATGTGCCCAACCGCCCCTCGGGGATGGCCACGTCGGCCGACGGAATCCACCCGGATCGCTGGGACAACTAGCNNGACCGGGCAACAATCAAGTCGGGGTCGCACTTGGTCGACTGTTGAGGAATAATGACTGACGTANCGTTCGGAACAGTTAGCCGAACAGTTGGGTGAGTCTCCTCGAACCGGTCCTCCTCCCAATGCTCTCCGTCGCCACCAACCAGATCGAATCGTTCAGCAACCTGGGTCGCCGGGAATTGCTGCGGATTGGTGGTTTGACCGCGCTGGGTCTGAGCCTGCCCGAGGCATTACGAGCCCAGCAGGCAGCCGCCAGGGAAGCCGATTCGCCCCGCGGTCCGGTCAACTGCATCCTGTTGTGGATGCTCGGTGGCCCCAGCCACATCGACATGTACGACCTGAAACCCCTGGCACCGTCGGAAATCCGAGGCGAACTCAACCCGATCACCACCAACGTCCCGGGACTGGAACTCGGCGAACTGATGCCGAACATGGCNGCCTGTGCCGACAAGTTCTCGGTGATCCGCTCGATGCACTCCTACTCGCCCACCCACGGCAAGGGCGATCATCACCTGATGAGCGGCAACCGGCTGGAGGGCAACATGGCGCCTCCCGGATTCGGAGCCATGCTGGCCTGGCAGCAGGAACAACGCGCCCGCCAGACACCTCCCTACGTCCAGGTCGGCACGATCTCCAGCCCCCGCTACGGTGCCCCCGGCCACGGTGGTTACCTGGGCCGGACCTATGATCCATTCATCGTCGAGAGCGANCCGAACAGCAGCAGCTACGCCGTCAACGCCTTCAATCCTCCCGGATCGGTCTCCAACGACCGCCAGTCGGGTCGCCGCGGCCTGCTGGAAGCCGTCGACCGNTTCCAGGCNCGNACCGAACAACAGTTGCCNTTTGCCCGAACACACGACGAGTTCCAGGCCCGTGCCTTCTCGATGATCACGTCCCGGAAGGCCAAGAACGCCTTCGACCTGGCACAGGAACCCGACTCGCTGCGAACCGCCTACGGCCGCAACCGGGTCGGACAGGGCCTGCTGCTGGCCCGTCGCCTGGTCGANGCGGGCGTGAGATTCATCACCGTCAAGGGGTACATCCGTTACGGCTGGGACCATCATCCCGAGGTGTTCCCGCGCCTGCGAACAGAGGTTCCGGCCTACGAGCAGGGCTACGCCGCACTGCTCAACGACCTGGCCGACCGGGGCCTGATGGACAACACGCTGGTGATCACCGCCGGAGAATTCGGCCGCACGCCGCGACTGAACGATGACGCCCGCGGCCCCGGACGCGACCACTGGAACCGCTGCTTCAGCCTGACGCTGGGCGGGGGCGGCGTGAAGACCGGCATGGTGCTGGGAGCCAGTGATGCCCACGCCGCGGATATCAAGGACCGTCCCGTCTCGGTTCCCGATTTCGCCGCCACNGTCTACCACGCCCTGGGCATGAATCCCCGGGCCGAACTGAGAACNCTCGACGATCGCCCCATCCAGGCTCTGCCACAGGGNCAGGTGATCCGGGAACTCGTATGACCTCGCCACAGCACACTCGCCGTGAACTGCTCCGCGTCGGCGGTCTGTCCCTGTTTGGCGGACTGGGTGGCTTCAGCGTACCCCGGCTGCTGCAGGCGGCTGGTTCCGGCCGGTCACGCCCCGAGAACGGCTCGGCCAGGTCGGTGATCATGTTCAACCTGCTGGGCGGCCCCAGCCAGATGGACATGTTCGACATGAAACCGGCCGCACCGCCGGAGGTGCGTGGTGAGTTCTCNCCGATCAACAGTTCGNTGCCGGGCCTGCAGATCTGCGAGCACCTGCCGCGAACCGCGAAGATCATGCACCGGACCAGCCTGATCCGCACCATCACCCACAAGTACAACGCGCACAACCCGTTGGCGATGATGACCGGTTACGCCGACGGCAAGACCCGGGCTCTTACGACCAGCCGCAGCGACCCACCCGACATCGGGGCCATCTGCCAGTACCTGGGAATGGGCCCTCGCGACCTGCCCGGAGCGGTCTGCCTGCCGTGTTACCCCGGCTGGGGCGAGGCGAGCATGTACCCCGGAATCCGGCGGCCCGGCCCCTACGGTGGTTTCCTGGGCGCGCAGTACGACCCGATGTTCAGCATCTGCGAGCCAACCTACCGCAAAAAACCGGCACGACCCTACTACGACCCGGTCTGGCCTTACGGCGAACCCATGATGCCGGCCCTGGACGCGCTCTCCGGCATGAACGGCAACCGGCTCGGCGATCGTCGCAGCCTGCTGACGCAACTCGACGACCGCTTCGAACAACTCCAGTCCTCCCGGGCCATCGATCGCCTCGACGGGTTCCAGGAACGGGCCTTCTCGATGCTTGTCTCGAGCAAGACCCGTGACGCTTTCGACCTCTCGAGGGAACCCGCCCCACTCCGCGAGCGTTATGGCCGCAACCTGTTCGGCCAGAGCATGATGGTGGCCCGACGGCTGGTCGAATCCGACGTGCCGTTTGTCAGCGTGCACGCCGAGAATTTNCTGCCCGACGGCTCGTTCACCTACGACATGCACGAGAACAACTTCGGGCTGCTCAGGGACTACAACCTNCCGGTACTCGACAGGTGCTTCACCGCGCTTGTCGAGGATCTCGAACAACGCGGCCTGCTCGATTCCACGCTGATCGTCGTGATGGGCGAGATGGGCCGATCACCCAAGATCAATGCCAAGGCCGGACGAGATCACTGGCCACAGTGTGGATTCAGCCTGCTGGCCGGAGGNGGAGTGCGGCAGGGCGCGGTGTTCGGCCAGACCGACAAGCAGGCCGGCTACCCCATCGACCACCCGGTCTCGCCCGGCGATGTCGTCGCCACGATCTACCAGTTGCTGGGCATCGACCCGCACATGACCGTGCCCGACCTCGATGGACGACCCGTTCCCATCGCCCATGGCGGCGACCCGATCTGGGACGTGATCGGTTGAAGCCGGTCACCAGGCTCCACTTCGCTAGTCGATTCGCAGCATCTGGTTGCGNGAATCGCAGCGGACCGCATCGGAGTAGTGATAGACACTGACGTCCGAGGTGGTGGGAGTGACCCGCCGCACGATGAACTCGATCCAGTCGGGACAGTTGAAGGCCGAGTAGGCCAGTTCCAGGCTGGTCAGCATCTCACCAGGCTCGACCGACAGGTCGGGGAACAACACCGGTCCCGTATCGGTCTGGTAGATCCAGTCCCGCTCGTTGGCGTTGATCGTCTTGACCGGGTGCTCGATCAACGCGTGGTACCGGTCGTTCTCCAGTTCGGTTCGTGCGACCAGGTTCTGGTTGGCCAGGACCGCCTCGACGATCTCCTGGGCCGAATCCAGCGGCGTGCCGTCACATTCGGTCATGTCGATTTTCACGCTGTCGTACGTGTCATCGATCAAGCCGGTTTGACGGTCCGATTGGCTGCCGCTGCCCGGCGGAAACAGGTCCATCGTCGTACCGACCTGGGAATAGGTCTTCAGGCTGAGATAACGATCGTCGGAAAAGATCGGACAAAAGTCGGCGTTGGGTTCCAGCCAGATGTCGCTCTCGACGCCAACNCGCTCNGTCTTGCAACTGGCCCCCAGGACAAACGACTGGGCCTGGTCGGTGGCCTTCTCGGTGACAACGCACCGGCATTCGATCGGAATCCTGGCGTTGTTCAGGCTAAACGGTGGCTTGTGTGTCACCGTCAACGGTTGCTTGACCAGCGTGTCGATCCGAAACGTNAAGAACGACCGATTGAAATCGAACGTATTCATGGCTNTCTGCCCGGCAGAAAGAACGATGCCTACTTGAACGTCACCTTGTGGACCTTGCCGGCGGCCAGGCCCTTGACCATCTGCTTGCCGGCACCCAACCAGGTGATCTCGACATCAACCGGCCCNTCGTGAGCACCCAGCCCGAAGTGCAGTCGCACCTGGTTCTGGTTGCCCTCGCCGGTACCACTCTCCACCTGGCGAGTCAGGACACGGTCCTTCAACTTGATGCGGGCGATGGCGCCAATTGCCGAGCGGTTCACCTTCTTGCCATCCCCCTCGAGCTTCAGACCAATCCACTTGTTCTTCGGAGTGGCAGCCACCTGGTTGATCCAGAGCTTTCCNGCGGTGGCCAGGTCGAGGTCGCCGTCGTTGTCGATGTCNCCCCAGGCCGACTGGTAGGTCGGGGGCAGGTTGCCCAGGCCCTGCGGGGCGGTGATGTTCTTGAACTTCCATCCCCCNTCGTTGCTNTAGAGCACCGAGTGGTTGTGGCCGTAGACGGTCGTNAANTACAGNTCCAGNTCGCCGTCNTTGTCNAAATCGCCCAGCGCCGGNGACGCGTACGATTCCTGGTAACCCAACCCCGACCCGGCCGACTTGTCCTCGAACTTGTACTTGCCCTTGGGCCCCAGGTTCTTGAGGAACTGCGAACGGTTCTGGTAGGCGGCCCCGTGGGCAAAGTTGCCGACGAAGATGTCCAGGTGTCCATCGTTGTCCATGTCGCCGAAGCAGGAGCCGATCGTGTGGCCACACACCGGATACCTGATTCCACCGGTGTAGGGAATCACCTGCGACGGTTTGCCGGCCGCACCAACATCCATCGCCACGTTGGAGAACAATCCCTTGCCCTTGCCACCATTTTGCCACAGGTGGTTGGGCTGCAGGCGATAGTTGGAGACGTACACGTCGACAAAACCGTCCTCGTTGAAGTCGCCGGCCGTCACGCCCCGTGCCGAGTAGTTCCCGTCCTTGCTCTGCCAGTGCTTGGCAAACTTCCCACCACCCTGGTTGATATAAATCGCATCGGGGTGCACCGTCTTGGTCCAGATCTCGTAACCACCGACGTAGAGATCCAACAACCCGTCGTTGTTGATATCCAGCCAGGCCGCTCCACGAGAATTGATGGTCGGCAACTTGGGAAACTCGACCGCCTCGAACGTCCCGTCGCCCTTGTTGCGATGCAACGAACCGGCCCCGGTGAACTGGAACACGTCGACGTTGCCGTCGTTGTCAAAGTCGCCCCAGATCACCTCNCCACCGGGTGCCTTGGAATCCTTGGCCAGGACAAACTTCTTTCCGCCCTCGTTCTTCCACAACTGGCCGGCGAACAGGTCGATCCAACCATCGTTGTTGTAGTCGATGAATGCCGCCTTGCCACCGGGAGTGATGCCCAGTTGCTTGTTGCCATCCTTGAATTCGGCCGTGGCCGTCGTGACGGTGACAAGCAGGGTGGCCAGGACGAAGAACGCTGTTTTCCGTAGTGATGCAATGGTCATGAATTGTTGGCCCAGGTGACAAACGGGTTGACGAATGTTGATGGGTGATAGTCAACCAAATCGGTGCGGCTGAGACCACCAAGCGGCCGATCAATCTCAGGCCAACCGGCCGGCGATACGGTCCAGGCCGACGATCTCGGCCCGGTCCTTTTGCCGTTTCACCCGCTCGCACACCAGCCTGATCGTCTCGCAGTCNGGATCCTCGACCACCAGGCACGACGGATGAGCCAGGAAGTCGAACACCTTTCGCTCCTGGATCGCCCATTCGACGGCCAATCGCACCGCCTTCAGGAAGTAATCAAGCTTCCAGAATTTTGTCCGGAACGCCGTAACATCACTGATCGGACTCATCGGAACCTCGATCAACCCGGTGGGATACTTGAACGGCTGGGCCTGCTGCTGGGCAGCGATGATCGAGTTGTAGACCTCCGGCCCCGGCTCCTGCTTCGGNTTGCCCGAGAGATGTTGCGGGTAAACCGAACTGACCCACTTGAACCCCTGCTTCATCAACAGTTGCTGCAGGTCCTTGCGTCCCTTCAGCCCGGTGTAGAACCCTCCCGGCGTCCGGAATCCATTGGGCGAGATGCCCAGGCGGGTTTTCATCGCCAGGCTGGTCGTCGCGATGTTCTGTTCGATGATCTGCGAGACCGTCCGCCCCCGGATCAGCCACGGAGCCCGTTGAAATCGAAACTGTGTCTGTGCGGGATTGGTGGCGTGAACGTTGACGTGATCGTAGGTGTGGTTCCCGACCGGGTGCCCCATCTCGATGATCTCCTTGAGCCACTTCACGTCNGGCTGCTCGAGAACCCGGCCCACGCAGAAGAAGTGGATCCTGGCCCCCAGGTCATGAGCCACCCGTGCTGCCTTCAACGAGTACGCCTTGGTCGCCTCGTCGAGGTTCCCCTTCTGAAAATCCCACTCGGTGAGACCACGNCGGGGNTAGTGCCGACTCATTTCCAGGTCGAGCGTCAACGCGATGTGCGCCTTCTCCGGAGCGGCGTTGGCCAGGCCCGGAGTCGCCAACCCGGCGGCGGTGGCNGCGGCGGCGGTGGACAAGAATCGACGTCGAGTGATTGGCAATGGTGTCATGGAGCCGTCCCCTGCAAGTAACTGACCAGGTCTCTGAGTTGTTGTNGTGTGAGTTGTTCGAGCAACCGCTCGGGCATGATCGACGTGTCGGACACCTTTTCGATTTCGACATCCGCCTTGGGAATCCTGGCGATCTTGCCCTTGGAATCGGCCACTTCCAGGTGGTCCCCCTTGCGGTTGACCACCAGCCCGGTGACCATTCTTCCGTTGGTCGTGACGACCACCGACGCCAGGAAGTCGCGGCGAATCACCGCACCGGGATCGACGATGTTGGCCAGCAGCGCCTCGAGATCTTTCCGCGAGGTCATGGTCAGGTCGGGGGCAATCTTGCCCCCCTCGCCGAACAGCTTGTGGCACGCCGCGCAGTGCTTCTTGAACAACTCGCGTCCGGCCGCGGGTCGACCCGACCCCGCCCTGAGATCGTTCTTGAACCGTCGCATCGTGGCCAGTTTCTCCTCGGCCGTTCCCGCNGAAACCCGGCCCCAGTGCTTCTTGATCAGGTTGGCCAGCCGCGGATCCTTGTGGATGGCCAGGGCCCGCANTTCGACCACGTCGATCGTCTTGGCTTTCACCTGTCCGCGATCGACCAGGGCCAGCAGCGACAGCGCCGTCTCGGGATGACCGAAAACCAGTTGCCGGGCTCTCGNCTGCAACGAACTGGCCAACCTGGGATACGCCGTGACAATCAGCCCCAGTTCCTGCTGCTTGCCGAANCGCCCCAGTACCTCCATGGCCTGTGCCAACACCTCGGCCGGCTCGCTCGACCGGAAGAACTTCACTCCCAACGGCAGCACGTCCGCTTCACCATACTGCCGCAGCAGTCTCAACCAGCGAGCCCGTGTTGCGGCGGGCAACTTGCTATCGGCAACCTTCGTGCGAGCGTACCGGTGCGACCCATCCACGCGACACCTCATCGCCAGGTCCGACCAGAACGTGTTGTCCCGTCCGGCTGACCATCGCTTGCCGATGTACNCGGCGAGTTCCGGCGTCAGGTCGTCAAACTTCCGGCTGTGGCGTTTCAACGCCGAGGCCTCGGTGGTGCCAAACCGATTGAACAATCCACCGGTCCCCAGCCCCGTCAGGCCGTTGGCCCGCTCGGCCAATCCCTGGGCCAACCTCTTGTCCGCTTCCGCTCGCGCCCCACCGGGCACGGTGGCCAGCAGGCTCACGCACGCATCGTAGCCGGCCCTGGTCCCCTCGGCCGCCAGCCGACGCACCAGCCGCAACCCGCAGNCCAGNCCNTCACGCGTGCCCCACAACGGTGAACCCGTCTCGAAAAGTCCNATCACCTGTGCNCGGCTATCCGCGACGTGTTGCTCCACCGCCCACCAGGTCATCAACGGCAAACGCGAATCCGCCTCGCCGGCTGGCTTCTGCATCAGTTCCCTGGCAACGGGCAACCCGGTTTCGGCCGACAGCCGTCTTGCCGTGGCCGCCAACTGGACCAGCACCACCGGGTCGGTCTCTCGATGGGCCAGGTCGACAATGGCCNAACCGATGCGTCGCGACACCTTGCGACGATCACCCAACAATCGCACGGTCCAGTGCCTCACCCGTCCCTCAGGATGCGCTAGCATCTCCAGGGCAAACGCATCATCCAGGCCACCCGACGCATTCACGGCCCACAGGCCCTGCAACGCCATCCGGCGATCGTCCCGGCGACGAGCCATCGCCTTCAACTCCGGAACAATCGCCTTGTCCCTCCGTCGAAACATCTCGATCCGAGCCCGGTCGGCATACCAGCCGTTGGCGTGCGAGAGCAGCTTGACCAGTCCGGCGCTCGGCAGTGACACGACATCGACGGGCCGCGTCGATGCCACGCCGGCTTTCTGCACACGGTAAATCCGACCATTGCTCCGGTCCCACTTGGCGTCCGGATCGGGGTGAGCCGTCCGACGGTCATGAAAGTCACTGATATAGACGGCCCCGTCGGGTCCGAAGCACAGGTCGGTCGGGCCGAACCACGTGTCGTTGGAGTTCAACCAGGCACCATTCGGCTTGACCGCCACCGTGCTCGCCCGTGGTCGCACGTCCCAGTAACTGGAGGTGTGCCCCAGGAAGTTGCCGCAGAGAAACCGACCACGGAAGGCTTCAGGCAACGTGTGACCGCGGTAGATTGTCCCGCCGGTCGTTGGTCCTCCCTGCAGGCCCCCTCGAAACACGGGGAAAAAGTGTCCGTAGGTGTAGAGGTGGTGCAGTGGGCCGTGCTTGGCAAAGCTCTTGGCAAAATACCCCCCCTGGACAGCGTGAAAAAACAGGCCCCCGTTGGAACTGTAGAACAGCCGGCCAAGGGCATCGAAGGTGAGCCCAAAGAGATTGCCTCCTCCCTCGCAGAACAACTCGAACCGGTCCGTCGGAGGATGATACCGCCAGCACCCCTGNTGGAANTCGATCCCGCGAATGCGGCAGGTTGTCGTGCTGCCGTTCACCCCGTACAGCCAGCCGTCGGGNCCCCACGTCAGGTGATTGGCCAACGACTGNGCATCCTCCATGCCAAACCCCTTGAGCAGCACCCGCGGCGGACCATCGGGAACATCGTCCCGATTGCCATCGGGATAGAAGAGCAGGTAGGGAACCTGCAGGACAAAAACACCGCCATGTCCGAAGGCCAGCCCGGTGGCCAGGTTCAGCCCGTCAACNAAATCCCTGGCCCGATCGACCCGGCCATCGCCGTCGGTGTCCTCGAGAATCGTGATCCGATCGGCTCCACGGGGCCCCTTCGGTGGCGGCTCGGGAACACGGTCNTAGACAGTCCGTGACCAGCGATCGACTTTCACCCGCTTCAACCCGGCCGGGTTGGGATACTGCAGGTACTGGATCGTCCACAAGCGGCCACGATCGTCGCACTTGACCAGGATCGGTTGCCGCACCATGGGCTCGCCGGCGAACAACTGCACCTGGAGCCCCTTGGCGAGTGTCATCTTGCCGGCGGCCGATTGCAGCGAGTGCCCTTGGGCCCAGGCGGCCCCGGCCACAAGGTTTGCCACGAACAGCAGGACCAGGCACGGCGCGATCACTCGACCTGCTCGCGTTCGTCNGGTTGCCAGTTGCAGTCTTCGCATGACTTGGCATTCTGACTCCCACACCGGTCGTTCTCAACTGGGTCGCGAACCGAATCAACCCGGGCAATAATCATGGANTGTCCCGTTCTTGACGTGGAGTCTTCATCGTGACCTACCCTCGCACCGGTCAGTTGTCGTTCATCATTGCAACCACCTGCGTGGTCGGTCTCGCTTTCGCCCTCAACAACCGGCCTGCTCCAGGCTCCAACCACTCAACGGTCGCCAGCGACCCCAGGGGTTCCACCATGCCCGAGGATCAACCCGAGAACCTGGCAACGACCCAACCGGTGGGAATCGAAAAACCCATCCGCGTGGCCGCCATCATCACAACGTATTTCCCCGGCAGCCACGCCGACGTGATTGTCGGCAAGTTCCTCCGCGGCTTCCCGACCGACGACGGCCTGCTGGCACCTCGCACCAGGATCGTCTCGATGTTTATCGACCAGGTTCACCAGAAAGACATCGGCCTGCAGGTGGCCCACAAGTTCAAGATCCCCGTCTTCGAGAGCATCCGCGCGGCACTGACACTCGGCAGTGGCGAACTGGCCGTCGACGCCGTGCTGCTGATCGGAGAACACGGCGACTATTCCATCTCGCCACTCGGCCAGGAGATGACTCCACGGCGATACTTCTTCGACCAGATCTCGGCCCTGGTCATCCAGTCCGGCCGGTCGGTCCCCATCTACAACGACAAGCACCTGTCCTACCGCTGGGCCGATGCCGAGTACATGTACGAGACCGCCCGGAAGCACAAGATCCCCTTCTGGGCCGCCTCGGCCATGCCGGTCGTGTGGCGCAAGCCGAACTTCCAGCACGCCCTTGGTGAACCGATCGACCACGCCCTGGTGATCGGTTTCCACATGGTCGAGCGATACGGNTACCACGCCCTGGAGATCCTGCAATCCCAGGTCGAACGGCGGAAGGGGGGCGAGACCGGGGTCCGCAGCGTCCAGTGCCTCTTCGGTGACGCGGTGTGGAAGGCGGCCGCGGAAGGACGCTGGTCGATGAAATTGGCCAACGCGGCGATCCAGCGAGTCGAGGACGGTCCGGGCCACGTCGATCCCAAGCAGGTCGACGATCCGCACGTGTTCCTGGTCGAGTACACCGACGGGCTGACGGCGACCGTGCTGATGCTTGGCGACGGTTTCGTCAAGAAGTTCGCCTACGCCGAGACGCACGGCAAGACGACCGAATCACTCGAATATCACACAGACAGCGGACCAACTCACGCCGCTTTCGGGTACCTCGGCCGCAACATCGAGAACTTCCTGGTCACCGGGCAAACACCCAATCCGGTCGAGCGAACCTACCTGGTCACCGGGATGATCGAATCACTGATGATCTCGCGAGCCAACCAGGGCAAGACGATCCAAACGCCACACCTGGCATCAATCCACTACACGCCCACCGACAACGCGTTGCGACCGTCGGGGCCCCGGCCGTCGGGCGCCAGCATCGGCAAGTGGACCGAACTCGAACCTGGAAAAACGCCACGGGCCAAGACGATCCCGGTCGGCCGGGACGGCACCACCCGTGGTCCCCAGCCGAAGCCCGAACGCGAGTGACCGCCGGTCGCTACTTGGCCCGGATCGCCCACAGCGCGTCGAATGTCCGCAGGTAGATCGTCCCGTTGGAGATCGCCGGTGACGCCGCCAGTGCTTCTCCCACGTCGTTCTGCGACACGATCTTGAACGTCCGGCCGGCCTGGACCACTGTCACCTTGCCGTCGCGAGCCGACAGGTAGATCTTTCCATCGGCCACGACCGGAGAAGCCCGGTGCCGCATCCGGTGAGTCCTCTGCTGGTACTGCTGCTTGCCGGTCTTGGCATCGAAACACGACAGGTTGCCATTCTCTGAACAGAGATAAACCAGCCCGTTGTGGATCAGCGGCGACGGGACGTCGGGCGTGCCGTCCTCGAGCTTCCACAACCGGTTGGTGGCCTTCCTGGTCAGGTCGCCGGTGAACTTCGCGTTGGGATTGATCGCGATGACCGGTCCCCGCTTGGCCGAGGGGGCAATGATCAGCCCGGGAGCCACGGCCGGGGAGGCCACGAACCGCAACGTGCGATGGTACGAGCGGGCAGCCGGTGCGGACGGCTTGGGAATCTCCTTCTGGCCGATCGCCTTCCGCAACGCCGCGATCGTGTAGATCTTGGTCGGATCGAACTTGAACTGCTTGGCCATGCGGTCGAACACCCGCTGGTGCAGCTTCGAGGTGATCTCGGCCCGGACAACCTTCTTGTCCTTGTTGACGTCGAACTTCGCGACATCGAACCGCTGCAGGAAATTGCCCGCGGGCCGTCGTGCAGCCATCGGGGCGCCCGGCACGCCGTTCAGGCCGCCCATCCGCCACATCTCGGCACCGGTGTCCAGCCGATGGGCCACCAGGTAGTCGCCGCCGTGGGTCAGCAGGAACCGCTGCTTGCCGTCGTCGTACAGGACCGGGCTGGTGTAGGAGTGCTTGCACTCCATCTGGGCACCCGTCTTGCGGTCCTTCTTCCAGACCTGCTTGCCGGTCTTTTGGTCCAGGGCCACCACGTAGGCGGGTTCCTCGGCCCCTCGCATCGGTCCATGGATCACCTGGATATAGAGCCGGCCATCGGCCAGCAACGGTGTCGAGCTCATCCCAAACTGGATATCAAACCGGCCGTACTTTTCCTGGATGTTTGTTTTCCACGCCGGCTTGCCATACCGATCGAAACAGGCCAGGTCACCGGTCCCCATCAGGACCCAGACGTGACGACCGTCGGTGACCGGCGAGGGGGAAGCCATGTTTCCCTCGGCGTCCCCGAAACCCACCTGGCGATTGCCGGTCCCAACCCGCCGACGCCACAACTCCTTGCCATCAATGCTGATACAAACCAGTGACAGGTCGTCGCCGTCGGCGGTGCTGACAAAAATCCTGTCGTCCCAGACCACCGGTGTCGCGCCACTGGCACCGGGCAATGCCACCCGCCAGGCAACATTCCGCTTGGAGTCCCAGGACACCGCGAGGCCCTTTTCCGTCGACGTCCCGTTCCCTCGCGGGCCACGCCACGACGCCCAGTTCTCGGCCGAAACCGGGGTGGGCATCACCACCAGGCCACACAACAACAGCAGCGACAAAACACACCTGTTCGACATTGTCATCGACCCTCGAGCTAGACCCTTGTGATCCGCCCCCCACCGGCTGCCACCTGTTGCCATCCTGACCAACCCGCCCCCCGTATCCAAGCTGGAAACTCGGTTTGCCAACACCGGCTCATGTCCAGAAGACATCGTTGCTGAGAATGTCGGTGTTTCCCTTGCCCCGGGTGCCGGCCGTGAAGATCACACCCGGTCGGCCATCGACCGGATGATGGCCGGTGTCACGTTCCAGGTTGGCCAGCCATTTCTTGTCCTGTTTCACCTCCCCGGCAGGACGTTCGACACGGATTGTCTTGCCCAGGTCTGACGAGGAAATCAGCACGACGTCGTTTCGGCCCTCGTGCGCCATCGACGCCACGACGTACATCGTGCCCTGCCTGTTGATCGAAACCTCCGCCGCGGGCCCAATCGTCCAATCGGGCCAGTGCCTGGCCACCGCTGTAGCCAAACCGGATCGTCGCCAGCCCGATTTCCCACCAGGGGTCGCCACGAACATTTCGGCACCGGGACTACTCGAGGCCGAGTAGACCACGACCGGCTTTCCATCCGGGGTCACCGAAATCGTGCCGCACTTGTGGCTCGATTTCCCTTCAACACGACCACCCGAGGCAATCACGTCGATCGTCTCGGCCGTGACAGGTTGCTCGAGTACTCGCCCGCCCCCGTTTCGCCAGGTGGTTCCGAAATCATCGCTGTACATGTAGCCGATGGTCTCAACCGATCCACCGTTCTCGTAGATTCTCACCGACAGGTGCAGACGCTTGTGATCGGGACCCCATGCCAGGGCTTCCTGGAAATGGCTGTAGCCCCCGGCTCGCGATCGCAGGATCGTCCCAACCATTTGCCACGCCTTGCCAACCGGTTTCTTCCACAATTCCACCGTCCACGGTTTGTTGGAGTGACTCCGACGGGCCGTCATATAAAGCGTGTCGTCGGGGCCACACACCAGCGTCGGGTAGGTCAATTTCCGCCCGAACTGCACCTCCTCGCCCCAGGCGGACGCATCGTTGGGCTTCAACGAACGGCGATAGCGAAATGGATGATGGTGTGGAAAGTAGACCACGTGCAGGTGGCCGCGACTGTCGACGGTCAGGGATGGTCCGCCGTGATTGTCATGAGCCGGGCCAACGGTCCATGTCTTCGACCACTCCCCGCTCTTGCGGTCAAGCGTCCGGATGCGAACCCGGAATCCGTCCTTGACCGAATCGAGCCAGGTGAGATGGGTCTGCTGGCCGACGGTGACGATCTTGTTTGCCTCGGCGTAGGCCGTCGCTCGACCACTGCCGTTTCGCGACAGGAGAGCCGTGGCGTGGACCGTCTTGGGTGCCGCCGACAACCCGGCATCGGCCAGAGACAGGGTTCCTCCGGCCAGGACGGCCAGGGCATCTCGTCGGTTCATAATCGCTGATCTCCTCCACGTCTCTCGCTGCGAACACCCCTGTGTGCTCATTCAACACCAAACCCGTAGACAAAACACCGCTTCAGCAGAAACCGGATCCGCGCCGCGGACTTCGGTGCCCGCTTGCCACCCTGCCAACGCAATGCCACCCGGTGGTGATCACCCTGCACCGGCTGGCAATCTTCTGCCGAGAACCCCTTCACGACACGGCCTCCACCATCCAGCAACTCGGCCCTCAAGCTGCCGCCTTTACGGGTCACGACATTGACCAGCAATTGCCGGTCGGCCAGGTCACGGATCACGGTGGTCGCGGTGCCGACGTAGGGGCCTCCGATTGCCGGCGCCAGTGCCCACAGCCGACCGGAACTCCATGTCGCCCGGCACAGGGCCCCGAAATTCGGCAACGAGCTGGACTGTCGGCTGAGCCGTTCGCCACGGGCCTTGAGCTTCCGGGGTCCGGACTTGTCGGTGTTGAACAGGTCCCCGTGCAGGCTCTCGTTACCGCTGTAATAGACATGCAACCGGTCGCCATCGGGAACCGGCTGACGCATCGGCCAGATCATGCCGCCGCCGTACTCGCCCAGGGGGGGATTCGGCAACGCCGCACGACGGTCGGGTCGCCACCAGTTGATTCCGTCGCGCGACGCCGCCCACTGCAGATCAATCCGCTGAGTGTGGTTGTGATAGACCGTCAACGTGGCCACGTATCCGCCGGGCACCTTCAACGGGCACAGTTCCATGAACTGCGTGTACCCCGGATCCCGCCAATCCGGTGTCATCACCAGCCGGGTGGGGTCGCTCCACCGCAGACCATCGGGACTGGTCCGACGACCAATCAGGCGGACACCGCCGTCGGCAATGTCAAAGGGCGTCACCCCGCCGGGAAACGCCGGAAGTTCGGTCTTGTGGAACGACACGTAGGAACCGTCCGCCTGGCGATAGATGAAACAACTGTCGGACGTATTGAGATCAATCGGGCCCACGGTGGGCTCCCAGTTGATGCCGTCGCGAGAACGGAAGCGGTACAGGCCGTAGGGATGCTTGTCGGCTCCCTCGGGAAGAGGCAGCCCCTTGACCCGCCCACTGGCTCCCGGATAGCCCGGGTACCGGAAGATGAACATCTCGTAGGGGAACTTCCGCTTGGGATCGATGTTGACCGAGGCATACGAGCACCAGAGCTCCATGATCAGGTTGGTCTTCGGGTGGCCTTTCCACGGAATCAGTCCAAGCCGGGGTCGCCGCCATCGCACGCCATCATCGCTCTCGAGATAGGTCAACCAGCGATCGTGACGCCAGGTTCCCGGCCCGAAACGCCGCGACAGCGGCGTCGAGATCTGCCAGGCCTTGAAGCGGCCGTCGATCGGGTCCTTCAGTACGGTTCCGTGGCTGAATACACCACCCGCATCCCAGGGCATTTTCGGCTCGAGCAACGGGTTGGCCTTGTCCTGGCGCCCCTGTTCGATTCGCCAGGCCACCAGTTCCATGTCACTGAAGTCGCTGGCCATCAGGAAGGGCAGCGGCTCGGCTGCAACAGTTGGCAGGGCACACAGTGCCTGCAAAGTCAGCGAGAGAAAAAAACATCCACGGACACATGTCATCACTGTGTTCTCCGGACAGACATCACCTGGGACTCACCACTTTGACACTTCCGGCCATCCGGGACAGGTGCGGCACATCCAGTTGCTCAAGCAATCCCGGCACCGCCGCCGGTCCAACGTCCTGGGGCTTCTTCAGCAGGTCCTGGTAGGACGCGACACCCAAGCGGATCTCTCCACCGGAGAACAACTCGGGTTTCATCGCCGCGGCCAGCAGGGCGGCCTCCCAGTGATCGCGATCGGCATAGATCTTCACCGGTATCTCCGCCCGCTTCCGTTCCTGTGATCCCGACCGGACCCATTCGGCCGTGCGGGCGATATCCCACGCCCGCTGTCCGGCCAACGGCCGACCCACGAACCAGCCCCAGTTGTTCAACACCCCGTCGCCCGGCTTGGTCTCACCAGTTCCTCGGGGCGAAACGGCCACCACCTTGCGACACTCCTTCAACGCCCGGCTGATCAACTTTGCGGATCGCCCCACCACCAGCCCAACGGGCGTCCCGGCCTGCGGGTCGTCCGCGGTGGATTTCTCGACCACCACGGCCGGCAACACGATCCCGGATTCGGTCGAGAACCGTCCGCGGGTGACAGTCCAGCTGGGCCCCTTCTCGCTCCCGACCACTGTCAGTGTCGGCGGTGATTCCCCTTTTGGCCAACCCAGTCGCGAGGCCAGCCATTGGCGGGCGGGCTTCGGTGACCGGGCAACCTCATCGACGGTCATTCGCGGCAACGGTCCGATCCAGCGGTTGTAGATGTCCAGGTGAGTCAGGTTGTCGGGGACGAGTTTCTTGAGTCCGACCTCCAGCCGTTCGCTCGGCTCGACCTGCACCTCCATGTCCCGGTCTCCCATCGATCGAGGCGGCTGCAACCAGCGATCGACCCAGCGATACAACTGCTTCCGCTTGTCGACCTGGTAGCCATGAGCGGTCGGAGATTCGTAATGGGCAATCGCGGACCTTGCCCCGACCAGTCCGTAGACGTGACGGGCCCGGCGATAGGACAGTTCGGCCTCCTCCCACGGGAACTCGTGGTCGTCGGTTCTTCGCTTGCTGCTGATCACCAACAACGGCCGGGGTGCGTGTAGTGCCAGCAGGGTGCCGATGCCGGCGTGACGGCGGACTCCGAACGGCCTCTGATGCCAGTCGTAGTTGCGGTTCTTGCGGATCCAGTAGTCGAACGTGGTGACACTGCTGACCGGGATCACCAGCTTGATCCGCGAATCGACAGCCCCCGCCCAGTAGGTGCTGTTCCCCCCGCCCGATTCGCCGGTGAAACCGATTCGGACCCGATCGACTTCCCAACGACCAACCAGCACGTCAACAGCGCGGATGGCATCCAGCACCTCCAGCCCGGTCGGATTGCGGCGGGTGAAGGAAAAACGGCGGATGGAATGATCGTTACCACCTCCGTAGGGCATGTTTTTCTTCGCGTTGGGCCCGGTGTTTCGTTCCCCGGTGTTCAGGTAGTCGTAGCTCAGCACGACACAGCCACGCAGCACCAGGTTCACGTTCCGCCGCTGCAAAAAATCGCTGGTCTTGCCCGAGCCGTAGGCGTGACCGGCAATCGAGACGATTCCGGGCACCTGGCCGAGAGCACGCCTGGGGACATACAGCAGTGCCGGGACCGCCATTCCCGGATAGCTTTCGTAGGTGAACTTCTCGATTCGGTACCGTTCGTACTCGATCGCCCCCAAACGCCGAATCTTCAGCGGCCAGCGAGGCGGCACTCGATCCTCGATCCCCAGGGCCCGCAGCACCCGATCCCGGATCCTGCCACGCCGCTTTTCCCATTCGGCAAGGGTCTTCGGCAGCGGAAT
>PBOU01000041.1 GCA_002724415.1 Planctomycetaceae bacterium
CCTCAACCAGCACAGCCTCAACCAGCACAGCCTCAACCAGCACAGCCTCAACCAGCTCCGTCCCGGCCAACAACCTCGGCAGGCCCCCGACCACAACCTGCCCCGCAATTCAGTGGTGCCGGAATCGTGCGACCGATCGCCACCGGTCACCCCCGTCTTCCGTCATTTGTGCTGGTCGCACCTGACGGTCGCCTGTTGACATTCCTGCGTCCGGCCCCGGGTATCAACCTGGCGAGCTGGGTCAACCGGTCAGTCGGACTGACCGGTCCACGGGGTTTCCAGCCGGATCTGCAGGCCGACCTGCTACAGATCAACTCGATCCATCCCGTCCGGCTCAGGCGTTGACCGTTCGGCCTAGTACTCGCGGGGGGCAACCGTTCCCTGCACGCGAGCAGGCAGGCCCATGATCCTCAGGAAGCCTTCGGCGTCGTCCTGGTTGTACGACCCGCCTCCTTCCATGCTCGCCACCTCGGCATCATAGAGACTGTTGGGACTGCGGCGGCCGTCGACGCTGATGTTGCCCTTGTACAGTTTCAGTGTCACCGAGCCGGTGACCGGNTGCTGNGCCTGNCGNATGAANGNCAGCANNGCNTCGAACTTNGGNCAGAACCAGAANCCGTAATAGACCATCTCGGCCACCTCNGGCGCCAGCCGNTCCCNNAGNTGCACCAGGTCNCGGTCNAGCGTCANNTGNTCGACCANNCGGTGGGCCTCGTACANCACCGTCATNCCNGGNGCCTCNTANACCCCGCGNCTCTTCATNCCCACGAACCGGTTCTCGACCATGTCGATCCGGCCCACNCCGTTTCGTCCGGCCCGCGTGTTCAACTCCTTGACCATCTCCAACGGGCTGAAAGACTGCCCGTCGATCGACACGGGAACTCCCGATTCAA
Organism: Planctomycetaceae bacterium; assembly: GCA_002724415.1. GTDB lineage: Bacteria > Planctomycetota > Planctomycetia > Planctomycetales > Planctomycetaceae > UBA8437. The sequence goes on from PBOU01000041.1 coordinate 894, forward strand.
ACGCGATCTCCAGTGTCTCACCGTCCTCGGGAGCCTCCCGGGGCGANACTGTCATGCCGAAATCGACGAGTTCCACACCGTTCTGCTCCAGGTCCTCCAGCAACCCCGCCTCGTAACTGATGTGCAGGCAGTTCTCGTCGGAACTGTANGGTTTCTCGACCGACGCCTTGACCGGGATCCCCTTCTCCTGGCAAAAGGCGATCATCTCGGTCCGACCGGGGAACAGGTTCCGGAACCGCTCGATCCGCCACGGTGCAATCACCTGGACACCCGGATCGAGTGACTCGGCGGCCAGTTGGAACCGGCACTGGTCATTCCCCTTGCCCGTGGCCCCGTGGGCGTACGCGTCGGCACCGACGTCGCGAGCCACCTGCAGGCAGACCTTCGAAATCAGCGGGCGGGCGATCGAGGTGCCCAGCAGGTAGGGTCCCTCGTAACGGGCCTGCCACTGCAACACGGGAAACGCGAAATCCCGGCAGAGCTCTTCCTGGGCGTCGATGATCTGCGCCGAGACGACTCCCTGGTTGTGAGCCTTCTCGAGAATCTCCTCGCGGTCCTCGCACGGCTGCCCCAGATCCACGTACACCGCGTGCACGTCATAGCCTTCGTCCTTGAGCCAACCGAGAATCACCGAGGTGTCCAGGCCACCTGAATACGCCAACACGCAACTGGGCATTGTCTCACTCCTGTTCCGACGACCGCCCCGTCATTTCCGGTTCGGTACCCGTCGAACTGCTACCTGTACGAACGCCGAACCAGAATTATAGGGGCTGCCGGGACACCCCCATAGTCGCACACCCATCCNCGCCCTTGAAATGNCACCTCGATTCTGAGAAGACTTCATCCCCATCGCTTCTGACCATGGAGACAGCCGAATGACGGCAACCAAGGACGCCCTGCTGGCCAGTGACCGCGCACACCTGATCCACCCGTTGCACAACAAGGCCGGCCACCAGGACGCTCATNTCTGGGTCCGTGCATCCGGTTCGACACTGATCGACGCCGACGGCGGGGAATACATCGATGGTCTCTCNGGCCTCTGGAACGTCGTCGCCGGTCACGGTCGCCAGGAACTGGCCGACGCTGCCAGCAACCAGATGACCACCCTGCCCTACTGCTCGGGNTACACCGGCAGNTCCAACCCGAATGCGATTGCCCTGGCCGAACGACTGGCCAGGATGACCTACCCGTCGATCAACCGGTTTTTCTTCACTTCCGGCGGTGGCGAATCCAGCGATTCGAACTTCAAGACCGCCCGCTATTACTTCCGCCAACTGGGCCAGCCCGAGAAGACCAAGGTCATCTCGCGGCAATGGGCCTACCACGGTGTGACNCTNGCGGCGATGAGTGCCACGGGAATCAGCGGTTACTGGCCGATGTTCGAACCCCGTGTCCCGGGCTTCTCGCACATCTCCTCGCCCTACCCGTACCGCTACGAGGCCCCCGAGGGCATCAGTCCGGGGATNGCTGCGGCCAACGAACTCGANCAGAAAATTCTCGAGGAGGGCCCCGAAACCGTCGCGATGTTCATGGCTGAACCGGTGCAGGGAGCCGGGGGTGTGCTGGTGCCTCCCGACGATTACTTCCCACGCATCCGCGAGATCTGCGACCAGTACGANGTGCTGTTGGCCGCCGACGAGGTCATCACCGGGTTCGGNNGAACCGGCCGGATGTTCGGGCTGGAACACTGGGGAATCGAGCCCGACATGATCCAGTACGCCAAGGCCATCACCTCGGGGTACTTCCCCCTGGGGGGCACCGGCGTCAACGACAAGATCGCCGCCGTGCTGGACGACGGCGAGGATGTCTGGATGCATGCCTACACCTACAGCGCCCACCCGGTCGGTTGTGCCGTCGCCATGGCCAACCTCGACATCATCGAGGGCGAGGACTTCCCCGGACAGGCAGCCGAGAAGGGCCGTTACCTGCTCGAGGGACTCAACTCCACTCTCGGCGATCATCCCCACGTTGGCGAGATCCGCGGACTGGGCCTGATGGTCGCCGTCGAGATCGTCAAGGACCGGTCGACCAGGGAAGAATTTGCGGCCGACGAGAANGTCGGAGCCCGCGTCAACCAGGCGATGCAGCAACACGGACTCTTCAGCCGGATGCGNGGNGATGTNGTCTGCCTGGCACCGCCGGTGGTNGTCACCCNCGAGGAACTCGACAGGGTGATCGCAGCTGTGACCAGCGCGATCGGCGACGTGCTGGGAAGCTGAACCGCGGGACCGACTACGCGTTCGTCGAATCCGACTGATCGCTGGCCGCCCGCCAGGCGCCGATGACGTGGGCGGCGATCTCCGAAACGCCCACGCCGTTGCGAACCTGCGCGAAGACAAATGGNCCGTCNCCACGCATCCGCTTGCTGTCACGATCCATCACNNCCAGNTCGGCCCCAACCGCCTCGGCCAGGTCGGTCTTGTTGATCACCAGCAGGTCCGACTGGGTTGTCCCCGGCCCNCCCTTGCGAGGNATCTTGTCGCCGCCGGACACGTCGATCACGTAGATGGTGAAATCGGCCAGTTCGCGACTGAAATCCGCCGCCAGGTTGTCGCCTCCCGATTCGAGCATCAGCATATCGGGCTGAAACTCGCGGCTGAGTTCCTCGACCGCCGCCAGGTTCATCGTGATGTCCTCGCGGATGGCGGCGTGAGGGCACCCACCCGTCTCGACCGCTCGAATCCTCTCGGCCGCCAACGCCTCGTTGCGGATCAGGAATTCGGCGTCCTCGCGAGTAAAGATGTCGTTGGTGACAACCGCCAGGCTCAACTCGTCACGCAGTGTCTGGCACAAAGCCAACACNAGGGCACTCTTGCCCGTACCCACCGGACCACCCACACCCACCGTGTAGGCTCGACGACCAAAATCTCGCTCGGCCAATGGCATCGCCCGCTCGGCAAAACGCCCCGGATGTTCCAGCACCTCGTGATCATGCCCGTGGTCGTGGCTGTGATCGTGGTCGTGGCTGTGATCGTGGTCGTGGCTGTGNTCGTGGTCGTGGCTNTGCACGGAAATCTCCTGTCGGGGTTCCAGGCCAATGACGCGGCGAAATCAGCTCTGGAACAACCGGGTGTAAAGTTGATCGTGTCGAGTGGCAACGAGTTCAAGGAGCGGGCTGGTGATGGCCACGTCGTCGACAGATCGCTGCACGGCGGCGTCAGCCTCGTGTTGCACGAACGTCCCGAAGCGGCTGATCAGTGATTGCCCGGCCAATGGTCCGATGACATTGAGCCGAACGGCCGCCGAGATGACATCGCGAAGTTGCGTGTACAGGAACCAGGCCACGGTCCGTCGCAGGGGGAGCGACAGCAACGAGGTGACCCGGCCGACCAGCGGGGCATGGTGTCCCGAGAGTTCTCCCACCGCCACTCGCTCGCGAAGATCCGCGATCTCGGCAATTTCAAACGCCGCCTCGGCGGCGGCCAGGAAACTGCGACCCTGCACCCGACTGGCACGATTGGCGACATGGTTGGACAAAAAGGCGTCACACCATTCATCGACGCGAGCCAGTGCGTGGTCGCCCGAGTGAACCGACACCAGGAACGGCACCACACCTCGAGAGCTATCCTGGAGCAGCGACTCCAGAAATCGTCCCAGTGACTGAGAATCGCTGACCAGGCCCTGTTGGAAAGCCGATTCGAGACCCGCGGAATGGGCAAAACCACCCGCGGGAAATGCCGAATCGGCCAACTGCCAGAAGGTCCACTCGGCACCGATCATCGCCCCGACCCGCTCCCACCCACAAACGATTCGTCCCGCAAGCGGCGAGCATAACCAGTGCTCGTTGGGGCTGCCACCCGGCACCAGATGCGGCCGAGACAGCAGCAACCGTCACAGTTTGCCTAACCGGCACGTCCGCTAAATCTGTTTCGAGCCACCGCGTAATGCGGTTCACCGGAACGATCGTCACCATCCGGGCAAGTCGCTGACCGTGCTAACCGATAGAAGTCCAACGGACACCCGGTGCAATCGGTGCAAACCCATCACCGGTGTCTCTTTCGCGATCTGAGGGGAGTAGATCGCGGGTGGTTGCTCTAACTGAGAACACCTACACATCACATTCCACGGAGAGGGAAAGCGGCTATGTTTTTCAAGAACACACTCACACTGTTTGCCGTGGCCATGATGGCCATCGGCACAACCGGGTTCGCCCAGGACAGCATCACACCGCTGATCGGGCTGGTCACCGGTGACGACGAGAACTGCGGCAAAGATGCGGCCAAGAAGGCCGGCTGTGACCCGCGAGACAACTCGTGGCTGCACCCGAAACTGGAGGCGGCCAAGAACAGCGTCAAGGTTGGCTTTGGTGTTCGTACCAGTTTCCGTGGAAATGAATCCGAAGGTGTTGATTCAGCCGGAACTTTTGGTGGTCGCGTCCGCGATTTCCAACTCGACAACGCCCGGATCTTCCTCTCGGGCAACATGGGAGAAAAGATCTCGGCGTACCTGCACACCGACATCAACAATGCCCAGGGCTTTGGTGGCGACGATGGCCTGGGTGACGGCGTGAGAATTCTCGACGCCGCCATTGACTACCAGATCACCGACGACGTCACGGTCAAGATGGGGCGATTCCTGCCTCCGACCGACCGCTCGAACCTCAGTGGTCCGTTCTTCATCAACAACTACACGTTCCCGTGGGTGCAGTTCACCAACGGATACTACGACGTCTTCCAGGGTCGTGATGATGGTGTCGCGTTCTACGGCGAACGGGGTGAAGACGTCCAGTTGAAGTGGTCGCTGGCCCTCATGGAAGGCTACGACAATGCCCCCGGCGACGACAACCTGTGGATGGTCGGTCGGGTCGTGATGAACTTCCTGGACCGCGAAGAGGGGTACTTCAACTCGAGTACCTACTACGGCGAGAAGGACATTGCCGCGCTGGGCTTCACGTTCTCCAATCAGGACGACGCCCACGGTGCCGGGTTGGACTACACCGCCTGGAGCTTCGACGCGTTGCTTGAAACGACGCTTGACAGCGGCGGAGTGGCGACCATCGAGGCCGCCTACTACGACCGTGACCACGACAACGCCGTCGGTGGCGGTGTCAATGCCGGGCAGCAGGGAGAGGGATACTTCATCCTGGGAAGTTACCTGATGGCTGACAGCATCAGCATCGGTGACATCGAAGGTCGCCTGCAACCGTCAATCCGGTTCCAGTCAACAGATGGCGATATCCGAGTTGGCGGAAACATGGACCGCAGCGTCGACTACTCGCTGAACTATATCATCCACGGCCACAGCGCCCGGGTGTCCCTGGTCTTCCAGGATATCAACTACGTGGGTGGTTTCGATGATCAGAACCTGATCCTCGGCGGCCAGATCCGCTTCTAGGATCTTCCGATCGACTCCGGGATCGCCACGGCGGCCCCGGATGATGGCGACACGAGCCCCGGTCTCACCTCACGGTGGGACCGGGGTTTTTTTGTCGGCCGCCGGGCCGCTGACACGAGTGCCATCGATCCGGGCGATACTGCGCGTTGCACGTGCAGCGCGGTGACCACCTGGAAACCGTGGAGATGCCGCCGCGATGGGCACGTCTCCACGAATTTGTCCCACCACACCATCTGCAATCACTTTCTTCAGTCTTTGGCACTCCCTTTGCACTCTCAGGGCCTCCATGACAGATCGGTCCACCATGGACCGCATTGGGGAACGTTTCAGGAAGAAACCAGTCCGGATCACGCACGGGCCTGCCACGAGACACGGAGCCGGGCAGGCCACACAGGGGCATCCCAACGGGGTGCAGAAAGGCTGTCGAGAGATGTTGCGAAAGACGCTGTCAACCATGTTGTTGGGACTCAGCACGGCGCTGCTGCTGGGTGGATGTGCCGGAAGCGGCGATGCAGAAACCGATGCCGGCGGTGGAGTCAGTTCCAGCGGAAGCGGCGGTCCCGCCGCGGGTACCCCGGCCGGTGACGAGATCACCAAGGCGGGCGACACGGCCGGTTTGCGAGTGACCGACGATCCGATCGAGGCGGCCTACTTCGGTGTCTACGTCTGGAAGGCAGCCGTCGAGAAGGCCCAGAGCTTCGAAATCGACAAGGTGCGTGAGGCGGTCTACGGGCTCGAGTTCGACGCCCCGGGCGGCAAGAAGAGCATGCACGCGTCCAACCAGCACACGCTCAAGCCGGTTTACATCGGTGAGATCCTCAAGGACGGACAGTTCAAGATCGTCAAGGCATTCAACGACGGCAAACTGGTTTCCCCCGACTCCTACAGCAGTTACCTGCACGAAAAGGGCAAGGCGCCGGCACCGACCGGTGGTCCCCAGGACGGCAAGGAATACCCCAAGGCCGACGTGACCGAGGACACCGTCAAAATCGGTATCCTGCACTCGCTCTCGGGCACCATGGCGATCTCGGAAACCTCGCTCAAGGACGTCGTGCTGTTCGCCGTCGATGAGATCAATTCGTCCGGTGGCGTGCTCGGTCGCAAGATCGAGGTCGTGGTCGAGGACCCGGCCAGCGACTGGGATCTCTTCGCCGAAAAGGCCCGCAAGATGATCACCACCGACAAGGTGTCGGTGATCTTCGGCTGCTGGACCTCGGTGAGCCGCAAGAGCGTGTTGCCGGTGTTCGAGGAATACAACCACCTGCTCTTCTATCCCGTCCAGTACGAGGGTGAAGAACAATCCAAGAACGTCTTCTACACGGCCGCCACGCCCAACCAGCAGTTGGTTCCCGCGGCCCAGCACATGATCGACGAGGGGTACAAGAAGTTCTATCTGCTGGGAACCGACTACGTCTTCCCGCGAACGGCCAACAAGGTCCTCAAGGCCTTCCTGAAGGCCCAGGGTGTTCCCGATGAAAACATCATCGAGAAGTACACGCCGTTCCATCACCAGGACTACCAGACCTACGTCCAGGAGATCAAGAAGTTCGCCGCCGGTGGCGACGCCTGCATCCTCTCGACGATCAACGGCGACAGCAATGTCCCGTTCTACAAGGAGTTTGCCAACCAGGGACTGAAAGCGGCCGATTGCCCGATCATGGCGTTCTCGGTTGCTGAGGACGAACTGCGGGCCATGGACGTTCCGCCACTGGTCGGCCACCTGGCCTGCTGGAACTACTACCAGAGTATCGACACGCCCGCGAACAAGGCGTTCGTCAGTGGCTTCCAGGAGTTCTGTAAGAAGAACAATCTGAAGTAAGACTGGCAAACTCCCCAAGATTCTGTCAGTCGATCCGGGACCCGGCGTCCATTTCAGGACGCCGGGTCTTCGGTTTTGACTGGAGTCTCGGTTCGTGGTCCCCCGTCGCTGGGGCCAGTTGAATCCCCACCAGTGTTGTGCTACTGATTGGCCGCATGATGTCTGCTGAGTTCTTGGCCGCTGTCCGTGGCAAAACTCCCTGGTTGCTCCTGCTTCTGCTTGCCAGCGCTGCGCCGGTCCTGGCGGCCGACAAGGACCTGTCCACCCATCTCGCCCAACTGGGTTCCAGGGACCGCTCCGTTCGGGCCCAGGCATTGCAGCATCTGGGCCAATCGCGAGACGGACGGTTGGTCGCCTTCTTCGACTCCTATCAACAGGGAGACGCGTACCTCCACAACGGCAAGGTCGTTCTCTGTGCGAAATTCCAGGAGGTCAATGGCCAGAAGATGGCCCCGCTCTCCGACCCGCTTTCAACAAAGCCCCTGCTGGGCCCCGACGGGGCCCAGGTGCTGGTTCCCTCCGGTGAACTCGAGTCGATCGGTCCCAGTGGACGAGAACGTCGTGCCGTGGCCGACGCCATCCGACTGCTGGAAATCTGGTCCGACGACCTGGAAACCCGCCTGGCCGCCATCCGACGCTTTGGCGACAGTCGCAAATCGGAATTCCTCGAGCCTCTCGGAGAACTCGCCCGGGCCGATGTGCCGTCGTCGGTCCAATCCCGGGCACGCGAGAGCATCGCGCTGATCGAACTGGGTTCCGAGGACTTTGCCCAGGCTGCCGAAAAACGGATCGCTGCGGCCCGGCAACTGGGCGAGATGGCCAGTGCACGGGCCGTCCCGGTCCTCACCGATCTCTTGAAGAACCCCGGCTCGCTCCAGGAATCCGAACAACAGGCCTTCACTTCTTCACTGGAGGCGATCGAGTCGTACCAGTGGAAGATCACCCGAGTCCAGGATCTCTTTTACGGTCTCTCGCTGGGCAGCGTCCTGATCCTTGTCGCCCTAGGACTGGCGATCATTTTCGGCCAGATGGGAGTGATCAACATGGCTCACGGCGAACTGATGATGATCGGCGCCTACGCCACCTACGAAACCCAGTTGTTGTTCGGCCACACCCCCGACGATCCGGTCAACCTGTTCTTCATCGCCGCGCTGCCCATTGCGTTCCTCTCGGCCGCTTTTGTCGGCTGGTTGATCGAACTGCTGATTGTCCGACACCTTTACGGGCGTCCACTGGAAACGCTCCTGGCCACATGGGGTGTGGGGTTGGTCCTGATCCAGGCTGTCCGGTTGCGGTACGGAGACAACATTGGGGTGAACAGCCCGACATGGCTCGTGGGCAGCTTCGAACCGATCCAGGACCTGAGGATCTCCTACAACCGGGTCTTCATCATGTCGTTGTGCGCCATCTGCGTGCTGGCGATATCGGCCATCATGAACGGCACGCGTCGCGGCCTGCTAATCCGCGCCACGGTGCAAAACCGCGAGACGGCCGAGAGCCTGGGCGTCAACACGCGTCAAACCGATGGATTGACCTTTGCCCTGGGAGCCGGACTCGCGGGGATCGCCGGTTACGCCTGGACGTTGATCGGTGGCGTGACCCCGGATATGGGTCAAAACCATATCGTTGATGCGTTCCTTGTCGTGGTCACCGGCGGAGTTGGCGAATTGGCCGGAAGTGTCCTGGCCGGACTCGGCCTGGGAATGCTCAATAAGTTCATCGAGCCGATTCTTGGGTCAGCGATCTGGGCCAAGGTCATCCTGCTGTTGCTCGTGATCGCGTTTATCCAGTGGAAGCCCGCCGGACTCTTCCCTCCCAAGGGGAGATTGGCGGATGTCTGAACAACTGCCGCCCCTCAACGGACGTCTCGGCCTCGGCAGCCCACGCGGCAAGGCCAACACCATTGCCATCGCTGGGCTGCTGGCGACCGGCCTACTGGGCATCCCCGGACTGTACCTGGCCGGTGTGATCGGCATCGAGACGGTCAACATGCTTGGCCGCTACCTCTGTTTCGCCCTGCTGGCCCTCAGCCTCGATTTGATATGGGGCTATGGCGGCATGCTCTGCCTGTGCCAGAGTTTCTTCTTCTCGCTGGGCGGTTACGCGATGGGGATGTTCCTGGCCCACCACGGTGGACCCGAGGGAATCATCGACGCCACCGGGTGGAAACTGCCCGCCTGCCTGTACGTGGTGTACCCTTACGAGGTGGGCCAGGCCCCCGAGGAAGCACTGGTGCCCTGGTTCTGGAAACCCTTCTGGAGCCTGCCGGCAACAGTGCTGCTGGGAATGCTGATCCCGGGACTGGTCGCCGCGGTGATCGGGTTCTTTGTTTTCCGCAGCCGTGTCCGGGGCGTGTTCTTCGCCATCCTGACCCAGGCCGTCACCCTGGCGGCCTGGCTGGTTTTCTCGATGAACCAGATGATGTTCTGTGGAACCAACGGGCTCACCCGTTTTGACCGGATCACGTTCCACTTCACCGAGGTGATCCAGATCGATGTCGACCAGGAGGCCTTGGCCAAGAAACAGGTCGAAATCGGCCAGGTCCAGAAGGTCCTCGAGTCCTACCAGTCCGAACACGAGGGAAGCCTGTCGGGGTCAGGGCACCACTTCACCAGCCGTCCACGCAAGTTCCAGAATGTCGAGGCCGACTTCGCATCACTGGAAGTGACCTCGGCACAAGGTCCCGTCAAGCTGGGTGACATCGCGAAGTTCGACGTCGCCGGCTGGCGACTGAGTGATTCGCGTGTCAAGTTCGCGCTCTACATCGTCACCATTCTCTCGCTGCTGGTCGTCTTCGTTGGCTGCCGCGTGATGATCGGTTCGCGTTTTGGTCGTGTGCTGATCGCGATCCGTGACAACGAGACCCGGTTGCGATTCGCCGGCTATCGCCCCTACGTCTTCAAGATGGCCGTTTTCGCACTGTCGGCAATGATCGCCGGACTGGCCGGAATGCTCTACGCACCCCAGATGCAAATCTTCACACCCACCAATCTCGAGCCCAAGGAATCGATCCTGGTCGTCGTCTGGGTGGCGTTTGGTGGCCGTGGCACGCTCAGCGGTCCAGTCGCGGGTGCCCTGCTGGTCAACCTGCTGTACTTCTATCTCACCGGCTGGTCACCCGAAGCCTGGCCATTCCTGCTGGGCGGGATGTTCGTTTTCGTGGTGCTGTTGATGCCCGAGGGGGTGATGGGGTTCTGGAACAAGATGTTTGATTCCAGTGCCCGCGACGCCACCACGGACCCCGATGAGGAGACGGGCGGCGATTCGACACCAATGACCGACCGCCTCCAGGCCCTGTCCATGAGACAACGGACCGACACGGTCCAGAGTCACCTCGACAGCCCGCTGTTGTCGGTCAACGACGTCCAGGTGCACTTCGATGGATTCCAGGCTCTCGATATCGATCATTACAGCGTGCCGCATTACGCCCTGAACGTGATCATCGGCCCCAACGGGGCCGGGAAAACAACCCTCTGCGACGTGATCAGCGGAAAAACCCGCGTCAGCCAGGGCCGAATTGAATTCGCCGACCGCGACATCACATGGGACTCCGAGGTCGACATCGCCCGCCTGGGAGTCGGCCGCAAGTTCCAGACACCCACCGTCTTCGACGGACTCGATGTCCGCCAGAACATGGAACTGGCACTTCCGGGTCGACAGAAACTGGTGCGGAACCTGCAGATGTCTTCCACGCGGCAGGAATCAGAACAGATCAGCGAGATCCTCCAGCGGGTCCGGTTGCTGGATGACGTCGACCGACCGGTCAAGTTCCTCAGCCACGGACAACGCCAGTGGTTGGAGATCAGCATGCTGATCCTCTCCAAGCCCCAGTTGTTGCTCGTCGACGAACCGGCGGCCGGATTGACGGACGAGGAAACCGTGCTCACCGCCGAGTTGTTGCTCGAATTGCAGGACGAACACAGCATCATCGTCATCGAACACGACATGGAATTCGTCCGCCTGCTCAACTCCCGCGTCACGGTCCTCAACGAGGGCCGGATCATCGCCCAGGGATCCCTCGACCAGGTCAAACAGAACCCCGAGGTGATCGAAGCCTATCTCGGCCGTTGACCTCGAAACTCCACCAACGCCCCGCGTCATACGACTCCGCCATGCTTAGCCTCTCTGACCTGACGTTCTCCTACGGGACCATCCAGACCCTGCACGGGATCTCGGCCGAGATGTTGCCCGGACGAGTCACGTGCGTGATCGGCCGAAACGGTGTGGGAAAAACCACGCTGCTGAAAGTGATCATGGGCATCCTGCGGGCCGATTCAGGACGGATCGCCATCAACGACCGCAACGTCACCCCCCACGCGGCCAGCCGGCGGGCCCGCGAGGGACTGGCACTGGTGCCACAAGGCCGCCAGATCTTCCCCAAGCTCTCGGTGGCCGACAACCTCCGGGTCGGACTCGAAGCGACCCGGCCCCGGAAAAGGAAGATCCCCCAGCACGTCTACGACATGTTCCCGATTCTCTGGGACAACCGACAACGCCCGGGTGGCAATCTCTCCGGTGGCATGCAACAACAACTGGCGATTGCCCGCGCCCTGGTCAGCAAGCCCAGCGTGCTGCTGCTCGACGAACCCACCGAGGGCATTCAACCCAACATCATCCAGCACATCGGCGAGGTGCTGCAAAGCCTGGTCAACGAGGAGAACATGACCGTTGTCCTGGTCGAACAGTATCTCGACTTCGTCAAGGAATTCGGCCACGACTTCTATATCATGAATCGTGGCCGGATCACCGCCAACGGTGAGACGACCGACCTGACACAGGAACTCATCTCCGATTACCTCAGCGTCTAGTCACATCCACCGTGGCCTTCACCAGCACCATCCGACTCCGGGATCCGGACGCCGACCCCACGGACACTTCCTCGCCCCAAACAGCGATGGGAGCCGGTCGTGGCGTGGCCCTGCGGCCCGGGTGTGGCCGCGCGCGGGTCGCCCGCATCGGTGGCCGCAGCCAGGTCACCAGCAACCGCGCCACCAACCCTCTGAAGCTCTGGGTGCCACGCCGCCCTGGACCGACCAGTTGGATCTACGCCACCACATTTGGCGGTGGGCTTGTGGCCGGAGACAACATCCAGGTCGACCTGGAACTCGAAGCCGACACCACCACCGTGCTCACCACGCAAGCCTCGACCAAGGTCTACCGCTCGCTGCGCGACCGTGGCTGCCAACAGCACTTGCACGCCAGCGTCGGATCGCACGCCACGCTGGTCGTCGCTCCCGACCCACTGGTCTGCTTCCGTGGGGCAATTTATCACCAGCACAACCGGGTGCACCTGGCCGAGGATGCCAACCTGGTTCACATCGACTGGCTCACCAGTGGTCGCAGTGCCCGGGGCGAATGCTGGCAATTTGGACGACTGGCGAGCCGGCTCGAGGTCATCCGTGACGGCCGCATGCTCCTGCTCGATTCCCTGGAACTCGTCCCCCGTGAAACCTCGCTCGACAACCCGTTGCGGATGGGGCGTCATCACTGCCTGGCCACGGTCGTGCTGTTCGGCCACCAATTGACCGACGGGATCGAGTCGATCCAGGAACTGGCGGCCGTTGACTCCGTGGACGGTTGCCTCGAATCATTCAGCCCGAAAGCCGAGGGCCTCATCTGGCGACTCGTGGGGCCAAGCACCGAGGCCGTCGGCAGACGGCTCAGGAGCCGCCTGGCTTTCCTCGCCGATCACTTGCAAGAAACACCCTGGGAGCGAAAGTGGTAACCCACCGGCGGTGGGCCTGTCACCAAGGAGATCCTGCTGATGCACCTGAGTCCGCGTGAAATCGAAAAACTGATGCTCCACAACGCCGGGGCGGTCGCCCAGAAACGACTCGCCCGTGGCCTGAAGCTCAATCACCCCGAGGCGGTCGCGCTGATCGCCGCGCAGTTGCTGGAATTCATCCGCGACGGTCGGACCGTGGCCGAGTTGATGGACCTGGGCCGACAATTCCTCGGACGCCGCCAGGTGATGGAGGGGGTTGCCGAGATGCTCGACGAGGTCCAGGTCGAGGGGACATTCCCCGACGGCACCAAGCTGGTCACCGTTCACTCGCCCGTCTCCGACATCGACGGCAACCTGGAACTGGCGCTGTACGCCAGTGGCCTGCCGGCCCCTGACCTGGCGGTTTTTGGCGATCAGCCGGAAGATCCCCAACCCGACCCGCCGGGAGCCTGTTTCACACCCGACGAGACGCTGGTGCTCAACGCCGATCGAGACACCGTGTCGCTGGAAGTGACCAATCTCGGCGATCGCCCCATCCAGGTCGGCAGCCATTACCACTTCATCGAGACCAACGCCGGACTGTCGTTCGATCGCGACGCCGCCTATGGCAAGCGGCTCGACATTCCCGCCGGCACCGCCGTGAGATTCGAACCCGGAGAATCTCGCACGGTCAACCTGGTCGACATTGCCGGCAACCGGATCATCCGCGGTGGCAACAACCTGGCCGACGGACCGGTCGATGAAGCCGGCCGCGCCGCGGCTCTCGAGAACGTCGCCCAGCAGGATTTCGCCCACAAGGGCTAGGCGGTCCACACAGACACCCATTCGCATCTACAACACGCCGGTCGATTCTTCACGAGGCATCGACCTCCAGTCGGAAGACAGACAACATGGCCTACGAAATCAAGCGTTCCACCTACGCGGAAATCTACGGACCCACCACCGGTGACCGGATGCGGCTGGGTGACACGGGCCTGGTGCTCGAGGTGGAACACGACCACGCGGTCTACGGGGACGAGTGCAAGTTCGGAGGCGGCAAGGTGCTCCGCGAGGGCATGGGACAGGCCGCCGGCGTCTCGCAGGCCGACGCGCTGGACCTGCTGATCACCAACGCCCTGGTCATCGACTACACCGGCATCTTCAAGGCCGACATCGGGATCAAGGGTGGCCGCATCGTCGGCATCGGCAAGGCGGGCAATCCCGACGTAATGGCCGGGGTCGATCCGCAGATGATCGTGGGAGTGACAACCGAGGTCGTCGCCGGGGAGGGCAAGATCCTGACGGCCGGGGGAATCGACACCCACATCCACTTCATCTGTCCCCAGCAGGCAGACGAGGCCATCGCCAGCGGGCTGACGACGATGCTCGGGGGCGGCACGGGCCCGGCAACCGGCACCTGCGCCACCACCTGCACGCCCGGGGCGGCGCACATCCAGATGATGCTGCAGGCCACGGATGACCTGCCACTGAACTTCGGATTCCTGGGCAAGGGGAACACGGCCAAGCCCGAGGGAATTGCCGAGCAGATCATCGGTGGCGCAGTCGGACTGAAACTGCACGAGGACTGGGGGACCACTCCCGCGGCGATCGACTGCTGCCTGAGTGTCGCCGAGGACCACGACGTCCAGGTCTGCATCCACACCGACACGCTCAACGAATCGGGATTTGTCGAAGCCTCAATCGCAGCCTTCCGCGGCCGCACCATCCACACCTATCACTCCGAGGGAGCCGGTGGAGGACACGCCCCCGACATCCTCACCGTCTGCGGACAACCCAATGTCCTGCCCAGTTCCACGAACCCCACCCGGCCGTTCACCCGCAACACGATCGACGAACACCTCGACATGCTGATGGTCTGCCATCACCTGGACAAGAATCTGCCCGAGGACGTGGCGTTCGCCGAGAGCCGGATCCGAGGAGAGACAATTGCCGCCGAGGACATCCTGCACGACCTCGGCGCCATCAGCGTCATGGGATCCGATTCCCAGGCCATGGGACGCATTGGCGAGGTGATCACGCGGACATGGCAGACGGCCGACAAGATGCGGGCCCAGCGAGGGCGATTGCCCGAGGAGACCGGGGACAACGACAACCTGCGGATCCGCCGCTACGTGGCCAAGTACACGATCAACCCCGCGATCGCCCACGGGATGAGCCACGAGATCGGCTCGATCGAGGTGGGCAAGTTGGCAGACCTGGTGCTGTGGCACCCGGCCCTGTTCGGGGCCAAGCCCGAAATGGTGATCAAGGGAGGCATCATCGCCTCCAGCCAGATGGGAGACCCCAACGCCTCGATCCCCACCCCGCAACCGGTCTTCACCCGACCGATGTTCGGAGGCTATGGCCGCGCCGCCGCCCCCATCTCGCTGGCATTCGTCAGCCAGGCCTGCCTGGACAACAACGCCGCCGCCGATTACGGGCTCGCCAAGACACTGTCCGCCGTGAAGAACTGCCGGTCGATCAACAAGACCGACATGAAACTCAACGACGCCACACCCGATCTGCACGTCGATCCCGAGACCTACCAGGTCACCGCCGACGGGGTGGAACTGACCTGTGAACCGGCCGAAGAACTGCCGCTGGCACAGAAATACTTCCTGTTCTAGTCGCCGATCACCCGCCGGATTCGCTGGCTGTCGCGGAAACCGATGCGGCAGGCGACGGCTCGCAGTTGCGTGCCCTTCGGGACCGAAAGCGGCCGGCTGTAGAGTTGCCATTTCGGCCGGTTTCCGCCACCGATCGCGTAAGCGATCGACGCACCCGGCGTTTCCGAACCGATCGTCACCGTCACACCGTCAGCACCGGTCGGCTTGCCAACGGCAATCACCGGATCGGCCGTCGACTCGTAACGGTTTCCCGGACGCATCGCTTCAACCAGCAAGGCCTCGGGAATCAACCCCTGGTCACCGATCTTGTCCTGCCAACTCTCCAGTTCTCCTCGCAGCCGTTGCAACGCGGCCGCATGAGCCGGATCAGTCGCCAGGTTCTTCACCTCGAACGGATCACTCTCCAGGTCGTACAACTCCTCGTCCGGCTTGGTCGGTTCGAAATACTGCCGCAGTGCAACCGTGCCGAGTTTCCCGGCAGCATTCAGACGCCGCATGTCGATCATGGTGGGCATCTTGTTCATGTAGTCGATGTTCTGAGCCCGTGTCCGGCCCGGCATCAGGTTGCGAATGTACTTGTACCGTTGATCCCGGACGGCGCGGATCAGGTCATACGCCTCGTCCATCCGGTCGCGATGGGCGAACAGGTACCGGCGAGGTGAGGCGGTGTGCTGGCCCAGGATCACCTGGCCATGCATATGCCCTGGAGGATTCACGCCGGCCAGTGACAGCGCTGTGGCCGGGAAGTCGAGAAAACACACAAGGTCGTCGCGTGTCGTTCCCGGCTGGATCTGTCCCGGCCAGCGGACAACCAGCGGCACGTGGATTCCCGAATCGTAAATCCAGCGTTTGCCACGAGGCAGCCCCTCGCCGTGATCGCCCCAGAACATCACGATCGTGTTCTTGTCCAACCCGTCAGCCTTCAACCTCGCCAGGATTCTCCCGACCTGGGTGTCCATCAGCGTGATGATGTCGTAGTAACGTGCCCGATCACGCCGAGCCGCCGGAGTGTCGGGAATGTAGGGCGGCAACGAGACCCCGTCGGGGTCATGGATCAGCTTGTCGAACTTCGCCCGGATCTTGCTCTCATGCGAAACCGTCAGGTTGATCACGCTGAAGAAGGGCTGTCCCTTGGCCCGGCCACTCCAGTCGGTGCTCTTGCGGCCACTCTCGTCCCAGGCGGTCAACGGCGGTTCAAAGTTGTAGTCGGTTTTCGACCGGTTGGTGCAGTAGTAGCCCGCCGCCCTGAGGTACTCGGTGAAACACCGCACGTTGGGTGGAGGCACGATGCGAGACCGCATGTGCTGGCTGCCAATCGACACCGGATAGACACCGGTGATCAGCCCCGAGCGGGCCACCGCGCAGACACCCGCGTGGGAAAAGCACCGGCGAAACACCACCCCCTGGGCAGCCAGGCCATCGATGTTCGGCGAGGTCGAGTACTTGTCGCCGTAACATCCCAGGCTGGGGCTGATGTCCTCGCAGCTGATCCAGAGAATGTTGGGACGATCGGCGGCGGACGCCGTCAACGGCATCCCGGACACGAGCCAGAACACAGCGACCACCAAAAAACGGAACCGGGTCATCACTTGTCCTCCTTCGCAGCGAGAATCCGTTTCAACGCCTCGTTGGCAGCTCCCTTGACGTGATAATCCATGTGCCTGGCAGCCACCCTCAGAGCCGGCACCGCGTCCGCAGCGGGTGGTCCGACACGGGCCAGGAAATCGGCCGCTGTGCAGGCCACACCACGGTGGGGATGCGTCAAACCCTTGGCCAGGACACCGACCCCCGCTTCCGTTTCACCCAGCCGAACCAGGGCATAGGCAGCACTCAACCGCACTCCAATTGTCTTGTGGCCCAGAAGCGCCTGGAGTCGTTTCCGCACCCGCTTTGTGGCCGCCGACTTGTGGGCCAGGTCGCCCAGGCCACTTGCGGCCCAGTAGACAACTGCCGGATCGTCATGTTGCAACGCCCGGACAAGTGGTTTGACTGCATCAGCACCAAACGACGGCAGGGTCAGCGCCGCCCGCAATCGACGGGTTCGTGACTTCGCGGCCAGGTCCGCCGACCACTCGGACAGGCTCCGCCCGGCCACGCTCTTTTGCGCAGCTGCCGGACACTCGATTGCCAGCAATCCAGCCAACAGGGCGACCGACACGGCCACAATTTTTTGACTCAACACCCCTGGCCTCCTCTTGTCATCCGGTTGTCAGTGGAAAACCGCGCGCGTGCCAGTCTCCGATGCCACCGTCCATCGAGATGACGTTGGTGTACCCCATGTGCTGCAGTGCATCCCCGGCCAACGCCGAACGATAACCACCGCCGCAATACAACACGATCTCGGTGTCGTGGTCAGGAATCGCCCGTTCGATGTCACGTTCGATCACTCCCTTGCCCAGGTGAACAGCACCCGGCAAGTGCGCCATCGCCCACTCGGTGTCCTCACGAACGTCAACCAGGACGAACGGACGATCCGCGTCCATCCACTCCTTCACGTCCACGGTGGTGCATTCGCGGACCCGTGTCTTGGCGTCGTTGACCAGATCAAGAAAACCGTTTGCATGGTCCTTGCCCATGGTGCTCTCCCCGAAAAAATTCTCGATTCGCCCATACTAGCGATGCCCCACCCCCTGTGAAACGGGTCCGTAGCCGACACGCTCAAGACGTGTCAGAATGGTGCACGAGGACTTCGAACGTTTCTCCACCCGGATTTCCCCACGTGGCTGACCACCGATCCGACCTGGCCCGTTACGAAGACGTCGACCGAGCCTATCTTGATCGCCGACGGCTACGCCCCAGCGCTGGCTGGATCCTGTTGTGGGCACTGGGAGTCGGCGCGGTCATCTCCGGCGACTTCTTCGGCTGGAATTACGGGCTGAAATATGCCGGCTTCAACGGCCTGGCTATCGCCACCGTGCTGATGGCCGTGATGTACATCTGCATGGTCTTCACCATCGCGGAATTGTCCGCGGCCCTTCCTCACGCCGGAGGTTTTTTTTCGTTCACCCGAAACGCACTGGGACCACTGGGAGGATTCGTTTGTGGATTGACCGACACGATCGAGTACGTCGTCACGCCGGCCGTGATCGTCGTTGGCATCGGCGAGTACCTCAACGCGATCGTCTTCACCGATCCAGCAACCGACCCCGGGCTGTTTCCGCTGGTGTGGTGGGCACTGGCGTACACGGTCTTCGTGGTGATCAACGTGATGGGCGTCGAATTGACCCTGCGATTCGGGTTGATCGTGACCGGCCTGGCGGCGGCCGTGCTGGTGGTGTTTTATGCGGCGGTCATCACGAGCGGTTCATTCGATTCCGAGTTGCTCTACAACATCCCACCCGACGAGGGACACACCGCGGATGGGTTGCCACACGGATGGCTCGGGGTCTTTGCGGCACTCCCCTTTGCCATCTGGTTCTACCTGGCGATCGAACAACTCCCGCTGGCGGCCGAAGAATCGCATGACGTGGTTCGCGACATGCCCCGGGCTCTCCTGTTGGGAATCATCACGCTATTGGTCCTGTCCCTGCTGACCCTGGTCCTGAACACGGGAGTCGGTGGAGGGGCCGCCGCGTTGTCGACTTCCGGAGCTCCACTCGAAGACGGATTCCGGGCCGTTTTCGACAACTCCGCCACCAGCCGCATCCTGGGCCTGGTGGCGTTGACCGGCCTGGTGGCCAGTTTCCACACGATCATCTACGCCTACGGCCGCGTGCTGTTCGCACTGTCACGAGCCGGTTACTTTCCTCGCTGGATTTCGATCACCGGACAAGCCCAGACGCCCTGGGTGGCACTGGTGCTCGGTGCGGTGATCGGCCTGGGACTGGCAGCGGCAATCCACTTCAGCAAAACACTCGCTGGCGACGAATCGACCGCAAGCCAATCGATCACCGTTGCCGCTGTCCTGCTCAACATGGCCGTGTTCGGCGCGGTCCTGTCCTATATCCTCGTCATGATCAGCTACATCGTGCTGAAGATCACCCGGCCCGAAATGCCACGCCCCTACCGCAGTCCACTGGGGATCCCCGGTGCCGCCGTTGGGACCATCCTGTCGGTCATCGCCCTGGCAGCAACGTTCTCGGTCGACGAGTTCCGTCCGGGCATGTACGGGGTGGCCATCTTCCTGGTCATCGGTGTCACCTGGTTTCTTTGCTACAGTCGACACCACCTGGTGGCCCAGGCTCCCGAGGAAGAAGTGGCACTGCTGGCAGCCGCCCAACTGGAACTGACCCGCGACGACAGCCCGGATCGAGAACCACGATCCGGCGACACTGGACCAAACACTCCTGGCACGACGGACGGCACTCCATGACCCTCTCCGAACGCCCAACCGGTTGTCTGACACTCGAGGAACTCCGGGCGCAAGTCGCCCAGGAAACGATCGACACCGTGTTGGTCGGATTCACCGATCTTTATGGACGCCTGGCCGGGAAGCGATTCGACGCCGGGTTCTTTCTCGAGGAGGTCGCCACGCAGGGCACACACGGATGCGACTACCTGTTGACGGTGGACATGGAGATGGAACCCGTCGCCGGTTACGAGTTCGCCAACTGGGAACAAGGGTACGGCGACGTGCACCTGGTTCCCGACCTGAACACGCTCCGCCACGCCTCCTGGCTCGACCGAACCGCCATCGTGCTCTGTGACGTCATCGATGACTCGACCGGTGCGGGCGTCCCCCAGGCCCCCCGGGTGATGCTGTCCAACCAACTCGCCAGGGCGACCGAACTGAACTTCCAGCCCCAGGCCGCTTCCGAGTTGGAGTACTACCTCTTTCGCACGTCCTACCGGGAGGCTGCGGAGGCGGGCTACCACGATCTCCCGGCGGGGGGCTGGTACCTCGAGGATTACCAACTGCTGCACGGCAGCCGGGACGAGGACATTCACGGCGCAGCCCGGCGGCACCTGGCCGCCTCGGGGATCCCCGTCGAGAACACCAAGGGGGAATGGGGCCTGGGACAACACGAGTTGAACATCCGCTACGGACCGGTGCTGGACATGGCCGATCGCCACGTGCTGCTCAAGCAGTGTCTCAAGGAAACCGCCGACTCGGCCGGTGCGGCGGTCAGTTTCATGGCCAAGTTCGACACCGACCAGGCCGGGTCCAGCTGCCACGTCCACATCAGCCTCTGGCAGGATGGCCAGAACGCGTTTGCCGGTGACGACCAGTTGGGGCCGATACACTGCAGCCCGACATTCCGCCATTTCCTGGGTGGATTCATGCAACACGTGTCCGAGTTGATGCCATTGCTGGCCCCGACGGTCAACTCCTACAAGCGATTCCAGTCAGGCTCCTGGGCCCCAACCCGAATCGCCTGGAGCCACGACAATCGCACGGCGGGATTCCGCGTGGTCGGACACGATCAATCCCTGCGAGTCGAGTGCCGCATTCCCGGTGCCGACTGCAACCCGTACCTGGTCTACTCGGCCGCGTTGGCCGCCGGGCTCGACGGCATCGCCAACCAGATCGAACCGCCCGAGCACAGTGACGGCGATGTCTACCAGTCGGACCTCGTCCCGGCTGTTCCCGCCACCCTCGCCGAGGCCACGTCCCTGTTGTCCAACAGCCAGTTCGCCCGCTCGACATTTGGCGACGACGTGATCGATCACTACGTCCACTTTTTCCGGACCGAACAAGCCGCCTACGACCGCGCCGTGACCGACTGGGAACGACGACGGTACTTCGAGAGGATCTGAAACAATGGCCGCGGCACAGCCGTTGATCGGGATCACCACCTACGGTCGAAGCGAGGACGACAAGTACTCGTTGCCGACAAATTACGTCTCGGCCGTTCGCCGCGCCGGCGGGATCCCCGTGCTACTGCCGCCGGGTGAATCATCCATCGAAGCCCTCTTCGACCGGCTCGATGGCATCGTGCTGGCCGGAGGAGGCGACATCGACCCGGGACTGTACGGCGGACAGATGCACCCGGAGGTCTACATGGTCGACCCCGACCGTGACCTGCTGGAACTGGGACTGACCCGCCAGATTCTCTCAAAAGACCTTCCCACACTCGCCATCTGCCGGGGTGCCCAGATGGTCAATGTCGCCCTGGGTGGCTCGCTGCACGAACACCTGCCCGATGTGGTTGGCGATGAGATTGCACACCGCCTGCCGCCGCGCGAACCGACACCCCACGTGGTGAACCTGGTGGAAGGAACCGGCCTGGCCGGGTTGCTGGGCCAGCTCACCTTCGATGCCGCCTCGTGGCATCACCAGGCGATCCACCGCGTCGGTCGCGGGCTAGCGGTGGCCGCCCACGCACCCGACGGAACGATCGAGGCGGTCGAACTGCCCGATCACCGCTGGCTGTTTGCCGTGCAGTGGCACCCGGAATTGACCGCCGAGGTCGATCCCTTGCAGCAGGCTCTTTTCGACGAGCTGGTTGAAACCTGCGAGAGGGAACTGGAAGAAACCCACAGCGAGACCGACAACCGGCTCGCTGGAGAACAAGGAGACGAGGCGTGACGGGACGACTGGCTGGGAAAGTGGCGCTTGTGACCGGAGCGGGCGGGGGAATTGGCCGGGAGACCTGTCGCCTGTTCGCGGCCGAGGACGCCCGGATTGTTGCCGTGGACATCAACGAGGAATCCGGCCAGGAAACGGTGACCGAGATCGAGGAAGAGTACCCGGGAGTATCGGTATTCGTTCGGGCCGATGTCGCTGATCCCGGTGACTGCCAGGCAATGGTCGACGCGGCCGAAGCGTCATTCGGGCGGCTCGATGTGCTGTTCAATAACGCCGGAATCATGGNNCCTGCCGACGGCGANGCAGTCGAAACATCGNTGGAGACCTGGAACCGGACANTGGCCATCAATCTCACCGGGGTCTTNCTGGGCTGCAAGGCGGGTGTGCCGGCGNTGAAGCGGGCCGGTGGTGGATCGATCATCAACACCGCNTCNTTCGTCGCNCTGATGGGCGCNGCCACGCCACAGTTGGCCTACACGGCCAGCAAGGGAGGCGTGCTGGCCATGACACGNGAACTGGCCGTGATCCATGCCCGCGAGAACATCCGCGTCAATGCGTTGTGCCCGGGACCGTTGAAAACCGAGATGCTGATGAGCTTCCTGGACACCGACGAGAAGAAACAACGACGGCTCGTCCACGTCCCGATGGGACGGTTCGGAGAAGCCTCCGAGATGGCCTCCGCCGCGTTGTACCTGGCCAGCGACGAATCCAGCTACGTGACCGGGACCGAGTTCACCGTCGACGGCGGAATCACCTCGGCCTACGTGACACCCGAGTGATCACGGCGGCTCTCACACCAGCGCCACGGCCCGACACCAACCGGCACTGGCCCCGGAGATCTTCACGGGAAGACACGACACGTAGAACCCGTGTGAACGAGGCAACTGGTCGAGATTGGCCAGTTTCTCGATCTGGCAGTACTCGCGGGTGATCCCGGCAAAATGAGCCGGCCAGATGTGACGGCCGTCACCGCTGGCCCGGTAGTCGGCCACCATGTCGGCAAAGGGTCGATCAATCGTGTAAGCGTCGATGCCGATCATCCGAACTCCCTGTTCGACCAGCCACAGCACCCCGTCACGCCCCAGGCCGGGTTGCTGAAAATACTCCGGCGACTCCAACCTCGCATCGGCACCCGTCCACAACAGCACGATGTCCCGTTCGGCCAGCGTGTAGTCAATCGCGGACAGGGCTGACTCGAGATCACCAACCGTGATCTCCTCGCCCGCCTCCTTGTGTCGCACGTCGATCCGGACTCCCGGGGCAAAACACCATTCCAGGGGAACCTCGTCGATCCGACGTGCCGGNCGCCCCTCGGATTCCGCCCCGTAGTGGTACGGGGCGTCGACATGTGTCCCCGTGTGCGTGATGGCCTCGATCCTCTCGATNGCCCACCCCTCGCCGTTGGAATAGACCAGGTCGTCCGGCGAGATGCCGAAGAACTGTTGCATCTGTGCCAGCCCTTCATCGGCATGCGTCACGTAATGAATCGATGCCGGCATCGGCTCGCTGACCGCCCCGTCCTCCAGCGGCACCGACAGGTCGACCAGTTTCAATCCACCCAGTTCAGCAATCGAATCGCTCATCTACCCGGTCACCTCGTCCTCGGGAAAAAACAGGTCCTCGTCGCTGATATCGGGAATCCCCACCACCAGGACTCGCATCCGTCCCCGCGCTCCATGCACCACGCCGGGAGGAATGTGCACGATCGACCCGGTCCGCACCGGGTGTTCCACGCCATCAAGCATCACGCTGCCCTCGCCGTCGAGGACGTAGTACAGTTCGGTGCCCACCTTGTGGTAATGCTCCCGGGCACCGTCAATGTCAACCGCGTGTGCCCAGGCCGCCAGCCCCCGGTCCNGGTCCTGGCGGCTCAACAGCAGGTGTCGCCANCCGCAGGTGCTCCGTTCACGCTCGGCGGTCTCCTCGTGCCGGACCAGCAGTCCACTCGCTTCGGCTTCCATCCCGTATCACTCCTCTCGCTTTTCGGCCGACTTGGCCTCCTGGTAGACCTGCTCCATTTCAATCAACGATGCCTGTTCCACGTCCGTCCCGCGAGCGGCCAACCCGGTCTCGATCGCGCGGAACCGGCGTTCAAATTTCCTGGTGCTCCGACGAAGTGCCTCCTCGGCATTGACTCCCCACCGACGGGCAATGTTGGCCAGCACGAACAACACGTCCCCCAGTTCCTCCTCGGCCCGGTCACGCACATCGTCGGCCAGCGGTTCGTCAGGGAGAACANCCGCATCGACCTCCGCGGCAACCTCCGGCACCGAGATCTCACCAAACAACTCCTCGGACAATTCAGCCAGTTCTTCTCGCAACTTGTCAAAGAGCATGCGGCGATCCGGGAAATCGTAACCAACGCGAGCCGCACGCCCGGTGACCCGGGCGGCCCGGGCCAGGGCCGGCATGGCCAACGGCAGGCCCTCCATCACCCCGTCACGCTGCTTCTCGGCACGCTTGGCAGAATCCCAGTTTTTCCTCACCTCCTCGGAGGTCTCGGCCGTNTCGTCACCAAACACGTGGGGGTGCCGCGTGATCAACTTGTCGGTCACTCCCCGGACCACCTCGACCAACCCGAATCGTCCCTCGTCGGCACCAATCTGACAATCCAGCACCACCTGCAACAAGACGTCTCCGAGTTCCTCGACGATCGCCTTGTCNTCGCCCGAATCGATCGCTTCGAGCAACTCGTAAGTCTCCTCGAGCGTGTACGGCTTGATCGTCTCGAGTGTCTGCTCCCGGTCCCACGGACAGCCATCGGGACCACGCAGCGTGGCAACGACCTGGCAGAATTCCTGCAGGACCGGCAACAGGATGTCAAAAGGTGGCGGTTGGCCTTGTGGAGTGTTCATCGATACGGGCTGGTGGTGTAGTATGAGTCCGCATGATAACGACTCGCTGTCCGAGATGGAGATCCGCGCGATGACCCACCGTGTTCACACGTTCCGTTCCCACCTGCCAGCCCTGCTGGCGTTGGCGGTTCTGACCGCTCCCCTGGCACTGGCGGCAGACGATGCAGCCCAGGCGAAACAGAAGGCTCGTGACCAGGCCTTCATGAAAGCGATGGCCGGCACCACGCTAACGGGGTTCTTCAGTGTGGTCGGTGAGGAGAAGGACGGCCCGCCGAACGCGGACAGTTACGAGATCAGCAAGGTGACCAAGGGCGGCAACTTCTTCCTGTTCCATTCCAAGTTCGGGCAGGCCAAGTTGCCCCCACTGCCGCTGCGGGTCGTCTGGGCTGGCACCAAGCCTGTGATCACAATGGACAAGATCACCATTCCCGGCATGGGCACCTTCTCGGTNCATCTCCTGATCGACGGCAACCGGTACGCCGGCACCTGGTCCCACGGTGAAACGCTTGGCCACATGTGGGGCACCATCAAGAAAACCAAGACGGACAAGAAGAAATGACGCGTCTCGGCACCTGGTTCGTCACGGCCTGCCTGCTGGCCACCACTCCGGTCGTGGCCGAGGACGTGCCCCCGCTGGCCGACATCTCNGTCACCAGCACACTTGATGGATCCAGGCAACCATCCCGCATCTGGATCCCCAAGCGAGCCAGCACCCNACCCACTCCATTGCTGGTGTTCCTGCACAGTTGGAGCGGCGATTACACGCAGGACAATTCGGCCTGGCTCAAACAGGCCGTCTCACGAAACTGGATTTTCCTGCACCCCAATTTTCGAGGCCGCAATGACACGCCGGCGGCCTGTGGATCGAAGCTGGCCCGGGCCGACATTCTCGATGCCATCGACCACACCAGCCGCAAACACCAGGTCGATCCACGCCGCATCTACCTGGCTGGCTCCTCGGGCGGTGGCCACATGGCCATGCTGATGGCCGGCCACCATCCAAATCGTTTTTCGGCCGTTTCGGCCTGGGTCGGAATCAGCGACCTGGCCGCATGGTACCGTTTCCATCTCAAGGATGGACAACCGCAGAACTACGCCCGCATGATCCTCAAGAGCCTCGGGGGGCCACCGGGCACCAGCAACCAGATCGACCTCCAGTACCGCGACCGCTCACCGGTATCGGTACTGGCCAAAGCGGCCAACGTCCCAATGGACCTTTGTGCTGGTGTCCACGACGGCAAGACAGGCTCGGTCCCAATCCATCACACGCTGAAGGCCTGGAACATCGTCGCCACGGCTCGCAAGGCAGCGGTGATCAGTCACGAGGAGATGGACCAGTTGTGGACCGGCGGCCGACTGAAAAAGCCCGGTCGCGGCGAAAACACCACGGACGCCGAGTTCGGCCGACTGGTCCACCTCCGCCGACACGCGGGCCCCTCGCGGGTGACAATCTTCGAGGGTGGCCACGAGGGACTGGCCGGCCCGGCCTGCAGGTGGCTGGCCCGTCAGAAACGGCTAACGGCGCGTTGAACGGCCTGGCCAACCCGTCGACCTGTGAATCCGCCTGCTGTTATCCACCAGGGTGACGAACAGCGATTCCACTCCCCTGGTCGCTGCAACCAATCGCTGCCCAGCCTCCGGACCCATCACGCTGATGGCCGAGGCCATCGCATCCGCGGTGGCCGCAGTGGCTGCGATCACCGTGACGCTCGATGAGATGGTCAGTCCCAGGCCGGTGCNNGGGTCCAGGATGTGAGAGTACCGTGTCCCTCCGATCGTCACCGACTGGTACGCATCACCCGAGGTGGCAATGGCCACGTTGGCCAACTCCAGCACCTCCACCGGCCGCTTGTCGGGATTCTCCAGTGACGCCACGGCCACCCGCCATCCACGCCGACCGGGAGGAGGATCACCCACGGCCAGGTCACCACTCCCATCGACCATCGCACGGGTGAAGCCACGCTGAGCCAGGATCTCCATCGCTCGATCAACGGCGTACCCCTTGGCAATGCCTCCCAGGTCCAGCCGCATGCCGGCACGCTGGAAGACGACTCGCCGTTCGTCNCGGTCCACCGACAACAGCCGGTATCCCACAAGATCCCGGGCCTGCTTCAAACGGTCCGCCGACGGCAATGTCTTCTGTCTTCTTGCCCGCCGCCAGAGCTTGGTCAGCGGGCCGACAGTCACGTCGAACGCCCCGTGAGACGACTTCGAGACCCGCTGTGACAATTCGAGCACGCGGGCCAGATCCTCGCTGACCGACATCGATCGGCCGGGCCGGGCCCGTGCACACAATTGCCGCAGNTCACTGTTCGCCTTGTAATCGCTGCAAATCCCGTCGAGTTGGGTCACCCGGTCCAACGCGGCTTTTGCAGCGGTGTTTGCGGACCCCATTTTGGAGCCATACAATACGACGGTGAAGTCGACCCCCATGGCCTTCCTGTGAAACTCGAACCTCGTCAGTGGCTCGTCGGCCAGTCCCGTCCGCAACGCGAACAAAACAAACAGCACCGCGGCACTGATGATCGTCGTTCCATTTCGCCTCACTGCACTCCTCCTCGCGGATTTCTCATGTTCAAGCTAACGGCTGCCAGTTCGTCTCGACAACCCGTTGGACATTCCAATCGAGGCCCGTGGCAAACGACCCTGCTGGTCCTCGTCGCGGTGGGATTGACCGGACAACCAACCACGCCCGCCGCACCGCCGATCACCCCGAAGGAGGCCGAGGCCAAGACGGCGGCCCAGATGAAACCGTATTCACAGAAGATCCCTGGAACCACCGCCCGGTTCGGAATGGTGCCTATCCCCGGTGGCGAGTTCCTGATGGGCAGCCCGGAGGATGAGACCGATCGGGAAGCCGACGAGGGGCCCCAGTTGCGGGTCAAGATCGAACCGTTCTGGATGGGCAAGCACGAGGTGACCTGGGACGAGTACGACGTGTGGAGCTTCAGCCTCGATATCCAACGTCGCAAGCTGGCCGGGATCAAGCCAACACCATTGGACAAAACCGCCGATGTCGTGACACGACCGACCAAGCCCTACACCGACATGACCTTCGGCATGGGACACAATGGCTACCCGGCCATCTGCATGACCCAACTGGCCGCCAAGATGTACTGCCGCTGGCTCTCGGCCAAGACCGGACACTTCTACCGGTTGCCCACCGAGGCCGAGTGGGAATACGCCTGCCGTGCTGGCACCAAGACCGCCTACCACTTCGGCAACGACCCGAAGAAACTGGGGGACTACGCCTGGCACTACGACAACAGCGAGGAGGCCTACCACAAGATCGGGCTCAAGAAGCCCAATCCCTGGGGACTCTACGACATGCATGGAAACGTCAGCGAATGGGTTCTCGATGCCTACTCGGCCAAGCATTACTCCGTGTTCGCTTCCAAGCCCGGGCCATTGGACCCCCTGCAACTGCTCCGACAATCCAAGAAGCTCTATCCTCGGATCGTCCGTGGCGGCAGTTGGGATGATGACCCGGAAACTCTGCGATCGGCCAACCGAATTTTCTCCGACGCGGAGTGGAAGATGCAGGACCCGCAACTGCCCCAGAGCATCTGGTACCACACCGACGCGCTGTTCGTCGGGTTCCGGATCATCCGTCCGTTGAAGGTTCCGCCGGAAGCTCTCCGCCGCAAATACGGCCTGGACGCTCCGCCCGACATCAACAACGACGACTGAGTCGCCCCGGCACAATCAAGCCGAAAAGACCTTGTCCATTCTCCGGGAAATGTCCTTCAGCCGAGCCGAGTCACCACCGCTGACTTCCGCGGTCGCCCAGCCTGAGAACTTGATCTTGGCCAGGGCCTTCATCACCGCTGGCCAATCACAATCACCGTCCCCGATTTTCACTCCGAATCCGGCGTAGGGCCCCTTCTGGTTCTGCAGCTTGCGACTGTATTCCTTGATATCAAGTTTCTTGATCCTCGAACCCAGCGCCGTGATCCACTGTTCGGGCCAACCGAATCGCACCACGTTGCCGACATCAAAGTAGGATCCCACCAACGGGCTCTTCAACTCGTCGATAAACCGGGCTGTCTCGATCGGACTCAGAAGGAAATTGTTCCAGACGTTTTCGATCAGGATCTGGATTCCCAGGTCCTCGGCCAACGGCAGGCACTTGCGGATCTCGGCCTGTGACCGCTTGTACGCGTCCTGGTAGGAGACGGTCTTGTTGCAGACGCCTGGAACCAACAGCGCGCTGGTGGCTCCGTAAGCCTTCGCGTCCCGGATGGCCCCCAGGAAACTCTCACGACCCTGGCTGCGAATTTGCTTGTCCTGGTGTGAGAACGGCTTGCCCCAATGGTCATAGCCCACCACCCCGTGAACGATCAGTCCGGTCTTGTCGCGAGCCCGGTTCACCTCGTCGTGATCCAACCGCACGTTGATGTCGACCCCGGTGAACCCGGCATCGACGAGCAATTGGAACTTTTCTTGGACACTCCCCTTGCCGGCCACCATGCTGAACTTGACCGCCTTTTGCAGCTTCACCCTGGGGGCAACTGCGGCAGCCCGGGAGGCGGAGAAACCGGAGGTCGCAGCCGTGACGGCGGCGGTGGCCAGGAAGTGACGACGATTGATCGAGTTGGTCATGAGAAGAGACTCGCGGAAATGTGGAGGCCATGTGGAAAAAAAGTCACCCGGAACCGCATGGTAACCTTGTGGACACTCCAATTCCCACTCACGACAGGCTCGCCTCGGCCAAATCACATGTGCTATCCTGAAACGGTTGACGGTGTTGATGACCTTCCCGTTTCGAACACGGCGAGCAGGCCGACGGTGGCTTGGCCGCGGACCAGGAGACCTCCACAGATGACCACTTCCCGACGTGACGTTTTGAAGAGCACCGCGGCAACAGTCGGCGGAGCCGCACTGGCCTCGCTGAACGCAGGGGTCTTTGCTGGCCAGAGCAGCGAGACACTGAAACTTGGGCTGATCGGTTGCGGTGGCCGCGGTGGTGGAGCGGCGGTCAACGCTCTTTCGGCCGACCCACACACACGGCTGACCGCGCTGGGAGACGCCTTCGGCGATCGACTCGAGGGCAAGCTGTCGGCGTTGAAGAAGTCCGGCGTGGGCGACCGGGTTGACGTGGTGCCGGAAATGCGATTCAGCGGTTTCGACAACTTCAAGCATGTTGTCGACAACGTCGACGTCGTCCTGCTGGCCACACCACCGCATTTCCGCCCCCAGCACCTGCGCTACGCCGTCGAGGCCGGCAAGCACGTGTTCGTCGAGAAACCCGTCGGCGTCGATGCCCCGGGCATCCGCAGTGTCCTGGAATCGTGCAAGATGGCCGCCAAGAAAAACCTGGCCATCGTATCCGGGTTGTGCTGGCGGTATCACCAGGGAATGCGAGAGACATTCGCACGAGTACACGACGGGACGATCGGCGACATCACCGCGTTGCAGTGCAGCTACAACAGTGGCGGCGTTTGGGACCCACGCGTCACCCGTGACAAGTGCAAGAGCGACATGGAGTACCAGATGCGGAACTGGTACTACTACACGTGGCTCTCTGGCGACTTCAACGTCGAACAACACGTGCACAGCCTCGACAAGATCGGCTGGGCCATGCAGGACAAGCCACCCATCCACGCCAGTGGCAGCGGTGGCCGACAGCAAAGAACCGAGGCGAAGTACGGCAACATCTACGATCACTTCAACATCGTCTACGAGTACGAGAACGGGGTGAAGGCCTTCGCCCGCTGCCGTCACTTCCGCGGCTGTGCCAACGATGTCACCGACCACATCTTCGGCACCAAGGGCCGGGTCGATGTGATGCGACATCGTATCTACGACATGGCCGGCAAGGAAATCTGGCGATTCAAGGGCCGCAGCAAGTCGATGTACCAGGTCGAGCACGACGAGTTCTTTGCCAGCATTCGCTCGGGAAAACCGATCAACAATGGCGATTACATGAGCAAGAGTTCGATGCTGGGGATCATGGGGCGGATGGCGGCCTACACCGGCAAACAGTTGAGCTGGGACCAGATGATGAACTCCAAGCTCGACCTCAAGCCACCGGGGTACGAGTTCGGCAAGCTCGAGTCGAGGCCGATTGCCATCCCCGGCGTGACACCGTTCGTCTAGGGAGCCGGGCTGTTGCCGGCGGCACGTCGCCCCATTTCCGCGCGCTTGCGCTTCTGGAGATGATCCAGGATCGTCTCGTGGTTGGTGTCCACGTAGGTCACGTAGTTCACTCCCCCCAGTTCAAAGACCTTGGCCACCACCCGGGTCGCGTCGCGTTTCTGGCTCCAGGATTTTCTGTCCCAACCGGTCAACGCCTCGATCGCGCGATCGGTCGCGGGGAGGTCGATGGGTTCGGTGGGCACCGCGTCGGCAAGTTCTTTCTGGCCCTCCGGCGTCGGCCGCCTCGTGTTCGGCTCGGCGGCGGAAAACTGCCACCAGAAGGCTCCCACGACGGACGACAACAGGACAGACACCGTCAGCGCTGTCCGGCCTGCCGACCACGAGGGCGGTTCACTCCCACCTCTTTCATCGCCTCGGCCAGCCGGCCCGGGCAATGTGACCTGGCGGTAAATGTCCTCGCTATTCATGAACCGGCCTGAAGGGTCCTAGTCGCCAAAGGCATCATCGAAACGGTGTGCCGAGGGAGCGAAGTCAACGTTCTTGACGAACTGACACGCCTCGGCCGCTCCCTGCTCGCGATCCATCCCGATGTCTTCCCATTCGATCGACAGCGGCCCCTGGTAGTCGATGGCATTGAGCGATCGAATGATCTCCTCAAACCGGACTCCGCCGCGGCCGACACTGCGGAAGTCCCAGCCACGACGGGCGTCACCCCAGGCCAGGTGGCTGGTCAGAATGCCGGTGCGGCCATTGAGCGTCACCGAAGCATCCTTCATGTGGACGTGGTAGATCCGATCGGGGAAGTAACGAATGAACTCGACTGGATCGACTCCCTGCCAGATCAGGTGGCTCGGATCAAAGTTGAATCCGAATTCCTCGCGATTGTCCAGCGCCTGCAACGCACGCTCGGCCGAGTAGATGTCGAAGGCGATCTCGGTGGGATGCACCTCCAGGGCAAACTTCACACCGCACTCCTGGAACACGTCCAGGATCGGATTCCAACGTTCGGCCAGCAGGTCGAAACCGGCGTCGATCATGCTGGTTGGAGTCGGTGGAAAATCGTAGATCAGGTGCCAGATGCTGGACCCGGTGAACCCGTTGACCACGTCGACACCAAGTCTCTGGGCCGCTCGCGCCGTGTCGGTCATCTCCTGGATCGCTCGCTCGTTGACACCAGCAGGATCACCGTCACCCCACACTTCCGGTGGGAGAATCGATTTGTGGCGTTCATCG
Organism: Planctomycetaceae bacterium; assembly: GCA_002724415.1. Taxonomy (GTDB): domain Bacteria; phylum Planctomycetota; class Planctomycetia; order Planctomycetales; family Planctomycetaceae; genus UBA8437. The sequence goes on from PBOU01000041.1 coordinate 33,034, forward strand.
ATCCGGTCGAGCACCGCCTGACCGACAAGATGATTGGAAATCGAGAACAACTGCAGGTCGTACTTTTCCAACAGCTCGCGTTTCCGCGAACAATACGTGTCGTCGGCAAGAGCCTTCTGCACCTCGAAATGATCACCCCAGCAGGCGAGTTCCAGGCCGTCATACCCAAATTCGACAGCCTTCTTGCAGAGTTCTTCCAGTGGCAGGTCGGCCCACTGGCCGGTGAAGAGGGTCACGGGACGTGCCATTGCAGTTCCTTACTGTGTCTATCGAAGTGGATTCTGGTTGTGTCCGGTTGAAGCACCCGGCGGCGCCCCCTCGAGGTGAGGACCGCCGACCGCGACAGGTCAAACTAGTTCGGCTCAGGTCGAAAGTCAACGACCCGCCAGTGGCACCAACAACACCTTGCGGTAGGTGATTCCACCAGTGATCCCGTCCAGTGCGACGTGCCCAACTGACGGGCGATCGGGATCGGCCACCGTCGTCATCAGCACCCGGCGGCCGTTGATTTCGACTCGCACCGCGTCACCGTCGACCCGAAGTTTCAACGTGTTCCACTGGCCATTCGGCTTCGCCATGTTGTCGGTCGGTGCGGTCACCCCAAACAGTGCCCCGGTGGAAAACTGGTCCGCAGCAACACCGGCGTCACTGGAGAGTTGCAGCTTCAAGGCACCGGTGGTCGGGTTGCCGGTCCCGGCGTACCGGAAAAACACGCCCCCCTGGCCCGTCTCGCCCTCGGTCTTCCATTCCAGCGACAAGTCAAAACCCGGCATTTCTCGAGGTGACACAACCAGGCTGCCGGCGGAGCGTCCCGGAGCCGCTCGCCACGCCACACCGTCAACCTCCCACTTGCGAGATCCGAGCCGGGTCCATTTTGCAAGTGAATAGAGTTCTGCCCAGGCCCCGGCAACCTGCTTGGCTGCCGACGTTTTCGAGTATGTCTTCTCGATCCTCGCCAACAAGGGCAGAGCTCTCTCTGGCCGGTTCCGGGCGATTTCGGCTCGCGCTTCGGCCATCACTCGCAATCCTCGCCGATCCAGGAACTCGGCCCCGGCCGGTCCGGCCCGTTGCAGCCGTCGGGCCGCCGAACTGCCGCGTCCCTGCAGATCGTGATACAGGAACACTCCCAACCGGAGTTGCGCCGCTGTGTCGCCGGCAGGCAGAGTGGACTCGACCAGCCCCACCAGATCGCTGGCGGCCATCTTGACCAGCGGCCGTTCCACCCGCTTGGCCTGGCCGCGACACACGAGATTGTCATTCTCGAACTTGACGAACTTCAACTTCACGCTGCCGATCCGTACCGGGTCGTCGGGTTTCATTTCCGACACCACCCGCCTGGCCTCCTTCCAGAACGTCTCGATAGATGCCAGTTCCTGTGCATCCCATTCCAGCAAACCGTCAACATCCGAGAGCACCGGATTTCGCCGCGCTGCCGCCAGGTGCGACCTGGCAGCCGTGTAGTCGCGTGTGGCCAACAATTTCTGCCAGGAGGCCATGTAAGTGCTCAAGGGCAACTCGGTGATCTTGACGGACTTGGCAGGCTTGCTGGGAGACTCCTTGACCGCCTTCGCCAGCGCCTTGGGACCGACCATCAACTTGACGGCCGACTTCTTCTCCCTGTCCTTCCCGGACATCTTCGGGTCGACCTTGGCGACGACAGGCCGGGGTTTTGCGGGGGTTCCGACGACCAGGGTTCCACGATTGGGCCGCTGGTGCAGCCGGACCATCATCATCGGTGCCGTGGCACTGGGGCCACCGCTGTAGACCAACCACCGCTCGTCGTCACTGACGGCGAACTGCCGCGCCAGCGGATCGTCGACGTAATCGGGCAANTCGAGTTCCGCCACGGTCTCGTCCCGGGCAAANCGCCCGCGGAGGGAAGACCGCCGCCAGCGGACCAGTGTCTTGCCGTCGAAGACATACTGCCTGAGTCCATCGCCGGACAGGCAGGGACGAATCCCCGGCAACTCGAACGCCTCGGCCGGACCGAACGCCACNTCGGTCTTGATGCGCGACGCATGAAAACTCTTGGCCACATCTCCGACCGACTCAACAAAAAACAGGTGGAGACCACCACCGAGCACCTGTGAGGCGGTCCACNTCGGGGAAGTCTTGGAACTGGAGGCCAGAGGCTGCTTGTCGTCGAAGGGCTGCAACGGTCCACCACGAACCGCNCCCCAGATCGCGGCCTTCTCCGGCACGGCATAAACAAGCAACCCCCGCGTCGTGACGCTGGGAGAGGCACGACGGTCACGGCCACGGGTGATCGGTACGAACTGNGGATGGTTGAATTCGTCAAACGAACTGGGCCGGGTCGCGAAATAGACTCCTCGTCCCCCGGTNCCATCGGCAACAAACCACAGCGAAAGTCCATCCGAGCTCAACCAGGGATCCCGTGGCCGCCCGGCCGCGTTCGCCGCCGCGATTGGCACCGGCTCGCCCACGCGGGCGTCGGAGAACCATCGGGTCGCCAGCAATGCACTGGCGCCCTCGCGAGCGGCCTGGAACACCAGGTCCACCTCCTTGGCCGAAACCGTCACCTGGCGTGTCTGGTCCTGGAAACCCTCTCGGACAATCGTCACCGCGTGTGCTCCCTTGGATGCGGTGACCACACACGGAGAGAGTTGCGGCTTGCCTTCGGCNTTGTGCACTCGTTGATCATCGATCAACACCATGGCGCCAGCCGGTGTCGTCTCGACACGAATCGTACCCGTGGATTGAACCGCCGGCGGCAAAGCGACAGCCGGCTCGGCCCCGTCANCCGGCCCCTGGTCCTCATCGACCCCGGCNGCNTGGTCCTGGCCGACCGAACCNCCAGGATCCCCGTCGCCGCCAACACCGAATGCGAACAACAGCACAACCGCCACCACGCCCAGGCCAGCGGTGATCGCCAGTGGCATCCAGGCCGGACGGCTTCGGGCCGGACGTCGGGATGATCGGCTCCCGGCAGATTTTCGACCACGACTCCGCGCCACCACCGGTGACTCGGACACCTCGATGGTGGGAAGCCCGGCCTCAGCAGGAACCTCGATGGGAAACCTCTGGCCACATTCGGGACAACGGGCGGTCTTGCCCACGACCGAGTGGTCAGGAAAAACCAGTTGCCTTTGGCAACCCGGACAGGCGATCGAGAGGCTGGACATGGTCGATCGGTTCGGTGAACAAGCGCCCGTCAGGACAGGTGACAACGGCCATCCTAGGCCGTTTCTGACCTCTTTTCCATCAGTTCCCGGCTTGTTGCCGTCACAGCCGTTACAGCCGGACCCGACTCCCGGCGACCTCCGGTCACCGGACCTTCTCCTGTCTCACACCACTGGTAAGATGGAGGTTGGCCGGGTCGATCCAACATCGGCCCATCTCGTTCTCACAATCACCCCGCCCGGTCCAACCCATGCGCAGCGAATCGGAAACTCCGTTCCACGATGGGGAGTTCACGATCCCAGTGGCCGAACGGGTCCGTCGACTGCCGCCGTATCTCTTCGGACGCATCAACGACCTGAAACAGAAAAAGCGGGCCGAGGGTGTCGACGTGATCGACCTGGGCATGGGCAATCCAACCGATCCACCCGACCCGCTGATCCGCACCAAGCTCGCCGAGGCGGTCGAGGAACCACGCAACCACCGCTACAGCGTCTCAGCAGGCATCGCCAACCTGCGTCGCGAGGTCGCCGCGCGTTACTGGAAACGGTACGGGGTGCGACTCGATCCCGACGACGAGGTGATCGCGTGCATCGGATCCAAGGAGGGCTTCAGCCACATGTGCCTGGGCCTGATGGGTCCAGGAGACACCGCGATCGTTCCCGCGCCGTCCTTTCCGATTCACGTCTACTCGGTGATGCTCGCCAGCGGCAACGTCATCTCCCTGGATTGCCGTGACCCCGACGCTTTTCTTTCCAACATCTCCTACGCGTGCGAGCACCTCGAACCCAAGCCCAAGGTCGTCATCGTCAATTTCCCACACAACCCGACAACGACCTGTGTCGAGTCCGACTTCTACGTCGACCTGGTCCGCCTGGCCAAGCGATTCGGTTTCCTGGTGATCAGCGACTTCGCCTACGCCGACATCTGCTTCGACGGTTACCAGGCCCCCAGTTTCCTGTCGGCCCCCGGCGCACTGGATGTCGGCGTCGAGTTCACCACCATGAGCAAGGGCTACAGCATGGCCGGGTGGCGGATCGGGTTCTGCACGGGCAACGCCGAGATGATCCGCGCCCTGGCAACGATCAAGGGCTACTACGACTACGGCATTTTCCAGCCGGTCCAGATCGCAGCGATCATCGCCATGCGGCACTGTGACGCGGCGGTCGAGAGCATCACGACCGAATACCAGTTGCGACGCGATGCGCTGTGCGATGGNCTGGAACGCCTCGACTGGAAACTGACCCGGCCACAGGGNAGCATGTTNGTCTGGACACCGATTCCGGAACCGTGGGCCGAGATGGGATCGATCGAGTTCGCCCTGAAACTGCTCGACGAAGCCGGTGTCGCCTGCAGCCCGGGCCGCGGTTTTGGCGAGGAGGGAGAAGGGTACCTGAGACTCGCCATCGTCGAGAATTCGCAACGACTTCGGCAGGCCGTCCGCCAGATCGACCGCTGCCTGAAGGCTGAAACCACAACCACCGGCTCCTGATTCACGGATCGCTCCATGAACCAGCCGATTCCTGATCCAATCGACCCGGCCACCCTCCCCGAACTGGCACGNGGAGTCATCGCTGCCGACCGCTTTCCATGCCTGGCCACCGTCGATGGCCAGCGGCCGCGGTTGCGCCCCGTCTCCCCGGTCCGCACCGACGGATTCACCATCTACGTCGCCAATCTCCGCAGCTACGCCAAGACGAACCAGATCCAGGTCAACGCGAACGTCGAACTGTGTTACGTCGACGAGGGTCATGACCAGGTCCGNATCGCCGGCCAGGCCGAGATAGTGACAGATCGAAACATCCTCGAGGAGATCTGGAACGACAATCCCCTGTTGAGAGGCTACCTCGGATCGCTCGACAATCCTGAACTGATCGTCTACCGCGTGGTGCCCCAGAGCGTTCGTTACATGAAAGAATGGGCACTGGAGTACCACGACGTTCCATTGGATTGAAACCGGCAGCACTGACTCGGAACCGGAAGAACACCATCTCCACCAGGCCCCCCCCATTGAAGTCATCTTGGACTATTCAAGCGGCCGATCTCCTGTGATAGACTACAACCGGACGCGGGCTTGAATCTCCACGGAACCGTCCGATGCTCCCTGACTCTCACAACCCACTCGACGAAGACGGCCCGGCCGTGCCGGGGACGGTCTTGACCGGTCCGGACCACGATCTCGAGATGGAGAACGCGCCGGAAATGTTCGGCGAAGGGACCGAGAACCCGTTCCGGGATTGGAACCCCGAGGGCACGTCTTCACCGATCGTTGCGATTGATGACNGCGACGTGGTCGAGCTCGAATTGGCCGACGAGTTGGAGACCGACGGCATTGGCAGTCGGCTGGGAGTCGCCGGTACGGCTGTCAGCCTCCTGCTTCACGCCTGGGTCATCTTCAACCTGTCGGGATTGTTTGTTGAACCCAACGACACCGCGCCCAGCGTTCCCCCGATCGAGACGGTGATGAACGAGCCGGAAGATCTTGAGGAGATCGAGGAGCAAATCGACTACGAACTGGCCAACCCGGACGAGCGGGAACTGGAAGTTCGCGAGGTGATCAATTCGACCAGCGTCGGCATCGCCCAGAACGACAACCCGAAACCCCAGGCACCACCGACTCCCGAACTCGAACGGCCGCCGACCGAGTTGCAGCAGGCCGCCTACGACATCCCCGAGGGGATCGAGGTCGATGACCGCATGGTGGTCAAGGGCACCGTCGGCGAGGCCATCGTGCAACTCGAATCGGCNCTCGACCTGGTCACATGGGAGATCGCCAACAACCTGAAAGAACGCAAGGTGATGGTCGTNTGGATGCTCGATGCNTCGGGCAGCCTGGCCAACCAGCGCAAGCTGGTCCAGAAGCGACTGAAGCGAATCTACGGCGAACTGGATGCGCTGGAACGCTCCGGGCAGTTGCCAATGCGGGACCAGCCGCTGCTTTCGGCTGTCGTCTCCTACGGCCAAAAAACCAACTACCTGACCAAGGCCCCCACCGACCAGTTCTCCAAGATCGAGAAAGCATTCGCGGCACTCAAGCCGGACACCAGTGGGCAGGAGAACGTCTTCACGGCAATCTTCCAGGTGATGGGCATGTGGGGCCATTTCCGCAACAAGCAGGGCCGGCAAATCATGCTGGTGGCGATCACCGATGAGGCTGGGGACGATCATGGTGCCCCGTTGGAAGCGGCCATCGCCCGCTGCCGTCGGAAGGGCGCCAAGGCCTACGTGATCGGTCCCTCGGCCCCGTTCGGCGCCCGCAAGGGATACGTGCCCTATGTCGCACCGGAAAACGGCAAGACCTACCAGTTGCCCGTCGACCTGGGTCCCGACGCCGCGATCCCCACCCAGGTCCGACTGCCCTTCTGGTTCGGTGGTCCACAGTACAATCGTCCCCCACTCTCCTCCGGATTNGCGCCCTACGCTCTGGCCCGGATGGTCACCGAGACCGGCGGCATCTACTTCATGTCCAACATGACAACGATGGCCGGACTGGCTCCGATCGGACACTTCGACGCCGCGTCCATGCGGCCCTTCGAACCGGATTACAAGTACTCCTCACCAGCCGACTGTCTCAAGGACATTGCAAAACATCCGTTGCGAATGGCCGTCTACAACGCCTCGATGGCCAGCCGACAATTCCAGGCCAATAGCACACCCCGGTTGGACATCCGGGTCACACCGGGCAACTTCAAGCAGGTGGCCAGCGATGCCCAAAAATCGGTGGCCGAGAGTGCGTTGATGATCAACCAGATTCTTCAAGCGTTTCCGCGAGGAATCGAGCAGGCCTACCACACCGAACTCTCACCACGCTGGCGAGTCGCCTTCGCCTTGGCCTACGGGCGGCTGTTGGCACAGAAGGTGCGGTGCATGGAGTACAACTACGCCTGTGCCCAGTTGAAGAACGACCTGACACCACAAGATGTCGGCAGCAAGTCCAATCACTGGATCTTTCGGCCCGACGACAAGCTGAACTACGCCGCCCCGCTCAAGAAGATTGCCCGCGAGGCGACCGGATGGCTCGAGAAGGTCGTCAACGAGGCCCCGGGAACACCGTTCGCCGTGATGGCTGCCCGGGAACTCAAGGATCCGCTCGGGTTGCGGGTGATCCAGCGATACGTGCCACCTGTACAACGGCGACCAGGGCGTCCAAGAGCGGCAGCCACTCCCAATCGCCCGAGGGTGCTCTTCGCGAACAAGAACAGAAAAAACACCCCGCCGCCAAGGCCCGCTCCACCGCCAAAACCACCGGCACTCCCGAAGCTCTAGCGGCCGCAACTGGTCAGCCGGTGCTCTTCTGTGACAGTGACCGGGCCGCGATCTGTTCGGCGAGCACCTCGTTGTAGACAAACAGTGCCGGGGTCCCACCGGTGTGCACGAAGACCACNGGCTCCTCGGGGTCCAACCGGCCGGTACGAATGTGATCAATCAGGCCGGCCAGGGCTTTGCCGCTGTAGGACGGATCGACCAGGATTCCCTCGGTCCGCGCCAACACCGCCATCGCCTCCAGGCACCCCGGAGTGACCTCACCATAACCCGGTCCAACAAAGTCNTCGAACAATTCGATGTCGGCACCTTCAAACGAAGCGTCCACACCAATCCGGGCACCGGCCTCGGTCGCGATCTTGGCCATGTCGGCCCGGGTGTCCCATGGCCAGACAATCGGGGCCACGTGCCGCACCGGGTAATCCGCCCCCATGGCCGCGGCAGCCAGAACCATGCCCGCCCCGGTCGATCCGGCCGAACACCCATAAACGGCCTGGGGCGACCAACCGTCGGAATGGGATTCCAGTTGATCGTCTTCCGCCGCCTGCTCGATGATCTCGACCAGGCACAGGACGTAGCTCACCGCCGCCAGGCTCTTCACCGTGTACCGGTCCCACTCGTATACGTTGCGTCCCTGCTGGCGGTGCTCGGCCGCCACCTCGAGAATCCTCGCGTCGACCTCCGGCCCCACCTGTCCATCAATGATCTCGACATGAGCCCCGACCAGGTGATCCAGCAACAGGTTGCCCTGGATCAGATCCGGCCCGTCGGCCGGCTTGCCCCGCCCCAGCACAAGGTGAACATCCAGGCCGGCCTTGGCACACGCCGCAGCCGTCTGGCGACAGTTGTTGCTCTGAACGCCCGCACCCCAGACCACCAGGTCGGCTTCCTTCTCCAGTGCATCGGCGATCAGGAACTCGTTGTGCCGAGTCTTGTTGCCTCCAAAAGCCAGGCCNGTACAGTCGTCTCGCTTGATATAGATCGGCGGGCCACCGATCGCCTTGGAGAACCGGGGCAGAAACTCCAGGGGCGTGGGCAGGTGCCCCAGTTGGTAGCGGGGCAGTTGCCCCACACGTTCCCGCAGGTCTTTGGTGGTCAGAGTGTTCGCAACGTGGGCCATGATGCCAACTCCGCATGAACTGATTCGAGAAGGGACGNGCCCCGGTGTCGCCTACTTGGTCTCGACAACCCAGATGTTGCGGAATCGAACCGGGTCACCGTGGTTCTGCAGGAACAGCGAGCCGGCCTTGCCGCTGTTCTGTCCGCCACCGGCGGTGACTTTCAGCGACAGTTTCTCGTGAATCACCACGCCGTTGTGACGAATCGTGGTGACAGCCGGGGAGACGATCTTGCCCGCCTTGTCCAATTTTGCCGTCGTGAAATTCACATCGTAGGTCTGCCAACTCAATGGAGGCAGACACATGTTGACCTTCGGACGGGCCACCTTGTAGATGCCACCACACTCATTGTCGAGTCCTGCGAGCCCAAAGCTGTCCAGGACCTGGCACTCGTATTGGTCCTGCAGGTACATGCCGCTGTTGCCGCGAGCCTGACCGCGGGCGTAAGGCATGAATGGTGTCCGAAACTCCAGGTGCAACGTGAAACTGCCAAACTTCTGCTTGGAGCGAACGCCCACGTTGAGCAGTTTGCCGGCCTCCAGTTTGCCTCCCTGGAAATGTTCTGCCGTCGTGCCATCAAAGAGCACCACCGCTCCCTCGGGTGGCTTTGCTCCCAGGGTGGGTGACTTCCGGATCACTTTCTTCGCTGAGAACGCGACATCGTCGTCGGCCGTGCCGCTGAACGTTCCACCGGCCACGCCACCCGTGAAATTCCGGCCCTTGAAAGTGACCTTACCGCCAGACGTCGCCCCCTTGAGTTTCGTCTTGGTTTTGCCATCCCAGCCGGCTCCGGGCAACCCGCCGGCGTACAACACCGCGTCGAAATTCCCCTTGCCCAAAGCGATCACCTGGATCCCCAACTTCCGTTGCTTGCCGATCGTTCCGACATACTCTCCCTGGACGGCAAAATCCGGTCCGGCAGATTTGGCGTCGAGAAACGAGGTCTTGGCATTCTGGGCGTTTGTCGACAGGGCCGTTGTGGCCAGGATCGCAACAGCAACCAGCAGGTGGCGCGTCTTCATCGAGTTGATCTCCGGGAGCGAGAGGGGATTCGGCAGTTGAGGTCGTCATGCCAGAGGATCACCAGCTTACTCCGACGCCGCGAGGGACTCCAGCGCGGGCCCACATCAACGGTGNCCGCGGCCACATCACGTCGACGGAATCGCTGCGATCAACGCCTGGATGACCAGGGGATCCTCTTCGGCAAGAACGCTGCGAAGATCCACCAACACGCGATCGTGCTGAATTCGAGTGAACATCCGCACCGGCCCGGTCCGCAAGCTCAGTGCCAGGTCGTCGGCGGACACGCCGTCCAANTGCACGGCCAGCACCGCCGTGGGCATCTCCGCTCCCGGCAGTGACCCACCGCCAACCAGGGCCTTTTCACGCAAAACTTCGGTGGCCACTCCCGTGAGCTGGTCCAACTCGGTTTTCAACACGTTGGCACGGTCGGCCAGTTCCGTTTCGCTGGCAGCCAACAATCTCAGCACCGGGATCTCGGCAATNGCCTCGCCACGACGGTAGGAATCCAATGTTGCTGTCAACGCGGCGAGCGTGAGCTTGCCAACCCGCACCGCCCTGGCCAGGGGAAATTGCCGGATCGGTTCGACGTACCGGCTCTTGCCCAGGATAATCCCGGCCTGGGGNCCCCCCAGCANCTTGTCGCCGCTCCCCAGCACCACGTCGGCATCGGAGGCCAGGCTGTCGCTGAACGTCGGCTCGGACGGCAATCCAAACCGTGACACGTCGACCATCGCACCACTGCCAATGTCATCTATGGCAACCAGGCCGTGTTCATGAGCCAACGGCGCCAGCAGGTCGATACCGGGTGAATCGGTGAAGCCGACCACCTTGTAGTTTGAAGTGTGNACGTGCATGATCGCGGCGGTTTCAGGACCGATGGCGGCGGCGTAGTCAGCCACTGTGGTGCGATTGGTTGTCCCAACCTCGCGAAGCACTGCACCGGAAAGCTTGAAGATCTCAGGCAACCGGAACGACCCGCCGATCTCGATCAGCTGTCCTCTCGAAATCACCACCTCGCGCCCGGCACACAATGCCTGCAAGGTCAACAGGGTGGCTGCGGCGTTGTTGTTGACCACCACCGAATCCTCGGCACCGCACAGCGCCTGCCAGGCCGCCTGCAACTGGTGCCCGCGATACCTGCGTTCGCCCGTCTCCAGATCCACCTCGACGTTGCCGGCCCCACCGAGTTCATCCAGCGCGTCCCGCGCGGCGGACGACAACGGCGACCGCCCCAGTCCGGTGTGCAACACCACGCCGGTGGCATTGACGACCCGCTCAAAACGACGCAACCCGGCCNGCTCGAACTGCCGGATCACTCCGGCAATCACGAGTTCGCCCAGCGACTCGCGGGACACATCATCCTCGTCAGTGGCTGTCGACAACAACCACNCNCGCGCGTCGTCCAGCGACACACGGGTCCATTCGACAACCGCCTCCCGNCCCGACTCGGCCACCAATCCGGCCAGCCGCTCATCCTCGATCAACTCACCGACCGGGGGCAATGTCCGCAACAATTCCTGGTGAGACGTGTTCACTTCTCTGGTTCCTTCAAACCGCACCACTCATTGCTTGATTTTCTCAGGCCAGTTCCACGGCCAACTTCGGGCCCGCGACACGAACGTTCCCCTGCCGCACCGTGATTTCCATCTCGTCATAGTATTCGCACAACGGCACCGCGAACTTGCGGCTGATCCCCCATGCCTCGCGCAATTGCGACATGGTCACCTCGCTCTCCTCGGCAAACACGTCTGCACAGACACCGCGTCCTTGTTCAATAGCGGTGGGAGCAAAGTGGAGGTCCTCGGAAACAGCCACCACCAGCCCCTCGTCAACGCACAGCGCCAACAGGGCCTGCAACCCATCACGCGGCTGCCCCAGCAATTCGCCAAGTTCCTTGAAGGTGGGCGGAGTCAATCCGGCTGACTGAACCTGTTCCAGCAGTGTGTCCCGGGCGGCTCGCTGGGCCTTGGTCANNTGNACCTGGGCATCNGCNGGNCCNAGGTTGCNNCCGGTGGNNACNAGTTCNCCCGAGGAGANCAGGTGNGNCATCACCGCCTCCAGCAACACCGGCCGCATGATCTCTCGACAAGCCGACACGATCGTGGCTCGCGGCAATGTCCGTCGCGGCTGGCGTTTCTCAAGTTCCTCCCGGATCGTCTTCATCACCGTCCCGGCCAACGCCTCGAGCCGTTGCGCGTGGATCGGGATTCGCCGGTCCCCATCACCGACGTGAATGATTGTCCCATCAGCCGTCAGTTCAGCGACCAGTTCTTCGTAACGACGGCTGCCAACACCCGCGCGCCACAACGCCGCCAACGGTGTCTCGGGAATGTCGTCCAGGTTGGCAACCAGCCCTGAAAGCCGGGCCCGTTCGTCGGGCTGGTCAAGAGCTGCNCCGGCAGCCTGGAGGTCTCGGACCCGCTTGCCCACCGGCAACCATGGGTCCAGCACACGACCACCACCGACTGTCAGTGCCGGCGACACCCGGCGAAGGATGAACCTCTGAGCGTGTGCGGCGACAATGTCCTCGGCCAGCCGCAACTCGGCATACGCACGCTCACCGGGCTTCAACACCTGTCCCTTGAGAATCACTCGGGCCGGAACCTCCCGNGTACCCAGGTGCAGGTTCAACTCCATCCGGTCCTTCAATTGCAACGGGGAACTGGACAGCAGTTTCAGGTCCACCAGCAAGCGACGGGTGCGTTGCAACAATCCCGCGGTGGCCAGTTCGACTCCCCGGGAGACCTCGTCGTACTTCACACCGGCCAGGTTGATCGCCGTCCTCTGTCTCACCCCGGCATCGTCCGAATCGGACCCGTGGTTCTGCACGCTGCGAACCCGCACCTCTCGACCTTCCGGCCACAATTCCAACGTGTCCCCGGACCGCACCTGCCCGCTGATCACGCTGCCGGTAACGATCGTGCCATGGCCGGGCAACGAAATGGCCCGATCCACCGGCATCCGGAACACCGGCTCGCTCTCGGGCAACGTCACACCGCGAGCGGCCTCCAGCAGGGTCGACTTCAATGTCTCGATCCCCTCGCCGGTCTCGGAGGACACCGGCACAACCGGGGCACCTTCCAGGAAGGTGCCCACGAGCGTTTCCTCGATTTCCGCTTCCACCAACTCGACAAAATCCGGTTCCACCAGGTCGGTCTTGGTGATTGCCACCACGCCGGTGCCGATCTGCAACAGGTCCATGATCTCCAGGTGCTCGCGNGTCTGGGGCATCACCCCGTCGTCGGCAGCGATCACCAGCAATGCCACGTTGACGCCCGTCGCTCCGGCCACCATGTTCTTGACGAACTTCTCATGTCCCGGCACATCGATCAGCCCGAACTGGAAACCCTCGGCCTGCCAGTGAGCAAACCCCAGGTCGATGGAAATGCCCCGGGCTTTCTCTTCGGGCAACCGGTCGGTGTCCACGCCGGTCAACTTCCCGACCANCCGGGTTTTGCCATGGTCGATGTGNCCGGCGGTGCCGATCAGGATATGCTTGATCGACACGGTGGCTTCAGCTGATTCGGCGGAGGTGAGGTCGCTGGCGGACATGGCACGGGCCAGCCAAAATGAAAAGGGACGCGAGGTTGGTCACTCGATTCTCGAAGATGGACAAACCAGCCGCAAGAGCCCGGCGACATACAACTGGAGACGGAGATGAGCAGTCGAGCTGAAACCGAGTACCGTTACGAAAAATTGACCTGGCCGGAAATCAATGACGCGGTCGAATCTCGCCAGGTCTGCATCCTGCCATGCGGTGCAGTCGAACAGCACGGACACCACCTGCCACTGGATGTCGACCTGGTCTGTCCTGGCGGAGTCGCCCGNGGTTGCGGCGAGGCGATGCCCGAGAAGGTCCTGGTCCTGCCNACGGTTTCCTACGGCTACACCGGACACGTGATGGACTTCCCCGGCACGATCAACACCAATTACGAGACATTCATTCGGGGCGTGACCGACGTCACCCGGTCACTGGCCTACCACGGCTTCAAGAAAATCATCCTGCTCAACGGCCACGGCTCGAACATGCCCAATCTCGACCTGGCCGCCCGGCGAACCAACCTGGAAACCGATGCCGAGTGCATCCTGGTGGCGTGGTGGAACCTGCTGACCGTCGACAAGGACTTCCTGCCCGGGTGGCGCGAGAGCAAGTTTCCCGGCGGCTGTTCACACGCTGGCGAGCTTGAAACGTCGCTGTACCTCTACCTGTCCGAGGATGACGTCCGCAAGGACAAGATCCAAAGCGGAACGATCAAAATGAATGACGAGGACAACGACTTCAACTGGGTTGACCTGTTTGCCGCCGGCCCCGGCTCACTGATTTCCTGGACCAGCAGTTACTCGGAAACCGGTGTCCTGGGCGACGCTGAAAAAGGATCGGTCGAGAAGGGCCAGCAGGCCTACGAGGAAGCCGTCAAGCAGCTGTGTCGTTTCGTCGATTACTTCCGCGACCGTCGCCGCGACACACGGCATCGCGAGCAAAAGCCCGAACCCTCCATGCCGATTCCCTGGAACCAACGGCACGAAACCGACTGAGTCCTCCCATGCCCACCGTCCACGTTTCCCTGGCTCACCGCAGCTACGACATCGTGATCGATCATGGCCTGCTGGCCGAGACATCGACACGATGCCGTCGGTGGTGTGGGCTGGACACGCCAGGATCGGCACTGATCGTGACCGATGCCCATCTCGCCGATTCCCACGCCGCGATCGTCGCAGCGGGGTTCGAAACCGACGGATGGTTGGTGGGTCTGCACGTGCTCGAACCCGGAGAACTCTCGAAGTCCTTCGCGGTGGCCCAGTCGATGTTCGACTCGCTGGTCTCTCTGCCAGCCGACCGTTCCACGCTGGTGGTGGCCGTCGGCGGGGGCGTGGTCGGTGACGCCGCGGGTTTTGTCGCGGCCACCTACGCCCGGGGCATTCGCTTTGTCCAGGTCCCCACCACGCTGCTGGCCCAGGTGGACAGTTCAGTCGGCGGCAAGGTCGCCGTCAATCATCCGCAGGCCAAGAACCTGATCGGTGCCTTCCACCAGCCCGCCGGTGTGCTGGTAGACACCGCCACGCTCGAGACACTGCCCGAACGTGACTACCGCAGCGGGCTGGCCGAGGTGGTCAAGTACGGCGTGATCCTCGACGAGGAGTTCTTTGGCTATCTCGANCAGCACGTCACCGAGTTGGCCGCACGNGACCCNGGCGTNCTGGCCCACGTGGTCGCCCGCAGTTGCGAATTGAAGGCCGAGGTGGTCGGACAGGATGAACGCGAGACGACCGGNCTGCGGGCCGTGCTCAACTACGGCCACACCTTCGCCCACGCCTACGAGGCCCTGGCCGGTTACGGCGAACTGCTGCANGGGGANGCNGTNTCGATCGGAATGATCCAGGANAGCCGGCTGGCCGAACGACTGGGACGGATNGATTNNCAGACAACCGANCGNCAAATCCGGCTGCTCGAACAACTGGGGCTGCCGGTCGCCGCNCCCACAGATCACGGTTCCGATGACATGCTGGGCCGAATGCGGCTCGACAAGAAAACCACCGGCGGCCAGTTGCGGTTTGTCCTGCCCAGCCGGATGGGCCACGTCGAACTCATCGACGCGGTTCCCGAGGAACTGGTCCGGGAACTGATCTGATCGGTTCCAACGTGATCACGGTGCTCACTGCGACTCGCTCGACGTGTCCGGGTCTCGGTCGTTGGCCAGCACCGGAATCGTGCAGTTGACCAGCAACCACGTCAGCGCACAGGCCACGTAGGAGGCACAGGCCACCCAGAAGACCACTCGCCAACCGTGCGCGTCGGAGAGGTACCCGTAGACGGTGGGGATCCCCATGACGATCAGGCTGGCCACCGAGTTATTGAAGGCAAACACCGATGCTGTGGCCCGGCCTCCAATGTCGGTGATCGTTCCCCATCGAGACGTCAGGCTGATGTCGGCAAACAACTTGACGACAAACAGCATGCCGCAAAAGACATAGGGGTCGTCGTAGAAAAAAACGATCGCAGAGGCCAGGGTGATCGCGGCCAGCATTTTCCCCGTGAGGCCGACCAGGCTGCGAATCCAGCGACGGCTGCCGGTCTTGCGGATCAGCCAGTCGCTGAGAAACCCACCGACGATTCCACCGGTGGCTCCGCCCAGCAGGGGAAGGGCGGAATAGATGCCCATCTCCTTGTACTTCAACTGGTACTCGGCAACCAGGAACAACGGAATCCAGTGAGAGTAGATGTGGTCGGCGATCGTACTGAAGGTCGAAGACGCATTGACCGCGACGAGATTGAGAATCGAGCGACGGTTCATCTGGGACACCAAGTCGCGAAGCTTGAGCGGTTTTTCCTGCTCCTGGCCCGGTTCAATGACGAGGTCGGCTTCGGCCTGGTTGGCCCACGGATGATTGGCGGGTGAATTGCGGAACAACAGCAGGAAGGCCAACCCGTGAGTCACCCCGACGGTGGCCAGGATGTAGATTGCCTGTTGCCATTTCATCCCCATGATCCCGATCATCACGGTCATCAGCAGCAGGTTGGCCGACAGCCCGCCAATCCGACCGGCCGACACCCCGATCCAACCCTGAGCGGTGGTGCGGACGCTCTCGGGAAACCACGACCTGGTCAATCGACCGATCAGGGAGAACACGCCTGCCTGCCCCGCACCAAGTAGTGCCCGTGCCGCGTAGAGAACGGGTTGATTCGGAGCCCAGGCGTGCAGCGCCAGCGAAACCGACCACAACAGGATCAGCCCGCCCAGCAACCAATGCACACCCGCCACGTCACCCCACAACCCCGTCGGAAACTGTGCCCCGAAATAGGTTGCTCCAAACAGGGTGTCCATCACCCCCAGTTCGGTGTTGCTGACCCCCAGGTCTTCCTTCAG